>CAZUFG010000200.1:0-1503 GCA_964618655.1 uncultured Candidatus Bathyarchaeia archaeon | reverse complement strand
TTAGGAAAAGGCTGACAGAATACGGAGTAAATGTAGAAAAACATGAAAAAGATGGATCTCTCTGTTTAATCACATTATCGAAGGTATATCTGCCAGAGGGAACCTTCAACAAAGACCGTCTAATACAGTTCTGGAAACAGTTCAAGGCTGAAACGTTAAAGAACGGATACACGCATCAAAGAGACCTCTTCGACCTCGGCGACCTTTCATTCATGAAAGGCGAAGTTGAAACATATCTCCAATACCTCAGAGAGGGCCAAAAACAGATTCTAGACTCATTTCTCCTCGAGTTGAGAGCCATAAACAAAGAACACGTTAACGAAAAAACCATTCAGGAATTCATTAGGACTACTCGTCCACGTTCCATCGAACTCCTCGAGCACATGGACATTTTCTCCAAAACTTTGGGGCTAAGCCACGAAGAGTTGACGGGCAGAAAGATTTTGTTCGAGTTCGATCCGCGGTCAAGGTATGAGCGAGCGGTTGAAGACTTCATTACAGAAGCCCTAGCCCGAGTCAAGACGGTGGTTGTCGTGACCCACAAAGGAAGCGCACTTTACTCAACTTTGACGGAGGATACATGCTTGTTCAGGGCGGTGAAAGTTTTTTGTCTGACCCCTAGAATATCGGCTCCAACCATGGGTACTTCAGACAATGAGTTGCTTGTGCCTCTAAGCCCGCCACTAATATTAGATGCTTTTGACAAAACTTTGAAGGCATACCCGTACAGTGGTGTTGCCATAGTTTTTGATACCCTATCCTACCTCATACAGTCTGTTGGCTTCGAGAAGACCTACAGCTTTGTACAGTATGCCACAGACATGCTGGCTTCAACGAATTCTACCGTTCTGTTTCTTCTGAACAGCGGAGCGCACGACCCAAAAATGACATTCAGCCTAAGAGGCCTGTTAAGCGATCAAGTATCTTACACGGAAAAGGGCATAGAAGTTGTTAGACTAACCAAGATCAAGCCAGAAGAACGATGGCGCGAAAGCTACGTAGTCGCTAGTTACGAGGAACAAACTGTCTAAGCCTTCTCAGCGACCCACACTTTTCTTTTTCGCCTATCCGAGCGCCTTTAACGGCATTCTCCAAGATTTGAATAGACTCATCCATAGCCTTTCGATCTACAGGAAATGGCACGCCGTCCTTTCCCCCATAAGCAAAAGAATACTTCACAGGGTCTTTCCAGCTTGGGGCTTCACCATAAATCAGCTCAGAAATTAGGGCGAGTCCACGCACAGTGGCGGGTCCAACTCCCCGAACGCCAAGCAACTCTTCATAGTTTTTTGGCTGGAACTCATACGCTCTTTTGACGGCTTTCCAGTTGAGGTTGTATGGCAGAGAAAGAACATCAACCACGTATTCTTTCCATTCAGCCTTAGGCATCCACTCCTGCAAAGACTTCTGATGAGCAGGACGAATGGACAGTAGCATCCTCTTAACCTTCTCAGGCTTTTCTTTAGCAATGTCTGTGGAGACTTTTTGGCAGCCCCCACTCAT
>CAZUFG010000199.1:0-1549 GCA_964618655.1 uncultured Candidatus Bathyarchaeia archaeon | reverse complement strand
AAGACGGTTGCCTAGTGGGTGACCATGCTGTGATTGAAGACAATGTTAGGCTTACGCGAGGCGTATCTGTTTGTCCTTTTAGGACGGTTACTGAAAGTGTGCTTACGCCCAAATGTCTAATGTAAGTTTAGGATACTAACTTTATTACCTCCGGAACAAAGAAAAATTGAGGGAAAACTCATGAAGCAATCGAGACAGCTGTTTGGAACAAACGGAATACGTGGCCTAGTTAACGTTGAAATAACTCCCGAGTTCACAATCAACATCGGAAGCGCTGTTGGAACCTTTTTTAGAGGCGGACGAATAATGGTTGGGTACGATGGCAGAACCAGCAGCCCTACGCTTGCTCATGCTGTTGTTGCGGGTTTAACCTCGACGGGCTGCACCGTATTTGATGCGGGGATGGCTCCAACCCCAGCCATTCAATACGCAGTCAAATACCACAAAATGGACGGCGGAGTCATAATTACCGCATCGCACAATCCAGCCGAATACAACGGGATCAAAGTAACAGCTAACGACGGAGTAGAACTGCCCAGAGAGCAAGAAATCCAAATAGAGAATATTTTTTTCGACAAGAAAAGTCGAATGGCGAAATGGGACAAAATCGGAGAGGTGCATCAGCTACAAGGAATTGTGAACACCTACATAGAGGCTGTAAAAAAACACGTAGACGTTAACGTCATCCAGAAGAAATGTTTTCACGTTGTAGTCGACGCCGGAAACGGTGTTGGCGGCCTAGCAGCTCCATACATGCTTCGAGAAATGGGATGCCGAGTCACGACAATAAACGCTAACATAGATGGTACCTTTCCCAGCAGACCGCCAGAGCCCAGACCAGAACAGTTAGGCGAACTTACTTCGGCTATGAAAGCAGTTGGGGCGGATTTGGGTGTAGCCTACGACGGAGACGGAGACCGCTCCATTTTCGTCGACGAAAAGGGAGAAATCCACTGGGGTGACCGAACCTTCGCGCTCATCGAAAAACATTTCTTACAAAGCAATCCAGGTGGAACCATCGTCACGCCTGTAAGTTCTTCACAAGTTGTCAAGGATATAGCGGACGAATATGGCGGCAAGGTCGTTTGGACCAAAGTTGGGAGCACTATCGTTTCCCATGAGATGAAAAAGCTGAAGGCGAGACTTGGCGGCGAAGAAAATGGCGGCGTGTTTTATGCGCCCCATCAGCCAGTTCGAGACGGCGCCATGACCACGGCACTAATTCTGGACATAATGGCGAAAACTGGCAAAAGGCTGTCGGAGCTATTGGCGAAACTGCCTTTCTACCACCTAGAAAAAGACAAGCTAAACTGCCCAGACGAGCTTAAAGAACGAGTTTTAGAAAGACTTATCGAGCAAGTTGAAGACTTAAAAATAGACACAGTTGATGGCGCAAAAATATGGTTCCCAGATAAAAGCTCTATTCTTATACGCCCCAGCGGAACCGAACCACTTTACAGGCTTTATGCTGAAGGAAAGACAAGGAAAAGAGCAAAGCAACTTATTGCAGAGTACAGAACAAAACTTCAGAGGACAATTAACACACTAA
>CAZUFG010000198.1:0-1551 GCA_964618655.1 uncultured Candidatus Bathyarchaeia archaeon | reverse complement strand
CAGTTGAGAAACTTCGATGAGTGGAACAAGGTAAAGAACGCGATAGACAAACTTGCACCCACAGTTTACGGCGCTAACAAGTAGAAGCGCCCGGTTTTTGGGGGAAACGGTCATTCGAGGCGGCGAAACACGAGACGTTCCTCGCACTGGTTAGTTAAGCTTCGTCGCAGGAGCCCGATGTTATCCGCAGTTTTACACCCGAAGACGAAGCATCTTCGTGAATTTGTTACATGATTGGAAAGCATTAACCCCTTTCCAACCGGGCGACGGTATTTTTAGTCGCTTAAATTATTTATCACTTTTGCCAACAATTTTATGAGAGATCTACTTAGTGACGCCGAGACATAAGTCTCTTTTACACATGAATGAAGGTAAAATCGGATGGGTTTTTCCAATTAGTTTGCAGATACTACGTAAAATTGATAGAGCTTATTGATCAACGGAAACGTTTCTGTTTAGTAAGTCTCCTGAATTCTATTTTAAGAGGCTTGCCATAAAGCCTTCGATCTGATCGTTTGCGTTCAAAATTGCCTTGATTGTTTTCTCTCCTTTCTCAGTTAGCACGTAGACTCTCTTTCTTTCGTTCCACTTTCCTTCTATCAGTTTCTCTCTTTCTAAGGAATATAGGAGAGAATAAACTGTGCCTGAACTAACAAGAAGCCCAAACTTATTGTGAATAAATCGATAACATTGTAGCCGCTCATGGATCGTTTTCTCAATTCTGCCAGGATTAGCACATCCATGAAATTTTTGATAATTCTTCCATGCATTCTCTTCAAAACTGCGGTTTCCAATACGGATTCCTCTCCTGACTCATGTCTGTTCTATATCTGCTTTCTATAGTCTAATTAAAGTTTTGTGTTTTAATCCGTATCTGAACCTGAATATATAAATTTTTTGCCGTGATTATATGCAAGAAGATGAATATGGTCAAATTTAAACAAGACCTCGAATTACAATGAAATATCGGGTTAAAGTTGCGTTTTTCTAAGAGTCCTATCCTCTTTTCTAGTTCTTGTCCGCTTTCTTGTCAATGATGGCTTCAAAATTTTTGTTCTTCTTCAAACAAGTGCGCTCTGTTGTGGTGTGCCCGAAGAAATTTTGTTACCAGCAACAAGGCTATATTGGTATCGGTAACCCGCGTACATTTAAAGGTATTTTTTGAAGAAAAACGGAAAATGGACTAAGTTTGACAGTTAGCAATATATCAGTATGTTATAAAGGGTTATCTCATTCTTTCCCGCAACCATTTGGGCTGAGGTATGCAAATTGATTTCGTGGAAGTACTCTTTTGAGAAAATAGGCAAGGATTTGGAATTAGCGAGGAAAAAGAAACAAACTTTAGACGATTTGCTCAATGCGGGCAGGATTTCACAGCCTACATATGACTCAATTAACAGTGAACTCACCGAGGCTGTCGCTGAAATTGAAGCTCGCCAGAAAGCCTTAGCCGAAAAAATGGCCTCCAAAATCGCTGAACTCGAAGAACAAGTCAACTCCTTAGAAATGTTTCTTGCCAACTCAGAAATTCAATACGCCGCCGGAGAAATC
>CAZUFG010000197.1:0-1553 GCA_964618655.1 uncultured Candidatus Bathyarchaeia archaeon | reverse complement strand
ATTATGGTTACGAAGATCACGGTCCAAGCGTATTTTGAAAGCTTCCGCACGGTTAAGCCTCCATTAGTAGGCAACCATTTACAGAAAATCACATTAATAAGTTATCGGTCGTGCGATGTGTGCGTGTGTGAGGCTCTCCCTATAGAGGGGGAGTCTCTGTCTTCTGGATGATAACACTAGGAAATTTTTTGTTTTCATCATCAACTGCCGAAAGAAACCGCTGTCTTAGTCGTCTGATTTTGAATAAGACGTAAACGGAAGCTCTGTTGGGTTTTCACCATTCTGATAGTGTAGTTGATAAATGGTTTCCAAGATTGTTGTTATCGGGTCCCAAAAGTTCATTCCAATTTGGACTCCGTATAGACCAAAAGAGGTAGAAAAACGAAGTATCTAACAAAACCCAAACGATTCTAATATTTTACCCTTATTCGTGGATAGCGAAAGAGCTTTTACCAGATTTTATCAGCCTTCAGATGAGTCAAGTATCCTATCATTCCATACAATGGTAGAGAAAGAATCTTTGTCATATCTCCTATCGATATTGGAAAACTCCCGAATGCAAAGAAGCCCCAGAGAAGAAGGAACGCTCCATAAATTGCTAGCGATTTAAAGTTATGAAAAGTCTCAGTTGTCTTCCATTTTAATCGTGTCCCAGAAAACAAAACCCAAATGAACAATGGAGCAAACAACAAAAGAGCATATTTCTTATACCACGGTAAATCTTCTGTTATTTCGTTGTTTTTCTGTTCTCTATAAATAGTGGGCAGGTCAGGAAGGAAGTTGCTGTAAATGAAAATCAATATGCCCCAAAACATGGAGTCTAGAGCATTTTCTTTAAAGAAATAGAAATCTGCACAAACATAAATGAAGCTTGCTGGCAAAACTATCCATTTTAAGACTTCGATTAGTAGGTAAATGTGCATTGAAGTTTCATTTTCCATATATCGCAAGGCGAGTTTTGACCTGACCGCTCTATTTATGCTCTCGAAAAATGACAACACGAAGCCGTAAAGAGCGTCACGCAAGCCAGTTAGCACATTACGAACTGCTTTAGAAAATCTCTTCAATTTGGACGTGACTCATCGCCACCACTGCAAAATTCACACTAATTAATTTAGTTTTTGTTCTGCGTTTCCGTTAACTCTAAGGAACCCATGCATCGTTGATGCTAATTTATCCCTTTAATCTTTTTCAGGCTTCGTTTGGGAAGACTTGCCGAAACTACTGGTTTATACGCGTTGCTTGCTTCAATTGTTGTTACATTAACGCTTGCTCTGAGACAACGGTTTGACAGGAAAGCAGGAGCAATGTTCATCATTCTCTATGGGCTTTCTTATGCAGTACTCCACCCTTAAACGTAAGAAACTAACATTTTTGGCAAACGATAGAAAGCCTTAATCACATACCGATTTTTTATTTAGAAGGCAAAAATTCCTTAAGCCGATTGTAAAATCTATATGAAGAAAAAAGGGTTCAAAATTGATGGATCCAGTTACACTTGCTCTAATACTTGGTGGCTTAATAATTGTGATAGGTTTTTTGGTCAATTATAT
>CAZUFG010000196.1:0-1624 GCA_964618655.1 uncultured Candidatus Bathyarchaeia archaeon | reverse complement strand
CTCACTTCAACGCCGCCATCATATTGGAACACGATGACGAAGGATGATTTTACCAACACATTAAAGTGACGTTTCAACATCTCGTAGATTTCGCCCAGTTCCATATCAATGGGTTTTGGCGGGTTCACGTTAACCGTGTTGCGACCACATAGCCAGGTTAGTCTTTCCAAGCCTTCAGCAGGCTTGACTTCTTCGCCCTTACAAACGGGACAGTTTGGCCTCTTAAAAATGTCAATCATGGCGAAGTACATATCTCTAAAGTCACAGACCATCAGTTTTCCCTTCAGAGGTTCGCCGATTCCAGCCAACAGTTTTATGGTCTCCATGGCTTGGATGGTTCCGATAATTCCAGCAGTGGCGCCTAAAACCCCACGGACTTCGCAGGTAGGCAAAACACGGTCGTCAAGATCTGGCAACACGCATTCTAGGCATGGCGTTTCTGGAGGGGCAAAAACTGACAAGTTTCCTTCTATTCCGATGGCTGCCCCAAAAACGTATGGAACCCTATGCTTGGCGCAGGCTCGATTCAAAAGATAGCGTGTTCGCATGTTGTCTAAGCCGTCTACAACGCAGTCCATGCCGCGAACAATTTCTTCCACACTGCTTTCACGCACGTTTTCTGGAACGGCTTCAACTTTCACGTCTGGGTTTGTTTGCTGAATCCTCTGCGTAGCGGCTTCAACTTTCGGATATCTGAGGTCGTTTAGGCTGTACAATATTTGTCGATGAAGGTTACGCAACTCAACCGTATCTTGATCTACTAGGCGGAGATAGCCTACCCCAGCCAAGGCAAGGTAAAGTGACGAGGCGCTGCCAAGTCCACCCAACCCAACTATAACCACCTTTGACCGTCTCAGTTTTTCTTGACCTTTCTGGCCGAGTTCTGGAAGCACGGTTTGCCTAACATAAAACTCGTGGGAGTCGAAAGAGCGACGGACAACCATGACTTTTCACCTTCTGAAACTTTCTGCCAATCTCTTTAATTAGTTTTTCAACATCTCTCCTCATAAGAGTAAGTGAAAGCCTTGAGGCAGAATCTTGTAGGCATCCTCATTCTGGCAGGCGGACGAAGTGAAAGATTGAAGGAAAATAAGGCGTTGATTAGGCTGGGAGGCAAACCGCTCCTGCTTCATGTACTAGAAAGAGTGTTAGGCTTAACAAATGAGGTCGTTGTTGCCGTGGGAAAGAATGATGAATTATCCGCCTATACCCGCATTCTTCCCTCAACAGTCACCGTAGTAAAGGATACAGTGGAGGGTAAGGGCCCTTTAGCTGGCATATCCGCTGGAATGAGAAGCATGGGCTCAAAATACGCGTTAGTTCTCCCATGCGACTCCCCCTTCATCAAAAAAGAAGTGCTGATGTATCTGCTCCATAAAGTTCAGAAAGCAGACGCTGCCATTCCCCAGTGGCCGAACGGAAACATTGAGCCTCTCCATGCCATTTACAAGATTCGTTCGGCTGTCACTGCAACAAAAACAGCATTGGAGAATGGTGAGTTGTTCATCCGTGACATGATTAAACGATTGGGCAAAGTTATTTACGTAAGCACAGGGGAGATCAGAAAATTAGACCCAGAGCTGATTACATTTTTTAACATAAATGGTCCAGAAGACCTCAAGGC
>CAZUFG010000195.1:0-1667 GCA_964618655.1 uncultured Candidatus Bathyarchaeia archaeon | reverse complement strand
GAGGATGGAAAACGGCTAAAGGAAGTAGGACTAGAAGCATGGGTCAAAGAACAAGAAGAAAGAGCGAAAAGCGGATTTATTTATGCGCACATTAAAATCCCTCGAAAAGGAATAGTATGGGCTTAAATTGAGATAATTGGTTCCAAATCAAAACTCATAATATTAAAATTCAACTTTTGCCATTTTACTCTTCGCGTCTTGTTAGTAACCGCTTGCCTAAAACAATCTATGCAATAGCGTCAGGTTCGTCATGGAACACGTGTATCAGCGTATACTACACCACGTTTAGCTCTTTCTTCCTGTTCATTAACCCACGCTGCTAAGCCAATTTTCTTGAGGCGTTTTCCATCTTGAACTATGGTTGGGTAGTGTTCCGCTAGGGCTTGGATGAGCGTGCACGGGTATTCTTTGCATTGCGCGCAGACTTCTATGCCTTTTTGTTTTGCACAGTCGCGGATTTTGCAGTCTGGCGGTCCGCCGCCTGTTCTGCATGTGCAGTCCAATTCGGCAAGTTTTTGGAGAAATTTCCAAAAAGGCGGAAATGCTTCTTTCATTTCTGGAATGTATTGATACCAGTCGTCAAAGCCTTCTTCATGAAGGCTTTTTTGCAGTTGGAGTGCTTGTTGTGGTATGCGGTTTCTGTGAGCGCATAATCCGCAGTATAGGCCGCAGTATGCTACATGGCGAAGTAAGTTTTGGTTTGACATGCCTTAAGCATGAAGGGTTAAGGGATAAATAGTTTTTCGCTAAACTTTGTTGTTTGTGGTGTTCGTGTTTGGACGTTGATTCTGTTGTAATTTGAGGTTTTCTCATGAGAGTTACTGAAGTCATCGATGCTTGGGGACACGAGAACATTCGATCAACTCATAACACTACGTTTGAGATTACGAAGGAGACTGCTCTAACGAGGCGTGGCGACTGCATTATCGCTGTTTGCGCAACGAAAGGCGCAGCGGATCTGCATCCCAAGTTCAAGGAGGCTGCTCGAAAAGAAGACGCACAAATAACAATAACGGTTGAGGTTGATGAGATAAAGGAAATTATTAACGCGTGTGGAAGCCCTCAGTTATTATTTACCCACCCAACAGATTTGGTGATTAGGAAGAGCAACTATATTTGTAGTCGGACAATAGCCATAAGGGCGGATAAGTCAGCTGCGGAACTTTCTCGAAGACTTGTTGAAAAACTGCATAACCCACATCAAAAGGTTAGGATAACGCTCGTCGTTGAGAGTTAGTGGATTTCGGCGTCCACAACCACCTGCCAAGTGTAGGGCGCAGTTGCTCGAACAACCCTGGCTGATAGAATTTTCTTTACGTTACGGTTGGTCTTTTTCATGGCTTCGATAAATCGAAGTTTCGAAGTTTCTAGCGGATCGGGTGTTTTTGCAAACTCATAATAATGCATAATACCGCCTTCGGGCTTGATGGCTTCACAAGCCACGTCAACGTATTCAATCGCCTTTTCAGGCAAGTTCATAATGACCCTGTCTGCAACTCCGCTTAGCTTCCCTTCAATGACTTGTCTGGCGTCGCCAAGAATTGGCGTAACTCTGTCTTGAACGTGGTTCGCAAAAATGTTTCTTTTCAGGTGTTGTATGGCGTCTGGGTTTACGTCGATGGCGTAGACGCGGACATTTTCATGTCTCTTGGCAATCAGAATTGAAA
>CAZUFG010000194.1:0-1684 GCA_964618655.1 uncultured Candidatus Bathyarchaeia archaeon | reverse complement strand
CAAGGCTTTCACTTACTCTTATGAGGAGAAACGTTGAAAAACTAATTAAAGAGATTGATTAAAAGTTTCAAAAGGTGAAGATCATGGTTGTCCGTCGTCCTTTCAACTCCCACGAGTTTTATGTTAGGCAAACCGTACTTCCCGAACTCGGTACGCAGGGTCAAGAAAAACTGAGACGCTCTAAGGTGGTTATAGTTGGGTTAGGTGGACTTGGCAGCGCCTCGTCACTCTACCTTGCCTTGGCTGGGGTAGGCTATCTCCGCCTAGTAGATCAAGACACGGTTGAGTTGCGTAACCTGCATCGACAAATATTGTACAGCCTAAACGACCTCCGATATCCTAAAGTTGAAGCCGCTACGCAGAGGATTCAGCAAACAAATCCAGATGTGAAAGTTGAAGCCGTTCCAGAAAACGTGCGAGAAAGCAATGTTGAAGAAATTGTTCGCGGCATGGACTGTGTTGTAGACGGCTTAGACAACATGCAAACACGCTATCTTTTGAATCGAGCCTGCGCCAAGCATAGAGTCCCATACGTCTTTGGGGCAGCCATCGGAATAGAAGGAAACTTGTCAGTTTTTGCTCCTCCTGAAACGCCTTGCCTAGAATGTGTGTTGCCAGGTCTTGACGACCGTTACCTGCCTACTTGCGAGGTACGTGGGGTGTTGGGTGCAACTGCTGGAATTATTGGAACCATCCAAGCCATGGAGACAATAAAACTGTTGGCTGGAATTGGTGAATCTCTGAAGGGAAAACTGATGGTGTGCGACTTTAGAGACATGTACTTCGCCATGATTGACATTTTTAAGAGACCAAACTGCCCCGTATGCAAAGGCGAAGAGATCAAGCCTGCTGAGGGCTTGGAACGACTAACATGGCTCTGCGGTCGCAACACGGTCAACGTGAATCCGCCGAAGCCAATTGATATGGAGCTGGGCGAAGTCTACGAGATGCTGAAACGTCACTTTAATGTGCTGGTAAAATCATCCTTCGTCATCGTGTTCCAATATGATGGCGGCGTTGAAGTGAGCCTATTCAATCGTGGGCGGATGTTGATAAAAAACGTGAAAGACGAGAGCTCGGCGTTAGATGTTTATGGAAAAGTTATGAAAAAATTAGGGCGTGACTCTCCGCCCTACTAGAGTTCTTTCATGTGTGTGTAGAAAGCCAGCAAGAACAGAATGTATCCTCCGTGGAAGAAGAGTTCCAAAGGATGTGCTGGAGGGCTCCAATACGTGCCCGTAAGGGTTGTGTAGCTGAAAAGCACGTCTCCAACTACGTTCATGAAGATTCCAGCGTTTATAAGAAACCAAGCAGTCTCCATCTTGCCATTCAGCCTACTTACCATAAAGATTAGCAAACCCAACAATGCTATTGCGAACAGAAGAACGTCTAAGGCTGGGTACGCAAGGTCTACGACTTCTGTCAATGGGTCTTCTGCTGCCGCCATTATTGGAGGTATCAACGCAAAAATAATTACTAGACTTGCAAGAAGGGTCATTCCTCCGGCGATTCTGAGCATTCGCTTAGAGACGGCAGGCTTGAAAGTTTGGACATACACGTACAAGGCGATAAAAAGGGGCACGTAGCCAATTAGCCAGAAGGCGTCTGCAACAGACGGATACGGCTTTTCCACGTTCAAGACAAGAGTGTAGAACGCCCAGCCGAGCTCTCCCAAAAACCAGAA
>CAZUFG010000193.1:0-1685 GCA_964618655.1 uncultured Candidatus Bathyarchaeia archaeon | reverse complement strand
GAGTTTGTTGTTTAGTTTTTGGTGTGCTCGCATGATGAGAGCGCCTAAAAATTCTCCGTGGGCTCCAGCGGCTGGTTGCAAGCACACCTCGTGTGTCCCAGTGATTTCTGCGAGCCACTGAGAGAGTTTATACATGATTTCAAGTATGCCCTGAACGGTTCGTTCATCCTGATACGGGTGGAGTGAAGTTATTGCGGGTGACCTAGCCAAAAGTTCGTCAATTTTTGGGTTGTACTTCATTGTACAGCTTCCCAACGGGTAGAAGCCTAAATCCACGCCGTAATTCATCTGAGAAAGGCGAGTGTAGTGCCTCACCACTTCTACTTCGGAAAGCTCTGGCAGTTTTGGAGGTGTCTTTCTTCGCAGTTTTTCTGGCAAGAATTCTTTCGGGTCTCCAGCCACTTGTTGGATTTCTTTTTCAGTCTTGGGCGTGATGTAGCCTCTTCGTCCGGGATATCCTAACTTGAAGATTACTGGTTCGTTCCAGCGGGCTTGTCTAAACATTTAGGATTCAGCCTCCGTCAAGGTTTTTTCTAATGCGATGGCGAGTCGGTCAATGTCTGCTTTCGAGTGTGTTTCGGTTACGCAGTATAGGGCGGTTTCGCCTAACTCTGGAAACTCGTGTGTGAGGTCTTTTCCTCCGTGAACTTTGTGTTGTAGAAGTCCTTCGTGCGCTTCTTGCACGGTTTTTCTTGTCTCGTTAAAGTTTACTGTGAATTCTTTGAAGTGTGGAGACTTGAATAATGGAGCCTTTACTCCGTTTATTTTCGATAGGAGTTGCATGGCGTAGCGTGCTTTACTCATGATTGTTTCTCCTAACGCCTTTAAGCCGTGAGGGCCTAGCAAAGCCAAATATACTGCTGAGGCGACGGCGCAGAGTGCCTCGTTAGAGCAGATGTTAGACGTTGCTTTTTCTCGTCTGATGTGTTGCTCTCTGGTTTGCAGCGCCATGCAGAACCCAGTTTTGCTTTCGTCCACGGTTGTAGTCATGCCAATTATGCGGCCAGGCATTTGCCGAATTAGTTGAGCGTCGTCTCGGCAGGCGAATATGCCGAGTAGTGGTCCACCATAGTTCATGTGGTTTCCGAGGGGCTGTCCTTCGCCGACTACTATGTCTGCGCCGTATTCGCTTGGCTGTTTTATGACTCCAAGCGAGGTTGGGTCAACGCCTACAATGAACAGTGCTTCGTTGTCGTGGGCTTCTTCAGCGATTTCTTCCACTTGCGTCTCAATGAATCCTAGATAGGTTGGGTTTTCAATGTATATGGCGGCTGTCTTCTCTGAAATCTTTGTTTTTAGGTCTTCGAGGTTGAGTTGGCCCGTCCATGAATCATAACTTACGGGCTTTGTGCGTAGTCCAGCAGGCTCGACGTAGGTCTGCAGCGTCGCCTTTCTTTCGGGGTGAATAATTTTTGGAATGAGAACTTCGGTTCGGTTGGTCAGTCGGGCAGCCATGCGTGCGGCTTCACCTAAGGCGGATGTCCAATCATACATTGAACAGTTTGCAACCTCCATCCCTGTGATTTCGCAGATCATGCCCTGATATTCGAAAAGTGCTTGCAGTAGCCCTTGCGAGATTTCTGGTTGGTACGGCGTGTAGGATGTGAGGAGTTCTGTTCTTTGGATGATTTCTTCTACGGCTGCGGGTACGTAGTGGGGCCAACATCCGGCGCCCAAGAAGGTTG
>CAZUFG010000192.1:0-1741 GCA_964618655.1 uncultured Candidatus Bathyarchaeia archaeon | reverse complement strand
AATCCCGGCGGCCGCACCACACATGGCCAAAGTCTTTAGAAAGTAGGTCAAAAATCAATCGAATTTTGTTTTGACTATTGTTTTACGGAGCTTCTTAGCGGCGTCGCAATCTGCTTTGAGACGTCGCAGCTCCTCCGCGTCCTTTTTAAGTTGGGCGACTTTCTGTCTGATTTCTTCTAGTTTGTTGGTCATCTTCTGCACAGAAGGCGAGTTAGGATGAGTTGTCCAAAAATCAGTTATGAAGCGAGAATCAGAACTCTAAATCAACATTTTCTTTTTTTTAGTTCGTCTGCTCTCTGCTTGAACTCTTGAAGAGGCATCTTTGTAACTGTTGGGAGGGCTTCTGCAATGCAGACTATGATGACGTCTCTTAGGTCGGTTTTAGCCAAGTTGTGTTTCAGTTCTTGTTGCTGAAAGAGTTGGACGGTTTGTTTCACTCTGTCGCGTAAGTTTTTTGGCCAGTACAAGACATCCCTCACCATCGGCATTCCTTGTCGCCTCACACGAAGATTTTTTTGATTTTCTCAATGTTGGTTTTTATTAAATCCTTTATATCATCTGATACAACTATCCATGCGCACATGATTTCTCTTTCGTCTTTTAGTGTGAGGCTTCCTACCGTTGTGCCATTTCCAAAACTCCAGTCATCCGGAATGTCCTGTAAGCCAAAACCTAATGTGGGGTCTATCCAAATTTCTACGTCTTTGACTCTCCTTTCTGTTCCGTCAGGTTGGATGGAGAAAACACCATCTTTAGCCTCTCTATAAGTTAAGTCGTCGTTTTTTGTCTTAAATTTAGCGTGGAGCGTTTTGAATGCTGTTTCACATATCATAGAATCCTTATCTTTTCCACAAGGTAACATGAATATGGGCATTATGTTTGCCTCGTTAACACAAACAATCTTCGTTTGGCATAGTAAACAGTGTATCCGCTGTTAGCTTTAACGCTGAGTTTCGCAACTGCGTTTGCACTACCAGCCCCAATTGAATAAGCATAGGAATCGTCAAGTTGATATGGGCAGTAGTTTGTAGTGCCAGGAATGAGAATGTCAACTATTCCCGAAGAGCTGTATGTTATAAGCCTCATGTACCCCTGAAATGCGGCACTACAATACGCTTGGAGAAAACCATACGTTCCTACATTATAAATGCTGACTTCAGGGTCAGAATAGTCTATGGATAATACGTCAACATAGCTCGTCGATGTTGTGCTTCCTGACGTGTCAGAGCTTGTGCGAAGACCCGCATCAATATTTTTTCCTGGCATCGTGTTTGTCACTGAAACATTTCCTTGATTTGGGCTTACGCTTATGCCGGTTCCGGCACCGACATAATTAACTCCGCTAACGTTAACTCTATCATTTGCCGGGTCATCTGTGGTACTGAAATGCACAAAGTTTATTCGCTTACGTGTGCCTCTCAGAGTTCCCGCTTCTGAAACTTCGACCTTTTGGACAACCGAGTTAGCCGTTTGTTTAAGCTGTAGCTGTTCGTTACCGGATGGGTTCAAAACCGTTTTAGTTAAAGTGTCATCAACCGCAATCTTACTGCTAAGATAATCCGTTGTCGTGTCTGTAGTCGAAACCTTCACTTTTTCGTCGGCGCCCCCACCCCCGCCTCCTCCTCCGCCAGCGGTTGCAACCCCGTCTGGTCCCGCCTTGTATCGTGCCAAACTTGAGGTTTTGCTACGTAAGGCATACAGATAATCTGCAAGTAAGGCAGGTTCTTTACCGACTTCCAAA
>CAZUFG010000191.1:0-1773 GCA_964618655.1 uncultured Candidatus Bathyarchaeia archaeon | reverse complement strand
TAAGCAAAAATATTTTAGGGTATCAGAAACAATCTTAGACAGTAAGAGGGATGTTGTATGCCAGTTGCGTTTGTGTTAATAAACACAGAAATCGGATCAGAGAGTGAAGTCCTTAAATCCCTGCAAAAGGTTGAGGGCGTAGTCGAAGCATACGCAGTATATGGAGTCTACGATGTAGTTGCCAAGATTCAGGCAAAAACAATGGACAGACTCAAGGAACTCGTGACATGGCATGTTCGCCGCCTAGACAAGGTTCGATCCACGCTAACCATGATCGTGATTGAAGAAGGCGCCTAGATTCGTCACCTCCCCCCTTTTTCTTGTTCTGCCCAAAACATAACTGAAAGTTCTTATCATTGCGCCGCCTTTTCATGAATACGTGCTGAGCTGACGCCCTATGATTACGATGCATATAGGTTTCGATGACACTGATTCGCCAAGAACGGGTTGCACTACCTACGTAGCTGCGCTTCTCGTTGAAAAACTGGAAAAGTTGGGCGTCTCCTTCATCGATTACCCAAACCTTGTTAGGCTGAATCCAAACGTTCCGTGGAAAACTCGTGGAAACGGCGCCCTCTGCCTAAGAATCCGATGCGACCGAGACATGGTTGAAAAGATTGTGGAAATCGTCATCGATGTTATTGAGAAAAATTCTGACATGGACTATGCGGGCACTGAACCAGGCGTCGTCTTCTTTTTCGGAGACATCCCTCAGGAACTCAGAGTTTTTTCCAAGGAAACCATTCAGGGTATTGTGAAGATGAGGGAAGCCCTAAAGCTTATCCGCTTTTTCAAGGCGGAGGCTGTTGGCTTCAAGACTGGACGTGGAATCATTGGAGGGTTGGCTGCGGTCGGAGAAACCCTAGAAGGAGACCACACTTATGAGGTCATCACGTACCGAACGCCCGAAAATCGGGGCACGTCTCGAAGAATAGATGCCTCGTCAGTTAAGGAGATGGACGAGAAAACTTCGCCTTTAACTTTTAACAACATAGACCCCGAAAAGGGGCGAGTTTTAATCACGCCCAGAGGACCAGACCCAATTCTTTACGGCATTCGAGGAGAAACCCCAGAGGTTGTTAAGCAAGCTCACGAGATGATTCGGCCAGTGGAGCCAGTTGAAAGATGGGTGATTTTCCGAACAAATCATGGAACCGATGCCCATTTACGGTTGGTTAAGGCTGTCTGCGACGTACAACCGTTCCATCCACTGATTGTTCGAGGAGTCGTGGCAGAAGAGCCCCACATTATTCCTAGACGGCACGTTATTTTTCAAATCCGAGACGAGACTGGGCTGATTGATTGCGCCGCTTATGAGCCTACAGGAGCCCTTAGAGAAGCTGCAAAGGAGCTGATCGTTGGAGACCTCATCGAGGCTTTTGGTGGCGTTCGTGCCGCTTCGCCGAGGCGTTCTGTGACGATTAACCTTGAGAAACTGCGAGTTCTGAAGTTGGCGTCGAAGTTGTTTTTCCTCAATCCAGCATGTCCGCACTGTGGAAAAAGGATGAAGTCGATGGGGAAGGAGCAGGGTTTTAGATGTGAGAAGTGTGGTTTCCGCTCTTCTGAGCTTAAAAAAGTGGCTGTTAAGGAAGGGCGAAGGCTGAAGAGGGGGCTTTACATCACGTCTGCTAGGTCGCAGAGGCATTTGACTAAGCCTGTGTGTCGGTATGGGAGAGAGAAGTCGAATCCGCCCAAAGAAATGATTAAGGAATGGCACTTTCCGTGAGGTAAATCAAATCTTTTATTAATTAGAATAAATTATCGACTAATTCG
>CAZUFG010000190.1:0-1780 GCA_964618655.1 uncultured Candidatus Bathyarchaeia archaeon | reverse complement strand
AAAATTTCAGAATAGGAGACAAAACTTTCTTCCCATGTTTCCAACGATAGTAAAGTAGGTAAGCAAACAGCGACCCGAACATAATCATTGATTTTTGAAAAGTGTTTGCAAATCTTGCAACATTATACTTCCAGCAAGTGGCAATTATTTCCCACTGCAACGGCGTCAAGCCTCTCAAATCTGCTTGTCTCGCCTCTCTTAGCATACATTCTTCCTCAGACGTAAACAAAAGCGGGACATAAAATGCTATAGAACGCTTAAGCTTATCAAGAAGCTCCAAGGTAGCCAACGCATCTTCTTCCTCTTCGTCTGGCAATCCGTTTATCAACGTGCAAAGGGGGTAGATGCCATTCTCATTCAGTATGTCTATTCCCTTAACCACGATGTCTTGCCATTCTTCAGGCTTGTAGGGATACATCTTACCCTTCATATGCTCTTTCATAAGCCTCGTACTACCTGTCTCAATGCCAACCTCAACCGAGCTATGCCGAACCCCATCGTTCGCCCAACGTGCCTTCTCCAAGAGAACGGGCCCGATCTCCTCAACCATCTGGGGGTCATAGACCACAGGCGCCAGCGAAGCATGCGCAGGCTGAATAAACTCGACTCCAGGAACGGTAGCAATAGACTCAATTAGACTCACTATGGCCTCCCGGTTTGGCAGAAACTTTCCCTTCGACTTGTAGAGGAACAAGTCATCAGTCGCAAGAGTAATCATCCTCGTACCATTTTTCGCGTTTAACCTCACTTCAGCCAAAATAGAGTCAAGAGGAAACGAGTAACACTGTCTCATGGTTGGGGAACAAAACTTGCACCCACGACCGCATCCGCGAGTTATTTCCACAACCCCGAAAAGGGACGGATGAATAATACGGGGAATCTTCTCTGGTTCTGGGCTCTCAGTTTTGACCAGTGGAGGAAGTTTCTCGCCGTTGCTTGCCTTTCGAAACAGCTCGATTGCGTCATTTTCGCCCTCGCCCATAACCACCGAATCAATCTTGTAAGGTTCTCTTAGCTTGGCACGTTCAATCTGCCAAGCTCCAGAGCCGCCCACAATTATTTTCGCTCCCCACTTGCGCAGTATCGGCTTCTTAATCAGCTTTCTGAATTCAGCGGATGCTAAAGGCTCGCCTCCGAAACCAACAATCGAAGTGTATGTCCTACTTACAAATCCTGTGCCTGCTGGTTCCATGGAAGATATGCCAATAGCCCTTGTTTTTGGGCCAACGAACCTTTCGAGGTCGTTTGGATGAGCTACAACTACATTTTCCTCACCGAATTCCTTGGCTAGAAGGGCTTCGATTTTCCTCATGCCATACGGAGCATATTTTGCACTACCATCTTCATTCCTAGGTACTGGCGGGTACAAAATCTTCCTTAAAAACGCGATTGGAATAATTCTTGTTGGAAAAGCGCCAGCGAAGGCAATGAAGGGGTTGAGATTGAAGTCGCTCATGTCGATGGCTGAACCTGTTAGAACGAAAGGAACGCCTTCGACTTTCTCTGCGTTGTCTGCTTGATGGAGCACGCTGAAATATTTTATTGATGCCTCATTAAGAAGCTTTTGTCTTTCCACAACATGAAAAACATGAAGGGATATCCGAAGCCTTCTTTGAAAATAAATTTTGACTTGCCTAGAGGGGGGGCTGGTGGAAGTGGCGCCACTTGGGGCTATTATCAAAACACAAAAATAACTGGGATAACTATCCATTTTTTGGCTGAGTCTTGCGGGGTTGCCCTAGCCTGGTAGGGGGCAGAACAGCGCCGAGCTGAGTCTAAG
>CAZUFG010000189.1:0-1792 GCA_964618655.1 uncultured Candidatus Bathyarchaeia archaeon | reverse complement strand
AGCCTCGGCCCGATTGTAAAGGAGTGGGTGGCACCTAATGATTGAGGAAAGAGACAGGAAAGCGTTTTTGAAGAAAATTCTGCCAAGGGTCGTCAAGGCGACTTTGTCGGGCATCATCATATATGTTGCTTTCTATTTCCTGTCGTCCCTCATTCCTGAAGTTTTGTTTTTGGGGTATGAGCAACTGATTTTCGTGTTTACGATGATTCTCATTGTTTTCACGGTTCTTCACCAACTCTCAGCTGGAACCATCCTCCAATTTGCTTTTAGCTTTGCGAGGGCGCTGTTCCTGATAATATATTTTGTTTATGCCTTGAACGGAGGCATCATAACTGCCACTATGGGAACCATGCGTTTTACAGTTGATATTAGAGTCTTCTTGGCCATGCTTGTCTTTGTCAACGTTTTAGGACTTGCAAAAAGCATGTTTGGAGCAATAAATTTCCTGTCAGGCAAGGAAGAGTAGCAACTTTCTAAGCGTGCGCGCCCAATTGGCTCCCAAAACCGCCAAGTCAGCCACGTCTACAAAGCCGTTAGCGTTAAAATCACAACGAGAGTCATACCTTAGATCTTTAACTCTTTTAAACCACGACTTCCACAACATGGCCAAGTCTACAACGTATATTGTTCCATCATTGTTGGTGTCGCCCTGAAGAGGGTTCCTCTGTGGGCTGTTGCGTAACTGCAGATAGATGGTATCACTTAGCTCGCTGAAACCCACCGAGACGTATGCCTTATGTTGGATGAAGTCAAACCTTGATGCGTCTATCCCGTTGAAGAAGTCGTTTGACGCCTTTTTAATCATTAATGTCCATGGGTCTGTTTCCCGATAACGATAATAGACATGTCCACTTTTCCAGCTTAGAGGGATATCAAACACGTACGTGATTGGGTAGGATACACCGTAGTTTTGATGGTTAACCGAACTTATGTCAATTCTGAAAATTTTGTTTTGACCAGAATCTGTGGAAGTTACGTTTACGATGTTTTGGTCGTAAATCCAACGATAAAGGTATAACAACCCAAACGGAACATACCAAACGTCTGTTCTGTTGGAAATATAGTCTGTGTGCTGGTCGGCATAGCTCCCTTTAGACCAGTCTACTAGGCTGGGGTGAACCATCAACTGGTAGATTTTGCCTTTTTTGTAAGCGTAGTCAAAATTCCAGTTTAACGACCATACATCTATGTCTTCTCCCATCTCATCACTATAGCCTATTCTGTTAAACAACTTATCCTCAGAGTTCCATGTGGAAAAATGAAAGATGAACAAATCGACATTTCTGTCAATGAGATAATGGCATTTTCCCAGCCACTGCCTTACTGTCTCGTCACTTTGCCCGTATGGTTCTATCCAAGCATATACGTATTCTTTGTCGCCGTATCTCCACCAATGAGGGAGTGTTAGATTTCCCAAAATGTCTTGTTTGCTTCCATTGATTTGCCACTCATAACTAATTTTTCTCCTTCCCTTTTCTTCTCCAACGTATGGCGGGTTAACGTGGTTTCGGCTGTGTGAACCTGCCTCCGTATATCCTTGATTCACCCAGTATTGAATGAAGTCCCAGTCGTCGGCCACTGAACTATGACTTGTGATGATGCCAGCCGTGTGATAAAGCTTCTTTGCGGTGAACATGGAGAGGCTGTTTTGCCACTCGGAACAGTTGTAGATTAAGTCGTCCATCGTAATTGTAACAACACATTTTCGGTTGTCATAGTATTCTGCAACCCCCACGTAGTTGGGCTCTTCGTCTCCTGAAGCCATGAAAGTTTTTGGGTTTGCAGAGACCGT
>CAZUFG010000188.1:0-1804 GCA_964618655.1 uncultured Candidatus Bathyarchaeia archaeon | reverse complement strand
GAAGAAGGAAGCCCCCCGAGCAGTTTCGCTGCGGCTTCGCCTACTTTTTCACGGTGCTCTTCTTCTGTATAAACGCGTAAGATGTTAATGAACCCCTTCAACACGTCGAACACCCCTGAGATTTCACTCAAATTTTGAGGAACTTTTTCTCCACTCCGTGTCCTATAAAACACGGGAATTTCCATTGGCTCTAATAAAACCGAGTGCCGATACGGCACGGATGGAAGCGTTGGCACATCAATCACTACCGACTCTGGCTCAACTCCAGCCTCAGAAGCAATTTTGTCTCGCATCTGGTTTCTGATCTCCTCAACACTAAATAAGCTAGAGATTGTTTTGTTTCTTACGTAGAAGGTTTGGTCGTAGGCGCACTTTAACAGCCTGCGCCTCTCCAGATTCTCGATGATCTTTCTGGATTTTTTGCATTCCTTTAGCATGGTCCAAACAGTATAGTCGTTCAGCGCCAAATATTCTTCTGGTGAACGGAAGTTTACTAAGCCTGCTTCGTCTTTAGCCTCTTCCATTGCCGTAGCGATCATGATTTGGGCTGCTCGACCGACTCGGTGGAAGTATATGCTTTTGAAGGATTCAATCCGTGCCAGTATGAAGGATTCGAGGGCTGAAAGTGCGCCTAAATCAACGGCTAAGTTTTCGCCGAGAACATCCAACGTGTGAATGAGGCGGAAGATGTCCACGTATCCGTACTCCGCGCCCGTATGGTAGGTGTCTCGAACCACAAAGTCAAGCTTGTCCACATCAACCGCGCTGCGGATTATCTGATCCATATACGCCTTTCCAGTTTTTTGCAGTGAACCCACGGCGAGTTTTCCGATTACGCGAGAGTTATGTCCAACACTGCGGATTACGTCGCCTAACTCTGATTTTTCAATAACCCATGTAGTCATGTCTTCATGCGTCTTATGAAGAAACTTTTCTAACACGTGTTCAAAAATGTGGGAAAACGGACCATGCCCAACATCATGGAGTAGAGCAGCTATTCGGATGGTTTGAACTTCGTCTTCAGAGAGTTCTTGCGAAAGGTTTGGGTTTTCTGCGAGAAGACCAGCGAGGTGCATGACGCCTACGGAATGTTCAAACCTGGTGTGGTTGGCGCCTGGATAAACGAATTCTGCTCCGGCGAGTTGTCGTAGGCGATGAAGCCTCTGAACCGGAAAGGAATCGATAATCTCCCTTTCAGCCTCAGTGATGTAAACATACCCATGAACAGGATCTTTGATTTCGCCCCAGTGTCGTCGCATTAGTGTTTTCTCCAATCTTTTGTTGTTTGAACGCATCATTATTAAAGTGATCGATAGTATTTATGAGTCTTAGAAAGCCGCTTATGCGGACGTTCGTGTGGAGTTGGCAAGCTGATGGCTAAGAAGAAGGGATTGTTCATCTGCATCGAAGGGCTAGACGCTAGTGGAAAAACAACACATGCACGTAGACTCGTGAGAGAACTACGCCAAAGAGGGTTTGACGCCATCTATACTACCGAGCCAACTGAAGGAGAGATTGGAAACTTCATCAGAAGGCATATTCTCCAAAGAGAAAAACGTGTCCCAAGCGTCGTAGAGGCGCTCCTCTTCGCAGTTGACCGAGTTGAACATGTGGAAAGCGAGATTAAGCCAGCATTGGAGGAGGGCAAAATTGTGGTTTCTGACCGATACGTCTATTCATCGTTAGCCTATCAGGGGGCAGCAGGACTAGACCTAAACTGGATTGAAGGAATTAATAGACACGCGATTCGTCCAGACTTAGCCATTTACATTGATGTCCCGCCAGAAGTTGCGGTTAAACGAAT
>CAZUFG010000187.1:0-1839 GCA_964618655.1 uncultured Candidatus Bathyarchaeia archaeon | reverse complement strand
CAGCCATAAGCTGCATTAATCCAACCTTGATCCTCTCGTTCAGGTAAGTGTACAAGCCTATGGCTTCCCACGGAATCTCCTTGAAACGTTCCTTATACTCTGCCTTCAACTCTGGCGTCGTGATGAAGAACTTGTCTGGCACCGTGCCGTACCTTTCCGCAAACGTTCTCGGCAGTTTACCTTCCTTGGCTAATTCAACGAAGTAAGAAGACTTCATCACCGAGAGGAGGGGCGAACGAGCCATCAGAACACCCTTCACGTACGGACCCTTACCAAAGTTGCTCATGGCAATAGCCTTAAACATCTGCGTCTCCTTGATGAAGCCACCAGCCATTAAAATGTCAGGCACAAACCTGCCCTTCTTCCTCAGAATCTCGCAGCACTTCAAGACCTGAGCCTCTAAGTAAACCGTGGGCGTGCTCATCTCGTCCATCATGGGCACGGGACTCATCCCCGTTCCGCCTCCCGCCCCATCAAACGTCACTGCCTCAACTTTCGCCTCTGAAGCCAGCTTCATGGTGAACGCAACCGCAGACGGCCTGTAAGCGCCAGTTTTTAGGATTACGTGTTTTGCGCCTTGGCTTCTTAGCCAGTCAATGTCTTCTAAGAAGCCCTTCTCGGTTGGCATGCCGACTCGACTGTGTCTTTCGAAGGATGTGAAGACGCCGTCTTTGAACGCCTGCTGGACTGTTTTTTCTTCTGGGTCTGGAATGACGATGTATCCCCGTTTTTTGAGCAGTATCGCTTTTTGGAGGTCTCGTATTCGGACTTCGCCTCCGATGGCTTTGGCTCCTTGTCCCCACTTTCGTTCGATGACGTTAGCTTCTAGCTTGGATATGGCGTACGCGTCTATGCCGAGTCTCTGATCTTCAACGTTTGTTTGGACGACTACTTCGCCGTGTTTTCCGTCCCAGAACTTTCGGAAGGTGTCGATTCTGCGTTTCAGTTCTTTTGAGTATGTTACCTTGCCGCCTGTAATGACTGATTCCGTGTCCATTCCGCACACGTTTTCTCCAATGGTTATGATGACGCCTGAGAGGGCGGCGCCGACTGCTAAGCCTTCCCAGTTTACTCTTGCCACTTCTGTGGAACCGAATGCGCCTGTTGCGATTGGGATTTTTAGCGGTATGCCCGCGACCTTGCTTTCGACGTTTACGTTGTGAAACAGCGCAAGGTCCGAATCTGCCTTGATTCCATGCACCTCGAAGAGGGATGCCTGAATGTTGAAGTCTGACCAGTCTAGACGGAAATCTTTGAGGGCGCCTGCGGTGCTTGCGCCGAATTGAATGGGCTCTGGGTATAGGGCTTCTCTTCCGCGAAAGGTTGACAGCCCCACTTCACATAGGAAGGGACAGTCTCGGATGCAAATTGGGCACATGCCGCTCGTTGGGCTTACGTCTTTCACTCTTGTTTGGGTTCCGACTGTGGATTTTGCGTTTAGGTATGAGGAGTTTTTGTGTACTCTTTCGCTCATTCTCGTTCTCACCTTTACAAACGTAAACTTGTAGGTTAGGTTACCCGCTTACGCTTTTAAAGATTTCTCGAATACCACAAAAATCCTCAGCTATAGCTTTTATATTTGGCAGACACACATTTTTAGGCGGATAACCCTTTTGCTGGGAGGAGAACCAGAAATGTCAACAAAACCATCCGCATCCATCAAAGACTCAGACTTCATCTACGAAAACACTCCAGCACGTATTATCATAAACAGAAACTGCCCAGAAATCGAACTCGCAGGCTTGAAAGTTGGACCCTTCAAAGAAGGAAACGAGTATGAAATTAGATACTGGATAGCCCAAGAACTCGAGAAGGCAGGAATCGCACGCTTCCAAGAAG
>CAZUFG010000186.1:0-1849 GCA_964618655.1 uncultured Candidatus Bathyarchaeia archaeon | reverse complement strand
GAAAAGGAACAATAGTCATTAGTCCCATCAAAGAACCTGACAGAGTGGGAATAACAGTGATGGCTGAAGACAAAGGACCCGGAATAACGGACGTAAAAGAGGCTGTCGAAGGAATCAACGGTTCGAAAAAAGGCCTTGGAGTGGGACTTGGTGCAGTAAAACGTCTCATGGACGAATTCAAAATAGAGACGAAAGTACGAGAAGGAACAAAAATAATCGTAAGCAAATGGAAGAGCGACAGTCCCCCCGCTTGAGGAGAAAAATTCAGATTCCGAATACAAAAAATACAGGCAAACGCGTTACTCAACTATTCTCCATTTCTTCGTTATTATGGCTTCTGCAGGCAGTCCGTAAAGAACGTATCTCTGGGCTCTATGGGCACCCTCGTGTATGAGAACAGGACCCTTTATTTTTCGGCACTCGCAGATAATTTGTTCTCCTACAATTTTGTCGCCCATTTCTTTTCCAATCATGCCACTCTACCCTCTTCCCACAAATCTTTCAACGCCTTGATGGTTAAGTCTAGGCTGAGTCTGAGGTCGTTGGCTATGTCAAACGTCTCAGCCTCCTTATGGCGCTTCAAGTAAACGAGGATTTCGGCTTTTGCATCCTTGAGGTCTACGTCGTCTCTAATTTCGATAACTCTGAGGCTTCCAGCCTCTTGAACATATCTTGCGGCGGCTTCTCTGATGAATTCACTTCTAGACCTTAGTCGAAGCCTCTCCACCGTTTTGTCAATTTTGGCTATCTCGCTCTTTGAGAAACGCACTGGAATGACAGCTTCTCTTTCAACGCTTTTCTGCACGCGTATCCTTCTCCTATACACGTAATACATAGAATACAAATTTAAACATTTCTAACTCCCAGAAAGCCATCCAACTTCAGTTCTAGAAATCAAACATACAATCAGAAGAGTTGAGTCCGCGAAGCACCACTCTTAGACAAAGGGTTGTTGAAGCAAAACCATTAAAACACCCCTTCTTTGATAGTTAGGGGTGCGTGTTCTCCATGTTTCAAGACAAAAGAGGCAAAAAAATAGTAGTTGTTGCCCACTGCATTCTGAATCAGAACGCCCGCGTCTTTGGAATAGCCACTCATCGGGGCATGATCCCAGAAATAGTTCAAGTTCTAAAAACCCATGATGTGGGCGTCATTCAGATGTCCTGCCCAGAGTTAACCTACGCAGGCTTGAACAGGTGGAGCCACACAAAGGAGCAGTACGCCGCTCCCATGTTTAGAAGACACTGCAAACAAATCGCAACTTCTATCACAGACCAAATTCAAGAATACCTGAAAAACGGATTCAAGGTCTACGCCATTCTCGGCGTCGACGGAAGCCCAACCTGCGGCGTTGACGAAACATCGGTTGGCTTCAAAGGCGGAGACGTAGAAAAAGCAACTCATCAGAAAGCGCGCCTCGTAGAAGGCTCTGGAGTGCTCATAGAGGAGTTGCGAACAGAGCTAGGAAAAAGGAAAATCTCTATCATTATGCGGGGTGTGCGAGACGTGCGCCTCAAAGAAGATGTTGCTTGGCTGGAAGACGCCCTAAGAAAGAAGTAGACACGCGCACACGCCTCTAGACCATCCCATATATGATCCAAATAGGATCCAAATATGCTACTGATTGAAAAGCATGAGTAGAAGTGGCAAAGAAATTGGACAACGATTAGGCTGACGATTAGCATCTATTCCATGTCTGAACGTCACATTTTAAAGCAACGGAAATTTTAAATCGTCTAAGTTAAAAATAGATATGCGCAAGCTTATATTTGAACTGTTAATGTATATAGGCTGAGGGACATGAAATGAGCACCCACGCAGAGGATTTAAAACTCCGATTAATGACTAT
>CAZUFG010000185.1:0-1888 GCA_964618655.1 uncultured Candidatus Bathyarchaeia archaeon | reverse complement strand
TCTTTTTTAAGGCTTCTTTATATACTATACTGAAAATCGACTGGCACTTTTGAGGAGGGCGGACGCTATGGTTTTTCCAGTAGAGACCGAAGAACGCGTGAAACGTAGAGCACTCAGTGTCTGCCAAGACCACCTGCGTAAAGTGATGGAGACCGCCCGCAAGGTTCCCCAGATTGTGGAGAGCCTTGCTAAAAGTGACAAAAGCACGGCACGACAACTGTTCACGGAAATCAGAAAGTCTGAAGAAGAAGTGGATATCGCCCGACGCCTAGTTTCTCGAGAGTTAGCCGAAATAGGGGCGATTCTGATAAGCCGAGAAGACTTTCTCCGATTCACCAACCTAACCAGCGAGATCGCCGACTTCTGTGAGGGCATAGCATTCCGACTACTGGAGATCATGGAAAGAGGCTGGAACGTGCCTACAGACTTAAAGGAAGGCCTAACGAAGCTCTCAGGTGCAGTTTTTGAGACTGTTTCAAAACTTCGAGAAACCGCCATGACACTGGGTTACGGCTCAGCAAAGGCTCTGGAGAAGGCTAGAGAGGTTGAGGTTGCGGAGCGGGTTGTCGACGACCTCTACCGAGAGTTGGAAATAAAAATTATTAACAGTCGCATCGAGATTCCAGTGCTTCTCCTTCTGAGGGACGTAATTCAACTCTTAGAAGACTCTGCGGACAAGGCTGAAGACGCTTCAGACGCTGCTCGGGTGTTAGCCTTAACAGTGTAGCAAGGGAAGCCAAAAGTTTGTCGGAGAAAATAGAAACTGAACTCATCGAAGATTTCTTGGTTGTGTGGAATCCTAAGGACGGGTCAGAACTTTACAAGCTTGGCTATTACGGGAAGCCCATAGGAATTCCAAAGCCTAAGATTGGCGAGTTTGACGTCCCGCTCATTCTTGACCTCATGGAGGGGCTCTACTTAGTAGAAAAGGGAACTGTCACGGTCTATGAGGGACCCAAGAAGGCGAAGGTTGGGTTTGAAAAACTGAGAAGAAGCGCTCGGAGAGTGTATGACGATTTTGACTTAAAGTATGCGGTTTTTCGAGACCTACGTGATCGAGGGCTCTTTGTTACGCCAGGCATCAAGTATGGGTGTGACTTCGCCGTGTATAAGCATGGACCCGGCGTCGATCACGCTCCATACATGGTTTCAGTAAGGAACAGAAAAGACGAAGTAACGGCGACAGAAATTGTTAAAGCTGGTAGGCTTGCCACAACCGTGAGAAAACGATTCATCATAGCCGTACCTGACCCTAAAGCGGAACAGATACAATATCTAATTTTCAAGTGGTTCAAGGCGTAGCGTCGATAGTCTCATTCTGCCTCATGGTTTGTGCCAAGATCTTGACACTCTTCTAAACCTGTTATAAGCTTTGTTCTTTCAATCTTCTTCTAGATACACGCACACGCGTCTAGACCATCCCATATATGATCCAACTAGGCTCCAAATATGCCACGGAACGAACGATTTCAAGATGAAGCGTGATTTTGGATATTTTTGATTGCTCAAACGATTTTGTGTTGCTTGCGGCTGAGAAACATGAAACGTTATAATATGGGTAGATTAAGCGAGAGGAGTGGAAACTAGTGCTCCTGTCAATTCAATTATTTTTGATAGAACCTCCGATTGCTGGCGGGACCCTCGGCGTTATGGTGCCTGATCCGTTTAGGTGGGCTGGAGAACTTAGGTACGTGGTGTCAAGCCTAGTCATAGTTGGCATAGCGTTTCTAGTGCTTTTTTACCTCGAAGTTTTAGTAAGGACTCCGCTGGGCAGGATGTTGAGAGCAATTTGAGATAACGAGGACGTAGCGAAATCACTTGGAAAAGATGTCACTAGAGCGAGGATGAAAGTCATCAAAACTTGGGGTTATTTTATTGTTTTTCCAGC
>CAZUFG010000184.1:0-1899 GCA_964618655.1 uncultured Candidatus Bathyarchaeia archaeon | reverse complement strand
ATTCCAAGCAGTCGCTAGTAAAAGGATGATGCCAGTTGAACCTTAATACACATTTCCTGTTTGGAGCGGCCGCAGCAGCACTTCTCGTTGGCAAACCAGAAGCGATTGTATTAGCCGGGCTCGGCTCAGTCATTCCTGATCTAGACAGGTCCTATTGGTTCATTCCTAAGAAGAGGGTGGCTGAGGAAGAGTACCACAGAGCGTTTCTGCATAATATCGTAGTCCTCGCGGTGATGTATCTTGCCAGTCCATATCTCGCGCTGGGACTGTTTTCGCATCTCATGCTTGATAGCATGACAACGGTCAAGGATAGAGGAGTTGAATGGCTTTTTCCATTCACGCGTATGATCTCTAGAGACTACTGGTCACAGGCAGAAGTGCAACAAGAACCCTTAGTATGGATGCCGTGGAGAAGAACTTACGGTCCCGCTTTTAACGGTCATATGTTTGATACCTATGTCTTTCTATGCTCTATCGGAGTCTTTCTTTCATGGTCAGTGTTTCAGAACTTACATCATTCCATCTGGAACGCAACTTATTGGCTAAATTCAGTGTTCGTCATATTCGCTGGAAGTGTTCTCTTGTTATTTGCCAGTGGAGAATACTGTAATGGATGGCTAAACTGGTCAAGGGTGAAGAGAATTGTAGCAATAGCTTTCCTCGCTTTCACGCTGTTGTGTATATCTCTGGTGGGTGGCTTCCTTTTCTCTCAGGGTGCAATCTCTTCTTGGACAGATATTCCAAGCGATTGGCTATTAAAAACGAATTTCCTTTTCACTGGACTGTTCTTCACATCAGTAATAATTTATGCCTTGATAATTCTCAGATTCATACGAAAAATAACCTTGGCCTTGGCGAACTCGCTTCCTGCCCTATGCACGAAGATGCCTTCCAGAGACTTCATCCTCGACGAGAAAACGGGCACGTCAGACGTTTTTGTTTGATCACGAAACCACACGCCAGTTGTTCGACTCGACCGAGGGCCTCAAAGAGAAAAATCAGGCTAAGATATTACCTGATCGACAATTAAGATTACGTTTTCTTTTTGAAGTATTCTACTAGTATTGATCTTACTGTCTCAGGTATAGAGTCCAAATGCCTTTTTTTGCGTTCTGCTTCGAGGGTTTTTACCATTTCATCCGGAATAGACACCATGACTTTCGAAGTCTTGTAAGTAATATACCACTCAATGCTGCCGCAAACAATGTCGTACTTGCTCTCGTTTATTATCTCTATTGTGTTAGTCTTGTGCCATTTCAAGAGCTGGCCTCTAGGGTCGTCCGTAAGCACTAGATCGTACTTGTCGCTGCAGGGTGTGGCTCTGTCAAGTTGAACGCCATGAGTGGCAATCGGGTTCTTCCTGGGAAAGTCCTTCTTGTTCACGTATACAGAAACCCTGCCTGAAACGTCTTCCGGCCTAATCATTTTTTCAGGAGTAGGCGTGTCAGGGCAGGTCATGTTCAGCAACAGCAGGTAGAACGTCTCGGACTTTTCAACTTCCTTGGGCAGGTTTAACTTCACTTCAAGCGTAAAAGGCCTATTGGGTCGAAGCCTGACGGCGCTGCATTTGCCCTCAGTGGCTGGTTTGACACAGCCCCAGCACTTTGTCGGCTGCGGTTCCGGGTCGTACCTGACATCGAGCTCGTAATAGCTCTTAAGATATTCGGACATATCAGACAAACCACGAAAGAAAATAATTCGACCAGCGAGATTAACATATTGGCAAGCGAAGCTTCGATGTTGCCGCACCAACGATGTTGATGATGTCTTGCCGACATGTTCTACGCTTTGGCCTCGGTCCCGCCAGCTCTTTCAGTTGAGCATATATTCCTCCATGCGATTCGTTCTAGCAACTTATCTTATACTCGTCAGTCAACAATAGATTGATTATCTTAACCG
>CAZUFG010000183.1:0-1901 GCA_964618655.1 uncultured Candidatus Bathyarchaeia archaeon | reverse complement strand
GTACGAACGCAGCAAAGCGGATACATGCAAAGACGACTTATCAACGCCTTAGAGCATTTACGCATCGAGTATGATGGAACTGTTCGAAGCTCAGTCGGAGACATTATGCAGTTCAGATATGGAGAAGATGGTGTTGATCCAGCCAAGAGTGATCATGGAAAAGCTGTAAACGTCAGCCGACTCATTGAACAAATTAGAATCATGGTGGAGAAGGGTAAACCCGCATCTAAGGAATACATTCAAGAGCAACTCAAAGAGGTTGAAAGTCAGCTTACGCCACGCCTTGTAAAAGAGCTGAATCACGAGTTAATTAAAGCCAAACTGAGCGAGGAAGGAGTAAACCGAGCAATTCGCCTAACTCTGGAAAACTATAAGCGAGCTCTCGTTGAGCCTGGAGAGGCTGTCGGAATTGTGGCTGCACAGTCTATGGGTGAACCAGGCACTCAGATGACCCTCAGAACGTTCCACTACGCTGGAGTCAGGGAACAAAACGTAACGCTTGGCTTGCCCCGCCTCATTGAAATCGTTGACGCCAGACGAATGCCATCCACCCCAATAATGACGATTTTTCTTGATAAAGAACATAGAGCAAGCAAGGAGAAGGCTACTAAAATTGCTCGTAGCATTATTTGCACGTTTCTAAAGGACGTTGCTGAAGCCTTATATGAAGATCCTGAAAAGGAAGAAGTGGCTGTCAAGCTTAATCTTAACATGATGAAAGAACGAGATGTCACATTAGACGGGTTACAAGAAACATTGCGCCTACCAAATTGTACATTAAGGGTCAAGGACGATCACATTTTCCTCAAACCTAAAAAGCCCACAGACCGTGCAAAACTACTCGAAAGGGCTTCTACACATCTAGTGAAGGGTGTGCCAAGCATTCACAGGGTTCTCGTTACAGAGGAAAAAGGCGAATGGGTTGTACGGACAGATGGCTCCAACCTGTCCAGAGTCCTCGAAATTTCTGGCATAGACCCCACAAGAACTACTACCAACCACGTACATGAAATTGCTAAGACTCTTGGAATTGAGGCAGCGAGAAACGTATTAATTCAGGAAGCCATGGGCGTTCTTGAGGAGCAAGGCTTAGACGTCGACATACGACATGTCATGCTGGTATCTGACATCATGACCTCAACGGGTGAGGTGCGACAAATAGGGAGGCACGGAATCAGCGGTGAAAAGTCCAGCGTCCTCGCAAGAGCAGCATTCGAGATTACTGTTCCAAATATTGTGGACGCTGCGATTAAAGGAGAAAGTGACCCGTTAAGGGGTGTGACTGAAAACGTGATAGTTGGACAGTCGATACCTATCGGCACAGGTCTTGTTGACCTATATATGTCAACTGCGCGTCGAGAGGAAACGAAAAAATGATCGACATAAACAAGGCTATCTCCACCACCGTACGAACTGGAAAAGTCTTGTATGGAGCCAACAACGCCATTAGAAGTGCTAGGACAGGAAAAGCTAAACTAATATTGGTCGCGGCGAACTGTCTCCAGAAGATTCGCGAGGATATTGAATATTATTGTAGGCTTTCAAACATTCCGATGATTATTTATAACGGAACTAGCATAGACCTAGGCGTGGCCTGTGGAAAACTCTTCATGGTTTCGACCTTGACAGTGAAAGAACCGGGAGACTCAGAGATACTGAAGCTTGTGGAGGCGACGAATGTCTAGCGGAATAAAGTTCACCAGTCGCGAAATGCGATACATAGCCCTATTTGAAAGCATAACTGGCGCGAATGCGAAGGACTGCATCGTCGACGAAGAACTAAACCGAGTAATTTTCATCATAAAAGAGGGGGATGTGGGAATGGCCATAGGGAGAGGAGGCAAAAACATCCGCCTCTTGGAAAAGATGACTGGAAAGAAACATGAAATAATTGAACACTC
>CAZUFG010000182.1:0-1902 GCA_964618655.1 uncultured Candidatus Bathyarchaeia archaeon | reverse complement strand
CCCTCAAAAACGTCTTAATCTCCCTCCGCCACAAGTCTCCATCATAACGTGGGTCTTTCTCCAACTCATGAAGACGCTTAATATCTATATCCGTAAGTGCGTCGCTGGGCAACTTATAATCCACGATGTCCGTAGCCCAAACACCACACCATTTAGCGTCAGGGGTAGTCAACTCCCTCAGATGAGCCGCGTTCGCCGAGCCAGAAATAATGACCATGGCAATGTGCATTCCCCATGGGTCGCCATCCGTGAAAATAGTCACGGGAAGCTCCAACTCCTTGTTCAGCCTATGAACAAAGTGCCTAGTCGCTCGTGGTGCCTGCCCCGCCGTCAACACGAGCAAAGCATTAAACCTCTTATGAACTGACTCCTCGATAAACCGAGTGAACAAACCGCCCTTCTCGATGACTATAACCTTGTCCGCCTCAGTTTTGACAAACTCAGCCGAAGTAAGCGCAGGCCCAATCATCACCCCGTCTGGGTGAGAAGTCAAGTTCAACTGTTTCCCCTCATACCCTGGCACAGTATACTCGATAGTTAAGTCGCCGAAGATGGCTGAACGCTCTTCTGGAAAAATGTTGAAGTCTTCTCGAGAGAAACCCGCAACCGTTTCTAGGTCGGTTACGATGCTGTTGGATTCAGGCTGGTCTTTAAACGGTATGTCATACGCTTGCGCCGAATAATACACATCACGAAGCGTAGAAGTCTTCCGATTCTGGGTAAGCTCATGCGCAAAGTAGCCAGCCCAAACCAACTGCGTAAGCGGACGAATATGACGAATATTCCTGGCACTTCTGCGCACAGCCTTGTCGCCCAAAACATACTGCCGAAGCTCAGGACTGTAGAAGATGTTTTCGATAGATCGACTTGGCATCTTTATCCACGGAAATGTGCCCTCATCTATTTGACCGTAAAGTTTTCTGCCAAACTTTTTCATATTTGTTGAGACTTCTTTCTTCCTTTCTATAGCCGAACTTTCAGTCTCCTTCTTCTTCTCCTCCAAACTTCTTCACACTCCTCAACAGTTTTTCAATATCTGGAATCTTTTTCTCCCCAGCCAACTCTGTGGAGAACTTTGCAATTTTGGGCAAGTACTTCGAAAACACGCCGAGACGCCTCCTCTCTTTTTCCACATGCTCCTGTTTGGTCAAAAAGTGTTGTAGTTGGCGGCCGACTTCCCTCAAGCCGTTAAGGATTTCTTTGGCCACCTCTGGCCTGTCCGCAATAAACTCTTTCCCCACAGTCTTGTAAGGAACCTTCGTGCTGCAGATATGAACTAGAAAAGCGACGGACATGTCAGGTGAGACCTTGTACCTTCTCCAGTTAATAGCCCGTATGACCCTTACAGAAACGTCGCTGGCTTCATCGTATAACAGCGGGATTCTGTTGGCAAACCGATAAACCGTTATGTCATTCTTTTTCGGTATGTTACTACCATACGCTATTGCTGTTTCTATAATAAATGGATGACCAGAATAGGCAGAGGGCTTCCGTTGACAAACTGCAACAAATTCTGGCTTTAACTCTTTAAGAATGCCAGTCCTCAACAAATCTTCCCCCAACGGAGACAAACAACTTGCGTCTGGAGGAAGAAAGCCGTCAAACCTCTTCATCATCTGGACGAGTTTCACAATTTCTTCAGGCTTCAACTTCTTCGGGTCCTTCGTCGGCGATACTCCAGCGAAGTCTAAAAATTTTATGGCAATGTTCTCGCTGACTCTGTGAAATTGCGTGTGCATAAAATCTAGCATGTTTCGGCACTTCGTTACCTGTATGAGACGCTGAAGAGTTTCAACATCAACCCCGTAGGGATGTGGACGCGTTTCTTTTGGTGGAGGAGGCATCGTAGCAGTGGCTCGAGTAAACTTGTACAAGCGCCCTTTAGGGTCAACGAAGGTGATG
>CAZUFG010000181.1:0-1906 GCA_964618655.1 uncultured Candidatus Bathyarchaeia archaeon | reverse complement strand
TAGGCTCCAAATATGCCACTGGCGCATCCGTCTATAAAAGAAAAGTGCACACAGTGACAACGGCATACTGGCACATAGTCACATGATCATAACATACTGGAAAAAAGGAATCTTATGCGGAAATAATGATTTTGACGCTAACAAACTTGACGATAACGTAAAAAGCCATTCCTAAACTTTCTCAAAAAATCCCTAGAATAGTAGGGCTTCACAATGCATGTTTATGTCACAAAAAAGGGGAGGGGTGAAATTGAAAGATCCCTTTTTGGGGAGAGAGAAAGAGTGTGAGACGCATGGCGGGTATTTTCGGTGTATGGATGGGCTTCTCCTTTCTCCTCTCAGCCATACGTATTTCATGTTTACCTATTATTGCTTCAAATAAAGGGAGTGTTCCCTAACCAGTAATATTTCTGGTTTGAGATGTACCCTGGCTAGAACTTGCTAATCTTAAATATAGAAGTTGCAAATATCTCATCATTGTTCTGTAGATGATAGGTGATATCCTACGGAGGATATTTCACGATACTACACTTTATTACGAGACCCAGCTCGCCGAAAAATAATCGAGATCTTAGGTGAACAAGGCAAAATCGGTTTCAAAGAGTTGAGGCAAACTCTGGGGCTTGGCGTCGGCACCGTGTATTACCATCTTGACATGCTTTCTGATTTTCTCACTCAAGATAAAAGTAAGAAATATATGTTAAACGACCGTGGACGTTTGCTGCTTACCGTGCTCAAAGGGGGACGTTTGCCCCCAACCTTAGAGATTGGGGAGGCTCTTAGCCACCGTTTTGGGCGCTGGCTTCTTCTCTCTCCAGTTTTCATTAAAACAACCAAACGGACATGGCTACTGCCTATCTCCTTTCTCATTTTAGCGTTCGGTGCAGCTGGGACAGCCATCGCCAGGCTCGATTCAGTATTGTTTTTCTATTTTCCTTTTTCTGGCTACGAACTTGAAACAATCGTTATACTCTTCTTTTTCCATTGGATTGGACTATTCCTACTGTCTGACCTTCTCATCTACTTATTTTACCGAAGGACTGGCAACGACCTCCAGTTATTGACCTGTATCGGAATTTCGGCATTTCCGCTGGTCTTATTCCCCTACATTTACATGTTTTTCCCATATGACGTGGTTAGATATTTCCAACTTCCCCTCCAAATATGGACTCTGATGCTGATATCCTCTGCTTTCTGTTTTGGGAAGGGCTTGCGACTCGACAAGTCCATAATGGTGAGTTTGGCAATTATTTACCTCAACGTCATGTTGCTGATAATTTCAGGACGCCTAACATAAAGTTCGAGTTTTCTAGAACTCTTCCACAGCAAAATTCGGGTTTTCTCGAAACGATTTTCTTAAAAGGCAGTTTTTCTAAGTCTTTTTTGGTGAAAAGCCTTGAAAACAAAGAAAAACCTGTTTTTAGCGGCGTTTTTGACGACTCTATTGGTATCATTAGCGTTTCCGGTGTTAGCTCAATCAACGCTTGCCGAGTCGACTCCAACAACCGTGGCACAGACGACAGTTGAAGAGCAGAATGGATGGCAAAATATCACGAGCAACACGATTACAATACTGTTTCCTAAGGATGGAAGAAAGCCCATGTTTCTGTGGTGGTACACGAACGAGCCAGACAAAATCTTTGTGGTCAAGTATCAGGGACTGATCGAATTCCTCACCTTCGATGTTCCATTCTATATGAGGAAATACATGGCGTTTGGAGAAATAATAAGCAAAAGATTAAATGAAACATTCATCAGCCCAAAAGAACACATGCTTTCAGCAAGAATAAGAGGATGGATAAGAGACAGACTGATAGCCCTTCATACGCTCTACGGGTTACATTCGCCCACACTAAACTTCCAGAGATGCAACTGGACACTCACGGGTCCAGAGAACGTAACTAAA
>CAZUFG010000180.1:0-1920 GCA_964618655.1 uncultured Candidatus Bathyarchaeia archaeon | reverse complement strand
ACGTCGATGGCGTAGACGCGGACATTTTCATGTCTCTTGGCAATCAGAATTGAAAAGGGTCCGACTCCTGCAAACATGTCAATCACGGTCTCGGCTTTGCCCACCTGAGAGGCAACTCGCTCACGCTCATGCCCCAGCCTAGGTGAGAAGTAGGCTTTCGCGAGGTCTACATGATATGCGCACCCGTATTCCTTATGAACCGTCTCAGTTTTTTTGACGCCAGCAATGACTTCGAACTCTCTTAGGCGGTATTCGCCGCTTACAGCGCCAGACTTAGCCAAAACCGTGCGCACTCGCTTGTGAGTTGCCAGAACCGCTTCTCCTAACAGTTTTTTATGCGGTTCAAGTTCTGGGGGAATCTCGACAACTGCGATGTCGCCTACAAAATCGATGGCTTGCGGGAGGCTTGCCAAAAGGTGAGGGGGCAACCTTCCTTCCAACATGTCTAGAAGGTTTGTAGAGGGCTTAACATGTTTAGAAAACTGATCAACTGAGATTTCAAAATCTGGAAGACTCTTCTTGAATTCCCTAATGTGCTGAGGAGTAGGCTTGCGGATTAAAGGTATGTTTAAGCAGTCTCCAGCCAGCTGAACCCTCAGCTCTCGGTCAAAAAGGTTTAGCCGCTTAACGAGAATCATGGCTTTTTCACCCAAAGCCTTTGAAACCCTCAAGCAGGGCGTCCCCATCTCCGACACTGCAAACCCCAAACTATGTACGCCGCAAACGCCTTTAAATTCGTGACCACCAGATAGGCGAGGCTTGGCGACGTACATCATGTACGTTGGACAATTCCGTATCAACATGAAGGTGAGCAGTTTAAATATTAATTATTGCCGAATACAATGAAGGAAGAGTGTTACAATGGCGGAGTCTAAAGATTTAAAGGCAGAAGTATGGATGCACTTTAAGGGTTCTCAACACGTATTCTTAGCGACTACAGAAGACGACCAGCCTAGACTTAGACCCGTAACACTAGTTAATTTTGATCAAAGATTCTGGGTTCTTACGGGAACAGACAACGCGAAGGTCAAGCAAATACAGAAAAATCCAAAGATAGAATTCTGCCTATTACTCGAGGAAGGAGGACAACACGGATATATAAGAGCTGCTGGATTCGCCAAGATTGTTAAAGATAGGGAAACGAGGGCTAAGGTCGCCAAGCATTGCGATTTTTTCAGCGAATTCTGGAACAGTCCTGAGGACCCAAGTTATGCATTACTAGAATTAGAAGTTGATGAAATCGAATATTTGAGACCCAACGAAGTCGTAACGAGAAAACTTAAACTATAACATTTCGGTATAAGACTCGAATAGCATCACGCCTGCAATTTTCATCGATCTTGCCACTTCATTTTGTTTGGCGCAATCGTTTTTATTTAGTTTTTCACATCCCAAGCTGGGTGAAACAGTGTCTTTAACTTTGCAGGAGGCTCAAAACCTTTCTTGGAAGGTTTTTAGGAAGATTAACGAGAAGATTGATGTGGCGAAGGGTAAGGGCTGGAACCCATTCATAATGGTTACGGATATGCTTGAAGAGGCAGGCGAAGTAGCCTCCGTTGTCAAGGGGTTGGAAGGCTACAAACATGCTAACAAGCCGAAGACGAGGGAAATGCTCGCCAATGAGCTTTCTGACCTACTCTACAGCATATTCGTTTTGGCTGAACACTACAACATCCGCCTAGAAGAAACGTTTCTTCAAACCGTGAACGATTACATCCTCAGGTTCATAACATAAACGTGGCGGCACGAGCCGAGGTGAGGGGTGCAGCAAGTTTATATATGCTGTATGATTTATGCTATGTGGTGATCATCAATGGGTAAGGGAAAGACTAGGACAACTCTAGTGTTAGATGAAGCTGTTCTTAAGAAGCTGAAGCAAAAGTCACGAGACAACATATCCGAGGTAGCAAACAAAATACT
>CAZUFG010000179.1:0-1954 GCA_964618655.1 uncultured Candidatus Bathyarchaeia archaeon | reverse complement strand
GAGAGTATTCCTGGAGTCGGCAAGGGCATAGCCGAAACTATAGCTGAGTTTTTGGACACAGGTAAATGCGAAAAACTTGAAAGGCTAAAATCTGAGTGGTAGTATGGGCCAGTTAAGCTACGTATGGTCTGAACTCCCACTTTTCTCGCTCTAGACTAATCTTCCTCATGATTTCTGTAGCCTTCTGTTCTGGCAGAGACATCAGAACCTTGCCCACGTGCTTACAGAACTGTTTAACTGGTAGGCATCGGCTCCAGTCGGCGCAGTCGTGGAGTATCATCTGCTTCTGAAGGTCGATTAGAAGGTGATATTCACGAATCAAAGCCCTAACATGTTCATCCGTAACTTCTTGAATCTTCACGTCCTTGGAGGGAATACTTTTAGCCCGTTGGATTCTGCTCGCATCCATGAACACTCGTAGAAGCTCTTGGAAGCCCATTTTCTCGATTTTTTCGGGGATGAATGCCGTCAATGTTAGGGCAGGTTTAGCTAAGGGTTGTGGCGCTACCGCTTTGGCTTCGAAGTATTCTGCCACATTCTTCTTTGTTTCCTTCTGTTTAGGCGTTAGGACGTCGAGCATTTCTAAGGCTTGTAGGCAGTTCTCCACTGCGTACCCGTGGAAGTGGTTGTTGAAGTATCCGTAGACGGTTTTGGCTTTTTTGGCGGTTTCCTTGACTCTTGGAATCCATGGCTGTAGTTCTTCTGTCTTGTAGCGGTAGTTGTACCATGGGCGTTCGCCTCTTCCATGCCATCGAATGTAGGCTATGTCGGTTGTGACTCTCACGTCAGGCGGCAACAAAGGCTCGTCCACAATCGTGTACGCTACTCTGTACTGTTCAAGAAGCTTGTACGTTTCGTCTCTCAACCACGAATTGTCTCGGAACTCGACGGCAAACCTAAACTCGGTTGGCAAGGTCTTAAAGAAATTCTCCAACAATTCAAGGTCAAACTTTATGCCTGGCGGCATCTGAGTGAGTAGGCATCCGAGTTTTCCTTCTAACTGTAGTGGCTTCATGAGTTCACAGAAGCGTTGAAGGTCTTCCTCTACGCCCTGTTTTGGGTCTAGTTTCTTCTTGTGGGTGATTAGTTTGGGAAGTTTAGCTGTGAATAAGAAGTTGGGCTCAGTGTATTTTAGCCAACCCATAACCGTGCCTTTGGTGGGGTAGGCGTAAAAGGTGGAGTCAATCTCGGCTGTTTTGAAAACCTTTGAATAGGCTTTAAGTTTGCTTTCTTTCTCGTCTATGTAGAGGGGGCCAACCCAGTCTTTGTAGTGCCACCCTGATGTCCCTAGTAGGATGTTGGTCACTTGCGTTCACCGCACGGTATAGATAAGCCACCAACATATATGGTTATCAGACAGACTTTCCCACGGCTAAGCGGTGGTGCAAGATTTGAGGGTCTTAGTGGCTTCTGATTTTCACGAAAAAAGAGAAGCATTCGGAGGTATAGCCTCTAAAGCCACGGATGTGAAGGCGGATATTGTGACCTTATGCGGAGACATCACCCATTTTGGTTCTGTTCAAGAGGCTAAAGAACTGTTGTTGCCTTTTACTAAGCTTCAAGTGCCAGCTCTCTTCGTGCCTGGAAACTGTGACCCTCCTTCGCTGGTTAAATTTAGCGCAGGAAGCTTACGTTGTATCCACGGCGTATGCGAAACTTATGGAGATGCAATGTTCATTGGTGTTGGAGGCGGTACTATCGGTCCTTGTCGAACCCCGTTTGAAATGACAGAAGAGGAGATTATAGATGTGTTGACTATGAGCTTTAAGCATAGTCAAGTCAAGCGTTGGCTGGTTTTGGTTTCGCACTCCCCTCCTAAGGACACCAAACTAGATGCGACGTACACGGGTATGCATGTGGGCAGTTTAAGCATCCGACAATTTATCCAAGAGAAAAAGCCGTCAATCGTTCTCTGTGGTCACGTTCACGAAGCACGAGGAACCGCCCAAATCAA
>CAZUFG010000178.1:0-1964 GCA_964618655.1 uncultured Candidatus Bathyarchaeia archaeon | reverse complement strand
TCAGGAGGAAGCGAATCTTGGAGCATAGCGAACAGCGCTGGCTGATAGATTAGACAGAGGCTGTTCACAATCGACCCTAACAAAACAAAGTGCCATGTTGGAGCAAATGCAAAGAGCAGAAATGACAAGGCCAACCCAAACGTCATGGTCGATATGAGCCAACGCCTTCCATACTTATCTGCAAGGTAGCCACCGGGGAAGGCTACAGCTGCCAATGCGAGGAAGTTAGCGAGGCCTATAATTCCAAGGGCTACGCCCGTTCCGCCAAGAGCCTGAACGTAATACTGAAAGTTTGGAGAAGGCATTTCCATGGCAAGGTCCATTATGATCCAACTCACGACTAGGATTCGGTAGTTGCCAGTAATGAAGGAGAACTCTCGCCTAAGAACCTCTCCTAACCCCACGATTCCTCACCCTCTTCCCTATTTTCTTTTCCATCCCCGACGATGGGGAGCCTTTTTGCCTTTAGAAGATAGTCGAGGCTTGTAAACATTTTCATAGGTCTTCCATTCTTCAAACTTTTGTTCCAAAAAATGGTTAAGTTGCCCAGAACGGGATTTTCTGTCTCATCAGTTGGACGAGTTCGTTTAGGGTCTGAAGTTCTTCAGGAGATAGATTGCCCTGAAACTTCGTTAGTAAGGTTTTTGCATGCCGTTCAGGAACTTTAACGTAGAGTATGTCTCCTTCATTAATGTGGCGCCCCACAATGGGTTTCTCCATCGAGACTGCCACCTGCATTCCAGTTTTAGCCTCTGATATGGCTTCCCCACGGTCCTGAATCTGCATAATTTCTCCAACGTCTTCCCCATCTTCTCGGACAAGCGTGTATTTTGGTTTAATCTGCCCCCCTAAAACTTCGACTCCGACAATAGCGGGCTTCGCCTTCCTAAACACGTATCCAGGGAGGATTTTTATTTTGCCTGGTCTAACGAGTTTTTCAAGTTCTTGTTGGGCACTTTTTTCACGTTCGCTGTTCATCCATTCGAGGTAGTTGTCGACTAGATGATAGATGATGTTGTGTTGGAAGACTGGGATTCCTCGATTTTTGGCTTCTTCCTCTGCGTCTGGCAGTATCTTTACGTCAAAGGCTAGAACAGCCCCGTAAAGCGGTTCATGTTCTTTGACAACCATCGCCTCAGTTATGTCCCGTTTGGAAACGTCACCAACGTCTGCCAACCTTATCGGAATGTCATTTTGCTTCAAAGTCTCTGCAATGGCTTCTAAAGAGCCTAAAGCGTCAGTTTTCAGCACGATCCCGTCTATGTCAGTGACGATTCTAATCTTTTCAACTTCCTCAGAAACCGACTTAACCAACTCTTCAATATGCTCTTCTGAAGGAGCCACGTATAGAGGGGCGCCTGCCAAGCTGTTCTCTAGATTTGGTGCCACAACTTTTATTCCAGCCGCAGCAGAGACCATGTCCACTGAAGAAAATTTGTCTCGCGGATCCCTGATTTCATCAAGCGGTTTCGGCAGAAGAACCGCACGAACCTTCGTCACGATTGGTTTCTCTTTCCCCCCAACTATGATGATGTCTCCTTTTTGAAGAAACCCATCATATACGATGGCATTAACAGTAATTCCAAGTCCTGGCTCCTCCCTAACCTCTAACACGGTGCCTTTTGCGGGTCCCTCCATTACTTGTAGGCGAGTTTGCAGGTATTGTTGGGCTAAGCCAACAAGAACCGCCAAAAGCTCGGGTACGCCTTCACCAGTTTTGGCGCTTACTGGAACTATAGCCACAGTTCGGGTGAAATCCATTACTTTGTCGAAGCGGTCAGTTCGAAAACCTATGTTTGAGAACGTTCCCATAATGGTGTATAGGCGTTCGTCTAAGTCTTGGCGAACATAAGGATCCTGGTCTTCGTATGAAGCCGAAAAGAACTCGCCTGGTTTGGATTTCCATCCTGGTACGCGGTCAATTTTGTTTGCCGCCACGAGAAACGGGGTTTTCCTAGCCTTTA
>CAZUFG010000177.1:0-1968 GCA_964618655.1 uncultured Candidatus Bathyarchaeia archaeon | reverse complement strand
CTCGAGAAGCCGAATGTCATCGTACGAGTAAAACCTACCAGGGGGTCGACCTCGCTTAGTCCATGTTTTGTTTCGCATTTTACTTGTTTCCTATCGTAGTATCAGAGTGATTTCTATCGTTGAAACCATCCTTGGTCTGCCTTCGCCTTCTCTTGGTGGCATTTCTTCGGTTCCTATGGTGATTTTGCCTATGCGCAGGTCTTTCATGAATCTGTGTCTGGTTACCTCGACGGCGTCGACAGCAGTCGTTATTGCTTGTCCTCTCGCCTTCAAAGTAACTTCTTTAGCGTTGGACCCGCTGAAACTTGTTATAATCCCCAACACGTAATTCATCGGGGGCTTTCTCCCCACATATATGACGTTTGATTCTCTAGACAATTTTAACTTCCTCTTGTCGTTGTTGACAAAGATAGTAGGCGAACCTCACTTTTAAACACCACTAATATTGGTTCTCCCTAATATTCTCTCTTAATAACTAAAATGCACGGCTATCTCTTTGACTCCCACGCGCGTACACGGTGTACTTATGATGGGAGCTGATATCATCGCTAACATTCTTTACCCTTACAATCACAATCGTCATGTACGAACATGGAATATACAAAATATGATCTATAGTCCAATCTTCTCTTGTCTGGTAAGCTTCTTCCTCTTTCTTTTCTCTTTCCTTTCCTTCTTCTTTAGAGGCTTAGGTCTGCCCTCAGCCTCCATAACCCTCTTCTCTTTCCTTTCACCTTTCTTCTTGCCCATTCTATCGCCTCAATTCGCGCGCACTGCGTTTTTAGAATGCGCGCGCAGATTTAATGATTGATTTTCTGTGAGGCGTAAATTATTTAACGAACTTCTTTGGATTGCGTTTGAATTTTTTCTTGCAACTCACGGAGCAGAAGTAGTATGTTTCTCCTTCAAAATTTATCTTGAATTTTGCTGTTTTTTCGTCAAGCACAGTGCCGCACACAGGATCTCTCAATCAATAACCCCACATTCTTTGATGAAGGTACAATATAAAATAGAATGGCTTCAGCAATGCTTGGCAAATGCGGGTATTCAACAATTCTCTAACATTTCAACTCTCACAGAACCTTTATCTGTTCAATTTTTCGGGTTAGGATCTCAATGAACCAGTCGTTGTTGAAATGAATCATTGGTTTGTTGCAGCCGGGGCACTTGAAGAGAAGCTCAAATGCCTCTTCGAAGGGGAATCGCTTGCAGCCAGGCGTTTGGCAGGTGTAGAACTCGTGGCTTTTCTCGTACTCAAGCCGCGTTTCCAGTTTTTCTAGGACACGTCGCTTTTGGTTTAGGATAAAGCTTTCCAGCTGGTCGGGTTGGAGTCTCCAGTTGAAGATAAACCAGCCTGTTTCTTTGTCGCGGGACTGCCGGAGAGCCACGAGGGAGTGGTCGTAGAGATTGTAGAGTGCCTTACGAACTATGTTGAGGCGTATTAAAGTTTTGTCCGCTATCTCATTATCCGTAATCTCGTGAACACCTTTGAGGACTTCAACTATTCTAACAGTATCCTCTCCGAACAACGCAGCCACCTTCTCTAGCGTCTTATCATCGACAAAAAACAGTTTTGAAACGCCTCCGCTTAGACAACGCACAGACGAGCTCCGCGCAAAGAGAATATGCGGAATACCACTTGGAATTTTCCATTCGCTAGACTCTGCTTCCCCGTATAACACCTAATAGATGTGGACTCATCAAGCCCTTTTTCGAAGCTCTTTTGCTCCCTTACTTAGTAACGCTCGAGGCGATTAACCCTTTCCATCCTAAAAAGCAATAAAATGCGCGCGCATAGCGTGAAGATGCTGGGTTTCAACCGAATCTTGGTGAACTGTCAGGACGGCTACGAACGCCTCTGCAGAATCCGAGGCAAGCTAAAGAGGAGGGTCTGAATGAGCATGGAGACGTTGTTTTGGTCTCTCCGTGGGACTTCCAGTCCAACAAGCGGGGCGACATCATCTGGCG
>CAZUFG010000176.1:0-1970 GCA_964618655.1 uncultured Candidatus Bathyarchaeia archaeon | reverse complement strand
CTCCACCCAGGCAGAAAAGACCTAGAAGCAGAAAAAGAAGAAAACCCATGGAAATGGGAATTCTGCCAAAAAACCAACGCCGAAAGAAGAACAGGCGGAATCCCCGAAGCCCTAAAGGATGCTGACGCATGCATAGCCGCATCACAACCAGGCCCAGGAACAATCAAAAAAGAATGGGTAGCAAAAATGGCAAAAAACGCCATAATCTTCGCCTGCGCAAACCCAATCCCAGAAATATGGCCATGGGAAGCAAAAGAGGCAGGCGCCAGAATCGTGGCAACAGGCCGTTCAGACTTCGAAAACCAAATCAACAACTCACTGGGCTTTCCAGGCATATTCCGCGGCGTGTTAGACGTGAAAGCAAAAACCATAACCGACGACATGTGCATCGCTGCGGGGAGAGAACTCGCCAAATTCGCCGAGGAACGAGGAATCCATGAGGGCGATATTAGCCCAAGAATGGAAGAGTGGGAAGTCTACCCACGAGAGGCTGTGGCCTGTGCCCTCGAATCCATCAAGGAAGGCGTGGCAAGAGTCAAGCCGAGCAAAGAGGAACTCTGGGACCGAGCCGTCTCCATCATCAAAAACGCTAGGGAAGCCACCGCTCTACTGATGAAGAAAGGACTGATTTTGCCGCCTCCACCAGAAAAAGAGGTTCTAAAAAGCCCTTAGCATTACTCTTCTATCTTGCCTCAGCCAACTCAAATTTTAGGCTGGCATCTACTGACGAGTTTGACTCAACACTTTTTAGGCGGTTCTTGAGCTCCCTCACAGAATCCACAAACCCGCGGCCTTCCTCAACCTTGTACTCAAACCCAAAAATAGCGTACAGGTTTTCTAGGATTATTCTCTCTACCACTCGGGCTCCAGAATTAAGAAATGAGTTGAGGCCCTTAACGAAGACTTCTATTTTTTCTGGAATTTCCTCCTGCTTCAGAGAAAGGTTGCTCTCTAAATAGCCGTAGATGACCAAGGTGGCGACTTCTCCAAAGATTCGTTTCAGTTCTCTGTCCACGGCTTCGATGAGCGACTTGCCAAACTTATTTTTTCTTTTCATGTGTCTTGTCTTCTCGGTTGATTGCAGTGTCTTGTCTTCAACTCATTTACGTAGTCTGTGAAGTTGCGGCCTTCCTTCATTTTATACTTAGGGTCAATTTTTGAGTTCAGGTTTGTAAGGATGATGTTTTCTACAACTCGGGCTCCTGAACCAAAAAAGTGTGCGAGTCCTTCAGTGAAGGCTTCTAACTTCTCTGGGATTTCTTCTTGTTTTATGGAGTAGTTGTTATCTAAGTAGTGGTAGATGATCTGAGCAGCGTTGTCTCCGAAAACCTGTTTTAGGCTGTCGTCTATGGTTTTCAGAAGCAAAGTTTCAAACTCGCCTTTACAGGTCATTTGTTTACCTCCCTCAGCATCGGTTTAGGCGCCTTGACGATTTGTAAGCCTCCTTTTCCATATAATACTTGGGTGTCGAAGAGGCCTCTCAGACTAGATGCGACTTTCATGTCATGCGCGCTTGGGTTGAACAGGAAGAGTGTGGTAGCGTTCCGTGAGGCCAGCATTTCAAGGGCGTAACGGGTGAAGCTGTACGTCTTGTCAAACCCTACTAACAAGATTAGACTAGACAAACTGTCGAAGACCACGTTTAAGTTACTGTATGGCTGTGTCTCTAAAGCCTTGTCCAACGCGTCCAACAAGAGAGAAGTGTTGTTGGCGGGCAGTAAGACATCACTCGTTGACGCGTTCTGCTCAGGAACCGAAATGCGTTGCGTCAAAAGCAAGAATCTGACGTTCTTTTCCCTGCTCAAAGCTGAATAGATTGCGCTGCCTTTACTCGAAAATATTACAACTGGCTCAATATTGGCTGACGCTTCAGTCGTGAAGTCTTGAATAATCTTTTCATAGTTGGACGCTGGGTCGATTTCAAACAGGACGTTTCTTCCAATGATCTCTTTATGGGTTAACCCAAATAA
>CAZUFG010000175.1:0-1975 GCA_964618655.1 uncultured Candidatus Bathyarchaeia archaeon | reverse complement strand
TTTTCTTCTCGGGCAAAGTCTCAGGAGCGTACATCAGAGGCAAAACAGCTAAGAACAAGAAGAAGCTAGCCAACGAGAAAGTAGCGTATGCGGGGAATGCAACAAAAAGAGCGAAGATCACTCGTATAAGTATGGCTAGAAAATACGGAGCGCTTCCAACTGCATAGTATTTTTCCCTGTTGCCTAGTTGGGATAGGTCTGCCCATAGAACAAAAAAGAAGGCTACCCACAGCATTCCTAGAGAAATACCGTCCATAACAAAGTAGAGATACCAAGAAATTGTTGCAGGAGTAATGCTAATAATCGCGTATGCAAGTCCTAAAGTCACAAAGCCATAGATCACCACACGTTTACGCCCGATAAAGTCACACAGCCATCCTCCAACTAACCCAAAAATGCTGCCGATGATCGCCTCTATCATTAACATCGAACTATAGAAATTGGCTTCTAGGAAATTGCCTAAAATGAGTTTCTCAAAATTATCTATAAAACAGAACAACATCCAAGCAACAAAATAAAGAATGAAGGCTCTGTCTTGAAAAATTGATGAGAAGGAGAAGGTTTTCACTATTCCCACAACTTTTTTCGGAGTTTTCAATGGAAAAAGCATGATTAATGCGAATCCTCTCCAAATAGCAGAAATTATAGAAACTGTTGTTAGATCAAGAGTCTTCACAAGAACCGCGAAAATGGGAGCGCTTACATTTATGGCGAGAAATACAATGCCGGCACTGCGTCCTCTGTTTTCGATATTTGTAAAATCACCGAAGAGAGTCAATAATGAAGGCATACCTACTCCGAATGAGAAGCCTAAAAATAAGCTAATTATCGGAGCGCGGTTAACATTCATACCATTATACAGAACAAGTGATAAGGAACTCACTATCCCTAAAAACACCCAAAAATAGAAAAACCGAAGTGTTTGGAGTTTGTTTGATAGAGTTGAGCCAAATATTCCAGAGACTACTATCGTGATGCAAAAGAATGCCAATCCTTCCGAAACATTGCTAATTATTGCCGCTGTCAAGTAGAACCATGTAAGAGTATTAAATAATAAAGCGAAAATCAAAAAGGAATTCTTTCCAGCTATACTGTATCTTACCTGATTCGTTTCGGACATTTTCTCATGTTCTCAGACTGGAAGATTTTCTCTTACGTATTTTGTGCTAATGACGCTTAAAACTTACTAGGACGCGTATATATGTACAACAAGAAAACTTATATATGTAGATATGCACAACAAATATACAGGTGAAGACTTTGGCAAGGAAGAGAAGACCCGTCATCCGAGGTTGGTTCTTCTAGCCGAAACCACTCCTTACTCTGGTTTTCTTGTTTAAGTAAGGAATACACGAAGTTAAGGCAAAAATCTTTAAGTTGTAATTGAATTCAATGGGTTGAACAATTCTACACGCTTTTTCGGCAAATTTGTTTATAAGCCTCTGAGACTGCTTAAGTCCTCCGAACTTAATCGCAATCTCCTGAATTTCCTTTATATCTCTTCTCGTTATTGGTTGTTTAAGGATCAAGGAAGCCAGCTTGGATTTTGTTTGTTTGAATTGCAAGGCGTAAATTATCGGCAGTGGCAAACACTCCTTCTTAATTCTATGCGAAGTTTCTGCGAAGTCAGTTGTATCCCACATGTCATCTCTCAGTATTAAGATTATTCCCAGAAGTCTGCCATATTCGCCTAGCTTCTCGACTTCCTCCTCTGACCCGCCGCCTAAAATAGCGCTTATTCTTGTGAGGGCCTCAACGTCAGCCGCTTTCTTCCTTACCAGACGTAAATACTCTTCTGGTGAAATGTCTGTCCGTCCTCGAAACTGAAGTTCTGAGGCTTCTGCATCACCCAACTCAAAAAACATTCTGTTAATGAGCTTGAAGATCTGTGAAATTTTCTCACCTGAAACTTCCTTCTTGACTGATTCGCAGAGGAGGGTAAGTCCTTTAAATAGAAGGGCGTCTCCGGCAAGCA
>CAZUFG010000174.1:0-1987 GCA_964618655.1 uncultured Candidatus Bathyarchaeia archaeon | reverse complement strand
TAGAACTTCAGTTTAGAGGACGGACAGACATTTCACCCGAAGAATACCTACGTTTGGTGAGGAAGAAAGCGGCTGACGTTGAGGCTCTCACGAGAATAAGCGCTATTCTGGGCGGCGGATCAGAGGAGGAAATTGAGAAGCTTGGCGAATATGGGAGACTTTTGGGGATGATTTTGATACTGAGAGACGACATGTGGGACACAACTGACTTTGCAGAAACTTCACATAGAATTAAAAATGAGTGTTTGCCATTGCCGATACTTTATGCCTTACAATCTGAGGAAACAAAACCCAGAGTGGCCTCAATAATTCTTAAAGAATCAATAACGAGAAGAGATGCAAGGGAGATCCGGGAGATTGCAACTAAATCTGGAGGACTCAGGCAGTCTCGGAGAATTATAAATAAATTTGCCAAAAAAGCCTGCAGAGTTGTTCGAACTCTCGGTTTTAAAAATAACTTAAAGCTTTTTGCTGTAGCTTCATGTATCCCTTACTTAGGCGATGAAACTAAACTAAAAAGTAATTCTCCTAGCGTCCCCAAGCACGGATGATCGGACTTTTCTTCTTCGCCAAGAGCTTTTCACCTATGTATATTTGTTCTACATATCTCCATATAAGGGTTTTGTTGTTGTACACATATACGCACTCGATAAGCTTTAAACGTCATTAGGACAAAAGTATGTAAGAAAAAACCTTCCAATCCGAGAAGGTGTAAAATGTCCGAAACGAATCAGGTAAGATCTAGTATTGCTGGGAAGAGCTTCTTTCTGATTTTCGCTTTGCTATTCAATACCCTTACATGGTTCTATATGATGTGGGTAATAATTGACAGTGCTCTGGGAGGATTGCAGGGAGTTCATATACAAGTCTCTATCATTTGGGCATTATTTTATACCGCAGTAGTAGTATCCGGAATATTTGGCTCAACTTTATCAAATAAACTTCGAACACTTCGGTTTCTTTGTTTTTGGGTGCTTTCAGGGATAGTGAGTTCGTTATTGCTTATTCTGTTTGATAGTGTTGATGTGACCTGTGCTTCGATAATTAGCTTATTTTCAGGCTTTTCATTCGGAGTAGGTATGCCTTCATTGTTGACCTTCCTTGGTGATTTTACAAATATCGAAAACAGGGGACGCAGTGCCGGCATAATATTTCTTGCCATAAATGTTAGCTCCCCTATTTTTGCGGTTCTGGTGGAAAACTTCGATTTAACGACAATTTCCATAGTTTCAGCTACATGGAGGGGGCTTGCGCTTGTCTTGTTTCTTTTCTTGAAAACCCCGCCTAGAGCTAAGGAAACAGCAAAAACTTTTTCTTTCTTATCAGTTTTTCAAGACAGAGCCTTCATTCTTTATTTTGTTGCTTGGATGTTGTTCTGTTTCGTAGATAATTTTGAGAAACTTATTCTGGGTAATCCTGCCGTTTTGGAAGCTGATTTCTATAGTTCGATGCTAATGATAGAGGCAATCATCGGCAGCATTTTTGGGTTTGTTGGAGGATGGCTTTGTGACTTTATCGGACGCAAACGTGTAGTGATTTATGGCTTTGTGACTTTAGGACTTGCCTATGCGATTATTAGTATTGCTCCCACAACAATTTCATGGTATCTCTACTTCGTTGTAGACGGTATTTCTTTTGGAATGCTGTGGGTGGCTTTCTTTTTCGTTTTATGGGGAGACTTATCCCAACAGGGTGGCAGAGAAAAATACTACGCAATCGGCAGCGCTCCGTACTTTCTAGCCCCACTTACACGAGTAATTCTAGCCCCCTTTGTTGCATTTCCCGCATACGCCACTTTTTCGCTAGCTAGCTTTTTCCTTTTCTTAGCCGTTTTGCCTCTGATGTACGCTCCTGAGACTTTGCCTGAAAAGAAGATTGAGTTGAGGCGGCTTAAGAAGTACGTTGAGGAAGCGCGGAAGGTTAAGAAAAAAGCGTGAGTAGAGACGAGGCATATTTGGAGCCTAGTTGGATCCTAATTGGATCATGT
>CAZUFG010000173.1:0-2058 GCA_964618655.1 uncultured Candidatus Bathyarchaeia archaeon | reverse complement strand
TGGCATTCCAGAAGAAAGAATTCGGGAAGGCTTACGCTCCTTTGTCCTCAACCTAAATCAGTCTTTGTCTAGCGAAGGTTTCCCCATAGAAGCCTCGTTAGGCTTGGAACTCATAATCCCCGAATTCCTCCAAGAGAAGGAAGCCATAGGACCGAACGGCGAAAAAACTGGTCGCTACGCAGATTTTGCGGAAGAAAGCCGACGCATCGCCTCCATCCTTCTCGACATAATGTTTGAAGACGAGAGACATAGACCCATCTTCAACCCAAGCCTAATCATAAAAATACGCCCAGAGGCGATAGAAAACAAAGAATGCGAGGCACTTCTTCTTCAATCCCACCGACTCGCAGCAGAAAGAGGGCTTCCATACTTCGCCAACCTCTGCAAAAAAGGACAAACGTATGCCTCGTATTCATCGACAGGATGCAGGTTTGCAGCCGACTGGAAAGGAGACTGGGAACTCGACACCATACAAACCGCAAACATCGACAACGTGATAATCAACTTGCCAAGAGCCGCCTACGACGCAGAAGGAAAGCAACCCATGTTTTACAGGCTTCTAGACGAGCGACTGGAAATGGCCCTGCGCGCCCTAGAAATCAAGTATCAAACCATCAAACAACGCGCCCGAGAAGAGTTGCTCCCCTTCCTAACCCAAAAAGCCAACAGCGACCAATACCTCAGACTCGAAAATGCCTCTCGCCTCGTCAGCTTTGTGGGACTAAACGAAACCATCCAATCACTTTTCGGAAAAAACATACACGAAGACGAGAAGACTTTGCAGTTTGCGGAAGAAATCCTGGAGAATCTCGCCAAAGGCGTGAAGGCGTATGCGAAAAAGCCTGAAACACGCGTTTCACTCTCCATGGCGCCAAGCATATACGCGGCCAAGAGATTAGCAGAACTAGACGTGGAAAGACACGGCTGGGCCACAATTCATGCTCAGGGCACTAAAGAGCAACCATTTTACACAGACCTCACCGCCATACCACTAAAAATTAGCATCCCTTGGAGAGACCGCCTACACTTGGAAGAAAAATTCCACAGATTGGCTTCTGGCAGTCACCTTTCCATCATGCAACTCACTGAGGTAGACCAAAATACTGAACAACTTCTTTCAACCACCAAGGAAATCGTAAAAACCTATGATATCGGACTTTTTGCTTACAACAGAAACCTCGCCTACTGTGCACACTGTCAAGAAACCTTTTACGGGATACCACCTAAATGTCCCACATGTGGTTCCATTAGCATGCTAACCTGCTTTAGTCGTGACTCCACTAAATATTCGGCAACATCTGTTTGGAGCGCCTCTAAGCGTTTAGCCTTAAGCGAGCGAGCATCCTACGCGTTTGCAGGGGTATAAATAATTTTTTGTAGTACTGAATGGTAACGAAGGAATGATTTTATTAACCAATTTCTGCAAAATCCGATTCTTTAAAATTCACCTCAGAGCTGGTAATGAAAAAGCGAAAGTTACACGTGTTAAATTTGCGCAAATTTTGTACAAAATTTTAAATGAACTTTTCTAATTAATTTTAAGTGCTGTACACCACTACTCTGCTGACTGCAGGTGAGGGGTTTTCATGGCTTCTCCAGCAGAATACACTGTTGATTCGCTCAAGTATTTCCCAAGGGTTCGAACGTCCAGAATACAGTTTGACCATTTCGACCCAGAACGAATTAAGGTCTCACTCACGAAGGAGGCTGGACTCCCTGAGGACGCCGCGGAAAAAATCGCGTTAAACGTTGCGGAAAAAATAGGCAAACTTGACTTAACTTTTCTTTCAGCCCCGCTCATACGTGAGTTTGTGTGTGTAGCTCTGCTGGAAAACAATTACGAGCGCGCCCGAGCGCGATACACGCGGCTTGGTCTCCCTCTATTCGATGTAGACAAACTAATCCATGTCGGCGATAACGAGAACGCTAATCTGCAGCATAACCCTGAAACTATTCATAAACTCGCAGCCGACACAATTTTCGACCAGTACGCCCTGCTTAACTCGCTTCCCCCAACTCTTGCAGATGCCCACATCGCAGGAACCATCCACATCCACG
>CAZUFG010000172.1:0-2062 GCA_964618655.1 uncultured Candidatus Bathyarchaeia archaeon | reverse complement strand
GGAGCTGTCTATACGCCTCGGAAGCGTAAAGCTTCGCATTCGTCGCCTCCAACACTACCTCAGCCTTAACGTTCATGAGATGAGCTGCGTGATAGACGAGCAGTCGGGCAATCCGCAGTCTCGAAATCATGTCAGCAATTTTGAACTGGTTAACCTCAGAGTTTATGGTCGGCTCGCCAAACTGTAGCCTTCGTTCTGCATGCCCAACCGCATACCGTATGGCTTCTCGCATAGGCCCGAGCATTCCAGCAGCGAAGAGGTTTCTTTCAAAGTTTAGCCCGTCTACGAGGACTTTCCAGCCGTCTCCTTCGGCTCCCAGCCTATTTTCTGCGGGCACTCTTGCCTCATCAAAGTTTAGGTATCCGTTTGGTAGGCCAACCCATCCGCCGAGTTCGTTAATTTTCTCCACCGTGAAGCCTGGCGTCCCCTTTTCTACGATGAAGGCGCTGAGGTGGCTGTATTTGGCTTTGTCTTCTGGGCGTTCGCTTGTTTTAGCGTAGACGCAGTATATGTCGGCTACACCAGCGTTAGTTATGAATCTTTTCTTGCCGTTCATTAAATATTCGCCGCCCCTGGGAGTCGCCGTGGTTTCTATGCCAGCGGCATCTGAACCAACGAAGGGCTCGGTGATGCAGATGGCTCCCAATGTTTTGCCTTTCGCAATTTTGGGCAGCCAACGTTTCTTCTGTTCAGCGTTGCCAAACTTTATGATTTGTTCCACGCCGCCGAACATGGTTACGCTGTAAGAACCGGTCAAGGCGGAGCATACGCGGCTCATTTCTTCTGCTACGATGCAACATCCTGTTACGCCGCTTTCCATGCCTCCGTACTCTTCTGGAATTGGGGCTCCAAACCAGCCTCTTTTACCCGCCTCCATCAGAAGGTCAAGAGGAAACTCTTTTGTCCAGTTGATTTCTTCTCCGCGTGGAATGTTCTCGTCTGCGAATTTTTTTGCTTCTTCTGCGAGTTTCTTGTGTTTTTCGTTCCACCAAGGATATGTTTCCATCATTTTTCACACCACGTTGAGTATCAGATAGATTTGAGAAGGCACTTAAAACTTGCTGGATGAGCATCAGTTGAATATTCATATCGAATTAACATTGCCAATGTCAGTTCTTTCATGATGGGATTTGTACTTCGCTCCAAGTGGCGAAATCTCTTCTTTGCTTGATTCGCAACTTCGACTATGGCTTGCTGAATCCTTATATCATGCTTGTTGTTCATCGCTAGGTAAGATTTGCTGGGGTGATGTGAAGTGGAAGCTAAGGCTTTCCAAAATGTGAAGAATCAAATCGGTTTCTGTGGACTTTGGTGTGGAAGTTGTGTAGTAGGCAATGGAACCTTGAAGGAACTGACGAAAAGATATGAACACATCATCGGGGGTTATGGTGTGGATAAATGGGGTGCTGAAGGCTTCGATTCCAAGGAATTCATGAAGGGGCTGGCATCAATAGAAAACCTGCCCGTATGTCGAGGATGCCTGAAAGGCGGCGGTAACGACGAATGCAAGATTAGACCCTGCGCCTCGAGCAGGAAAATATCCGACTGCAACGAATGCAACGAACTTGGGACATGCAAGAACCTTGAAGCTCTACAGAGAGTGCGCACAGGCGCTCTTCGCGTAGGCATGTTGATCAAAACTGACAAGGACAAGGTTGATCAAAAACAACTCATAAAGAAGTGGACTGCTGAGATCAAGAACAAATTCCCCAATTGCGTCATTGACATCTAAACATAGTTCTTATTATCACGGAAATCAAATTCAACGATCAGGAAAACACTAATGCAAGGGTGATACTGTACCATCGGTGATGTTATCCTTTAGTCTGGGAAATCAAAAGCTTAGAAGCCTTCATGCGTGCTTCCCTATCAAAAACAACATCCTTCGTCAATTCAGCCAATTCTTCTTCAGGCTTATCAGACAAAGGCTGAACGAGAATTTTGTCGCCGAATGGAATGACTGCCACTTTCTGCCCAACTTTCAACGGTACAACTTCCCTAACAGAACGAGTAATCGTAATACGATACTTATCCGCAACCTCAACAACTTCCAACGGCATTC
>CAZUFG010000171.1:0-2088 GCA_964618655.1 uncultured Candidatus Bathyarchaeia archaeon | reverse complement strand
TCAGGCGTTGGAATGCTTCCCGCAGTTCCCAAGAAGACCACATGTAGACTCATTTCAGCCCTCAACCTTCTCGAAGACGGCGATTTCTCTCGTTAGGGTTCTGTGCACGTATACAAAGTGGGATTCCACATGCTTAAAACCTAGCCTTTCACCAATCTTGCCGATTCTAACGGATTTCGGCGAAGCCATACAGACACGCCCTCCCTCCCGAAGCTTTTCCCAAATCGTGGACAGAAAGCCTTCAACAATTTGTTCTGTGGTCCATCCGAGCGTCGTGGCAGACCGCCCATAAGGAGGGTCCGTGATGACGTGGCTGACTTCAACGACTGGAAGATGCCGAGCGTCTGCAACTGCCATTCCTTCAGGTTCTACGCCGTAATGCCTAAGATTTTGCAGGCTCCCCCTAACCATGCGGGGCTGCACGTCGAATCCTACGACCTGACATCCTATCAACCCAGCCTCGATGAGTATGCTAGCGGTTCCGCAGAACGGGTCAAGCACGAGTTCGCCAACGTTGGGCTGAGCTAAGTTCACCATGCACCTTGCAAGTTTGGCAGGCATGGCTGTTGGATGGAAAAAAGGCTTTTTTCGAGGCTTCCTCTCAACGAAAGGCTTGGGCAGAATCTCCGCAATTTTTAGTCCGAAAACGAACTGGTTCTCCGTTAAAATTCCAAAAAACGTCTTTTCTGGAGCCTTCAAGTTTACTTTAGTTTTCTTCATCTTGTTTAGAATTAGTTCGCCAAGTTTCTGTTCGAGTTCTCCGCTGACAAGGTGGGGTGAAGCGCTCCGTATTCTTCGCACTCGAACCACGAAGCTTTCTCCTGGCTTAATGAAGCCTTCTAAAGAGGCTTTTCTCGTTTCATTCACTATTTCGTTAAGGGAGGCGTTGCAGCTAAACAGTTCCAGGCAGCAGACTCGTGTCATGGCAGACCTCAAAACAACGGGTTTTATACAATTCTCATCCGCCTCAACAGAGAATACCTGAACCAGTTTCTTCACGATTCTGTATGTGTAGCCTTCAGCCTCAAGTATAGCCTTTAGCTCAGAAAAGGGCAGGGTTGGATGCTCGCCCGAGAGGAGGAAGAAAAGCCTCGCCACTGTCAGGCTCCTCTTCTAGTTAGGGCATCCGCGATGAGTGGAGCTACAGAAACCAGGCTAACGGGGCTTGGAACACAGTCTGTCCCAACAATTCCTTCTGCGCCGCTTTGCAGAATCTTCTTCTGCGCCTCGCCAACCAGCAGCGGATGCGCACACGCGGCGTACACTCTTTTTGCGCCCTGTTCCTTCAAGATTCTTGCGGCTGCGGCTATGGTTCCTCCCGTGCTTATGATGTCGTCAAAAATTATTACGTCCTTGCCTCTGATTTCGAAGCGTTTTTCTTCTACGCTGATTTCGCCAGTTAGGCGGTCTCTCTCCTTTCGTAGCCATCCGTGTCCTCCGTGGAGGACTTTGTCTGCTTCTTCAACATGCCTTAACGCACCCTGGTCTGGAGCTAATGAAAAGACTCGGGTCAAGCCCATACGCCTGAAGTGTTGCGCCAACAGAGTCATTGCCGAAAGACTTTCAGCAGGAACGTGAAATCTTTCTAAAACGCTCTCCTCGTGAATGTTCACTGTCAAGAAGCGACTCACTTCAGAGGCTTCAAGAAGCTTGATGAAGGTTTCGACGCTGACCGCCTCGCCTGGCAAGAAACGTTTGTCCTGCCTAGCATAAGCGAAGTATGGGACCACGGCTACCATATCTTTGGCGCCTAAATTTTTCGCCGTGTCAATCACTAGGAAGAGTTGCATGAGGTTGGTGTCTTGAGGGGGACTGGTGGTCTGAATAATGGCTGCCTTTTCGCCTTTAACGTCTCCATCCAAGCGAATGTAGGATTCTCCGTCTGGAAACTTTTTGAAAATGACAGAAACAGTCTTAGCCCTAATTAGGCTGGCAACTTTTTTACCAAGCTCTTGGGATGCTGGACCTGGAATAACTATCATGACTGCCGCCTCATCGGTTTGTGACCATTTAATATGAAGAGGAGAAATGTGCATGTTATAATTTTGCTTTTTTCTTGAGTTCTTCTATCAGTTCTTTGGCTCTGTC
>CAZUFG010000170.1:0-2093 GCA_964618655.1 uncultured Candidatus Bathyarchaeia archaeon | reverse complement strand
TCGCAAGCTGAAATTAGAGATGCGAGGCATGTTTGGGGCAAAGACGGAAAACAAACTCTGAAAACGCTCACCAAAGAAGGAAGAGAAGAACTCGAAAAAAGGTTCCCAAACTATGGCGAGTGGAAGGAACCAGCCATGATTTACATCGGGCCCGCTGGAGAGAACATGGTTAGAGTAGCGGCAGTGATGGCGAAATGGACCCACGCAGCGGGCTATGGCGGATACGGAGCGGTGATGGGTTCCAAGAATTTGAAGGCGGTTTTAGCGAAGGGGACGGGTCCTCTTCCAGAAGTTGAAGACATAGAAAAAGTGAAGAAGCTAATCGATAAAGTTTCGAAAAAATGTTATGGCAATGATGCGTTTAGGCGGTGGGGAACGGGCGCCGCAGGCTACGAGGTCGGTGCAAAAACCAGCTCTGAGCCTGTTAGGAACTGGCAGGAGGAGTGGCATGAGCAGCAGAGTTTTGGAGTGGACAAGTTTGAGCAGAGGGTTTGGATAAAACGGTACTGGGGAGACTTTGGCTGTCCGACGACTTGCCTGAAGTTGGCGATGCCCAAGGTTGGTCCATTCAAAGGCGCAATAGGAGACAATCCTGATTATGAGTTGCAAGCTTATTTGGGGACTAATTTGGGCATTTTCACTCCAGAAGAGAACGTTTACCTCGCATCCTTAATAGACGATTTGGGACTTTGCGGAATACAATGCGGAAACCTGCTGGGATTTGCTGGTGAACTCTACCAGCGAGGAATCCTGACAGAGAAAGACTTGGATGGGGTTGAGCTGAAATGGGGAGACGCTAAGGCTTTCGCCGAACTAGCCAAGAAAATTGCTTGGAGAGAAGGAATCGGAAACATCTTGGCTGAGGGGACGTATAGGGCTGCTCTCAAGATAGGGAAGATGAAGGGCAGGGACGTGGGGCGGTATGCGGTTCAGGAGAAGGGCGTAGCCATCGGCGCCCATGGAGTTCGAAGCAGGAAAGACTTTACGATAGACGTTTCCTACGCCTGTTCCGTACAGGCTGGTGACCACACTTCTATAGCCTATTTGCCCATCACCGACGGCGAACTTTCCGTGATGCTGCCTGACTCTGGCGTTTATTGCTGGTTTAACACGTTTGAGTTGCCGAGTCGCATGAAATGGGAATTCTTTAAGGCGGTTACAGGCTGGGAATTGGGACCAGAAGAATGGAATGAAACCACGGGTCGCAGAATCCTCCAAATACAGAGGGCGTTACTGCTTCTAGGCGGACCAGACCTCAAATGGGACCCGAAAATACATGACGACAACCCGCCGAGGTTTTATGAGCCGTTGCCGTCAGGACCATATAAAGGAAGACGGGTTGACAGAGCTAAGTTTGAGGACTCGAAGAAAGAATATTACGAAGCCGCTGGATGGGATGAAAACGGCGTACCTAAATCAGGAGAGCTAAAACGACTTAGACTAGAAGAGGTCGATAAAGCATTAAAGAAGATACGATAACCTTACTTTTTCTTTCAATTACTATTCTCTGAAGTCTTCTTCCAATGCTTCCTTAATGGTTGTTGTGTTTATTTTGATGGGAACATCCTCATTCTGTAGTATATTATAGAACTCTGCGATTGATACGCCTGCTTCTTCGGAGGCTTTGCCGAGGGAGATTTTTCCTATTCTGTAGTTCTCCACGGCTTTTCTTTTCATGTATTCTTTTAGCCCGATGTCTAAGATTTTTCTGAGAGCGGCAGAACGGTCTATCTGCTCTTCTTTAGAAATGTTGTCCAACAACTCGATTTGTCTTCGATTAACTCTACCTGTTAAATGCTTAACCTCAGAGGGCAAAGTGGTTTCCCATAACACAATTAGTCAAATTGTGTCAAAAACCTTGTGCCTCCTTATCTCAATGAAAGAACGTTTTGGGACAAAGACGAATTCTGTAGAGAGATACATGCTTCATGCGCTTTTCACTATCCTGGACTTTAGGAGTATACCAAATAATCACGGTGAAAAGTAACTTGACTTGGCTCACAAATAAAGAACTGACAGAAAGGTTAAAGTATTTAAATTTTCGAATTGTTATCGAAGAAAAAACTAAAGATGCCTTCACACATAAAAGGAAT
>CAZUFG010000169.1:0-2098 GCA_964618655.1 uncultured Candidatus Bathyarchaeia archaeon | reverse complement strand
AGTCTTTTGGAAGGAAGAGACTGAATATTTGTTTTCCAGTCCAAAGTGGCTCTGGCTTTTCGATTTCAGGGCTGGGTAAAGGTCCATCATAATCTGCCGCTACCAGAAGTCTGCAGACTTCTTCCTTTTTGAGAAGCATGGATTTTCGAGTAAACAGAAACGCAGCGGTTATGAAGTCTCGAATGGCTCCTACGATGGGGCCTCCAAACCTAGGTGAAAGAATCTGGTCCTGCACTTCCATAAGAAGACGTGCTTCAGTTTGTGCTTCTTCGCTCTGTGGCACGTGGAGGTTCATTTCGTCTCCGTCAAAGTCAGCATTGTAAGGGGGACAAACACACAAGTGAAGGCGGAAAGTCTTGTATGGCAACACTCGAACATGATGCGCCATAATTGACATTCGATGAAGAGAGGGTTGTCTATTAAAAATGGCAATGTCGCCATTCCTAAGGTGGCGCTCCACCACGAAGCCTGGCTCTAGTGCCTCAGCCACCTTTTCCCGATCAACCACGAATTCTAATCGAACGCGTTTATTGTCGGGTCTAACAACATAGAGTGCACCAGGGTACTTTTCGGGGCCGTTAATCACTAGCTCTTTCATTTCCTCACGATTCCACGCCGTAACCTTCTCAGGCATTGAAAGCCTTATGGAGACATCCAGCGGAACTCCAACTTCGTTGATGTCCAGATTTGGATCTGGAGAGATCACGGTACGAGCAGAGAAGTCAACCCGTTTTCCTGAAAGGTTGCTTCTAAATCGGCCCTCTTTTCCTTTAAGGCGTTGTGAGAGCGTCTTCAGCGCTCTGCCAGAGCGGTGTCTAGCTGGAGGAATTCCTGAGGCTTCATTATTGAAGTATGTGGTCACATGGTACTGTAGAAGTTCGGATAGGTCCTGAATGATAAGTGTAGGCGCTCCAGCCTCCATGTTTTCTTTTAATCGTTGATTTATGCGGATGATGTCTACAAGTTTGTGAGTTAAATCGTCTTCAGATCGGATGCCCGACTCCAAAGTTATGGAGGGTCTCACATACACGGGCGGGACTGGAAGAACTTGAAGAACCATCCATTCTGGGCGGGCTGTTTTAGGGTTAAAACCGAACAGTTCAAGGTCGTCGTCTGGTATGCGTTCAAGTCGTTCACGAATCATGCTTGCCGTTAGTCGTTGCGCACCCTCTTCTAGAAGTTCGTAAAAAACTGTAGGCTTCGTGAACTCTATTTTATATTGTGGGGTGCCACAATAAGGACATTCCCTTCCCTTTGCCTCTCGCAGCACCTTTTTGAAAAGATCGTCAGGCACGGTTCCGATCAGTTTACGGGTCCGCTCAATTCTCGACCTAATTTTTGCAACTCTGCTTGGAGGCAACAACACACGTCCACAGTTTCTGCAAGTAGCTCTCAGAACTTCATGGATTATTTTTGTGAATTCAATATGGACAATAGGAACCGCTAGTTCAATGTGACCGAAGTGTCCTGGGCATCGTATGGCAGTGTTGCCACAAGTTTTGCATCGCTGTCTAGGCTCCAGTGTTCCCAGTCGACCGTCCATAAGCCCCGACGTGATGGGTGCTCCGTCTTCGTCATACGTGTCGGCAGTCTGTATCTCCGCAACTGAAAGCCTGCGTACGTCATGGGGAGATAGAATTCCGAAATAAAGGCGATCTATGACTTTATGGACAGCCTCTTCCATTGCCATTTTAGGCTCTCTCCTTCAATTTTATGCTGGGCGCTATACAGAGGCTCATTAACTCTTGTAAGAGAAGCTTGAAGGCGTAAGAAACGATCACAGGAGATATCTGTGCTTTTTCTAAGCAGAGTCGACATACGTATTTGCGTTGTTTGATGTCATAAAACGCTATGTAGCCACAATTTTCACAAACATACAACAGATACTTGTCTGACTCCTCCAGCAGTCGGTCTCTCAACAGCATGGCTGCACCATGTCCAATTAGGCAGTCTCGCTCCATTTCGCCAAACCGTAGTCCTCCGCTTCTAGCTCGGCCTTCTGTGGGTTGGCGTGTCAACATTTGAACTTGACCTCGCGCTCGTGCGTGAATCTTGTCTGCAACCATGTGGTGGAGTTTTTGATAGTACACCATTCCCA
>CAZUFG010000168.1:0-2100 GCA_964618655.1 uncultured Candidatus Bathyarchaeia archaeon | reverse complement strand
GACCTGACCTCGTCTTTAATCGGGCTGAGGGCATAAGAGGCGAAAGTCGGGAGTCGCAGATTCCTGCCTTTCTGGAAATGTTAGGCATCCCATATGTAGGCTCAAACATCCTTACAACAGCTATTGGACTGGACAAAGCTGTAACAAAAATGTTTCTCTCGTTTCATGGTGTAAACACGCCTAGATTTCAAACATTCGAGAAGGAAGGTGAGCCTCTTAACTCGAATCTCTCCTTCCCCATCATATTGAAGCCTGACCGTGAAGGCTCAAGCATGGGAATCGACGCAGACAGCGTTGTTCATGACGAAGCCTCTTTAAGACGTAAACTAGCCCAAATGCTCCAGACCTACAAGGAGCCGATTCTGGCAGAGGAGTTCATCGAGGGAAGAGAGTTCAGCGCAGGAATCCTCGGAAACGACAACCCAATAGTCTTGCCCATCCTAGAAATTGACTTCTCAAGGTTTCCGAAGGAAATCGGCACGGTTTATGGACAAAAGGCTAAGACGGTTTTTGATTCTTCAGCCAACTATGTCTGTCCAGCGCATATTCCTGAGAAACAGCGTAAGAAAATTGAAGACATAGCCCGAAAAACCTTCAAGGTTTTGGGATGCAGAGACTTCGCCCGCATAGACGTGAGAATGAATTCGTCGGGGGAACTATTCGTGTTAGAGGTGAACCCGCTTCCTGGAATAGACTATCACACTGAACGAGACGAGCTCAGTTTTTATCCGATCATGGCTAAGGCGGCTGGCATGGACTTTAACGAAATGATAAAACAGATATTGGACGCGGCAATAGAGCGTTATGGCCTCCGCAGATAGTCTCCGTCTGTTTATACAGCCTTTGGGGTCGTTCAAAATTGAACAATGTTTCCATGAGAAGAGTTTTGAAATGTGCTGAGGCGCACTTGCTGAGGCATGGAGACGTAGAACATAGAATATCTTTGAGTCACAGGCTTTCCAACAAAATGATGTCGGCAATTATGGAGATAGAGAAGAAAGCGTTTCGGCGAGAACTTCAATACAGCAAAGAAGAATTGTCCAGAAGAATGAAAGAGAAGAACTTCGTGGTGATAATGGTTCATGTCTCTGGCAATCCAGTTGGCTTCGCAATAGGCTACAAAGACCCGCAAGAGGCTTCTTCTTTCTACATGGACACGTTGGCGACAGTGATAGAAAAGAAGAGGATAGGCTCAACCCTCTATCATTTGACAGCGATATTTTGCTTTAAACAGGGTTTTAGTCACGTTACCGTGCGCACTGAAGAACAAGATGATAGGGAAAGAAGCCCGAAAGAATTCTACGAGAAACTAGGTTTTTACCAAATTCCGTGCGACCCATGTGAAGGCATAGGGATGAGGAAAGACTTGGACCAGCAGACAATTAATGAATACGTTCATCACTTATGCGTCGAGTGAAAAGTTTCTATTCTGTAGATTCTGCTACCATTTTTGCGAGTATCTCCAACCCATCTCGAAAGTGTCTATGAGGCATTTGACACATTTGCTGTATTCCATGACTGAGACATCGAATATCTGATCACCCAACCACACGATGTTGAAGATTTTATCCGAAAAACTAACTGAGCCAGTGTTGGTTTCCTTCCCCTTATAGTCAACGTATATCCTTGCTTTGGTAGTCGCGATTGCCCCTAGTTTTTTCAGTTCTTCGGTGGGTTTTTCGTCGATTGGCAAGATTATCTTCAAGTCTTTGTCCGTTAACAGTGGTTTCAATTCTTTGAGGAGGCTGATGGGGATGCTGTTTATCCTTATCCTCCTCGATTTCTGAATCTTTCTCCTAATCTCCTCTATTCCTTCTTCGACTGTTTCAAAAGTTGTTGAGATTCTAGCTTCGTACCTTCCTTCCACGATAGGCATAGTTTTTCACCTCACGCCTCTTTTGCTGCGTTCCAGCCTAGACTGTTCCATTCCAGGAAGCATTTGGCGCACTCGTCGTACAACATCTCGTCTACAACATACTGATGATCCACCGGGTCTTCAAACACGGTAAACGTCCTGCTCTCATCGAGAGTAATCGACATAGATGGCACCTCTTTGTTTCTGACCATGCAAACAATCTTCACTCCAGCCTCTTTAAACTG
>CAZUFG010000167.1:0-2105 GCA_964618655.1 uncultured Candidatus Bathyarchaeia archaeon | reverse complement strand
CCTCACAATGCACAACATGGAAACCCGGCTTTCTATACTTAACGAACAAACGGTTAATATTCTTCACACCTAGTGGGCAAACAATTTTCCAAACCGAATTGGAAAAGCTTACTGACGTAAAACTCACTAAGAGAAAATTCATCTTAGGGTTCAGACGAGATGCTCTTCATATAGTGTTTGAAAATATTTCGCGGGAAAAAATTTTCCAAGTCTTCATTGTCGTCAATGATCCGAAAGAATGGAAAGAAAGAATTTGTAAGGCAGCCAATTTTGTGCCCGAAAACACCCACACAGTTTTAACAGATATCTTCGAGGAGAAAGGCTACGTTAAAGTGTTAACAAAACTTCCAGATAACGTTAATGAAAAAAGTCTAATAATAATTGCTTCAGAAGACACGCTCACAATCAATGGAAATGCTTCCAACGGACGATACCATAGAACCATCGAACTCCCCGCACAGGTTAGAAAGAAGACTGCAAAGGCAACATACAAAGGCAAAATTCTAGAAGTTAACCTAGAAAAATTGTAGACTTATCAGGAGAGCAGAGGAATTGAGTCAAAAAGGCATGATACCCTTATCGAGAGTTTCCTTCTTCCGATGACCGCCATTCTTTATCTTCTTCAGTCGCCATTCGAAAGGCTTGCTCAATCATCTCTTTTGTCACTCGGAAAATAGGCACTCTTCTACGCTTATTTTTCTCTGTGCTTGGAGCGCTTAGAGCTTGAGGCTCTTGATAACCTTTAAAATACTGGCACTTCTCACATTCAGAAGTCGAGACTCTATCCCGATTATAAGGAATCAATCCTTTCCTCATAGCTTCTTCCTTCATAGGACAGAAGACCCATTTTGGCTCTTTCTCATCAGTCTCTGGAAGATCCATCCGCTTTCCTTTTCTCACCAAAGTCTTACCCATACGATGTTTGTCGCATCTTAGCCAAACGTAATGGCTTGGGTCAAGATCAAAATTCACACTCAAGTTTGCCATTCCCTGCTGGGCGTCAACAAATTGAAATCGGCTGGGCACTACTCTTAAGTGATGTTTCCATATGCCAAATATTTCCAGAAATGATTCATCTGGCAGCTTAAACATTCCAAATATTCATTTCTCTCGATCTTCTTGTCGAGGATGTGCGGGAGCTAGAATTTGAACTCATGGAGAAGTTTACTGGTAAATTTGGGTGCGAATCCCGCACCCCGCGCCATTTGCCAATAAAGATGCTTAAGACATGTTCAGCTAGAGTTCAAATTTCAAGTGCTTGGCACTTTGGGCAAATGTAGGAGGACGTGCTTCCTGTTTTGATTTTTTCTATCGTTGTGCCACACACGGGGCAGGGCTTTCCTTGTTTATATCCTACGAGGAATTCGTCTCCAGTGAAATTGCCTTTCTGCCCGTAGAAATCTTTTTCGTAGGCTAATCCGCCCAACTGGATGCTACGATTTAATATGCTCTGGATCGCGTTGTATAGTTCGTCTATTTCTTTTTCAGATAGGGTTGAGGTTTTTCGGTTTGGATGCAGCCTAGCCTTGAATAAAATGTCTTGTATGTAGACGTTTCCGATGCCTGCTACGTTTTTCTGGTCAAGTAAGAAGTTTTTTATTCCAGTTTTCTTCTCGGCTAACAGTTCTTTGAAGCGTGCCAACGTGAATTCTCCGTTTGCAGGTGAGATTCCAAGTTGAGCAGTTAGTTTATGTTTGGTTAAGTCTCCTTCTTTTAGAAGGTGGATGTAGCCGAACCACCAGAAATGTATCGTGAACCCAGTTTTATCAGAGAAGGTTAGTTTGAAGTGGTATTTTTCTGGGAGCTTCTGGTCTGGAGTGAAATACAGTAGTTCTGCGCCCATACCGAGGTTTATGAGTATGAAGTATGCGGGGGCGAGTTTTATGAATAGCCACTTCCCTTTACCCGCAACATCGCTGACAATTTTCTCCTTAGTCGTTTCCGTAAACTCCCAGACCGGCATGTTTAAGTTTTTAGGTTGCTTGACTTCAATTTCTGCAATGCGTTTTCCTGCGACCTCTTTTTTCATCTGTCTGGCGATTACTGTTATTTCAGGGAGCTCTGGCATGGTTTTCACAATCCAGCATGAAGGCAAAGATTATGTC
>CAZUFG010000166.1:0-2107 GCA_964618655.1 uncultured Candidatus Bathyarchaeia archaeon | reverse complement strand
TCGCTAAAGTTGTTTCCCAAGTGTCGGCGTGGCGTTCCTCGTCTGACAAGATTTCCTCAAGCATCAGCCTCGTAGTCGGGTCTCCAATCTCGGCGCAAATTTTGATGTGGTCCTTGTAGATTTTGATGGCGTTGTTTTCTCCGTCTAAGTCGTCTTGAATCATTTTCTTAATGGTGCCCCCAGTCTTTATTGGAGCTGGCTTAGTTGTGGGTACGCCGCGTAGATAGTTTATTCTCTCGCCAATTTTGTCCATGTGTTTCATCTCGTCTTTGCCAATCGCTCCGAAAAGGTCTATGATGGCTGGGCTTTCCATCCCCTCGGCTGTCCAGTGATGATGCATGTACTGTATCGTGGCTCCGATTTCTAAGCCCAAGTCGATGTTGAGGATCTTAATGATTTTTTCTCTGTTTTCCCTACTCAACAAGAAACTCATCTAAACACCTCACACTTTCCCTTTTAGTTCTGTGCTTTTTTATATAAAAAAGTTGTTAAGACCCCAGCTAACTCCGCTTACACGCGCTAAACTTTTAATTATTTGCTTATATTTAGGGAAAGTAGGGTGTACATTTGAGAAGTGTTAAGAGACTGGAACAGTTTTGGCACGACTTAATTCTAACCTTTCCTTGGGCTAAAGACGTGAACGGAGCCTTCGTTATCTGTTATCCCGAGATTCCCATGTATCCTTTTAATCATGCTGGAGACGTTAACGTTAACGAGGACGAGGCTGAAAACCTACTGAATCAAGTCACAGAATATTTTTTGTCAAGAGGCGCTCCATATGCTTGCTTTCGAATTTCCCCAATAACTCGTCCAAGATCGTTCACTTCTTTTCTTGAGGATCACGGGTTTGAAAGAAAATCGGAGGAATCAGTGATGGTGTTCAAAGGGAAACATGTAGAAGACAAACTGAACCCTGGGGTCGAGGTGAGGGAAATATCGGAAAGTGAGATAGATGTGTATGACAAGCCCCTGCTCACAAGTTTTGAGATGCCCGTTGAGTGGAAGGAAGGGTTGGATAGATTTATTCTTGAGTGGATACGAAAAGGAGGAAAATGCTACTTGGCTCATGTAGAGGGGAAAACTGTGGGAACCAGCGCGTCATTCTCCATAGAGGGAACTGGCGGAATATTCAACGTTGGGACGTTAAAAGAATACAGAAGACGCGGAATCGGAACAACATTGACAGTTCACGCCGTCATGGACTCAATAAATGAAGGAAACGACCTTCACACATTGGAAGCGGAAAAAGGAGGACACCCAGAGCAACTTTACAAAGAAATTGGATTTGAGATTGATCATACGATTTCATATTTTGTCAAGAATTTCAAAACAAAAAATAAGAACAGAGGTAAAAGAAAATGGGTCTCGAAGAATACTGGAAGAAAAGAGACTTTGAAAAAACGGGCGAGCCGAAAGGCATTGAGAAGACGAGCGGCGGAAAAATCTACGTAATTCAAAAGCACGACGCCACTCATCTCCATTATGACTTAAGACTTGAAATGGACGGGGTTCTAAAGAGTTGGGCGGTCCCGAAGACGCCACCAACAGAAAAAGGCGTAAAAAGACTTGCCGTCCAAGTGGAAGACCATCCCATCGAATACGCAAACTTTGAAGGAACAATTCCAGAGGGGCAGTATGGCGCGGGCACGGTGGAAATCTGGGACAAAGGAGAATACGTTCTAAAAGAAAGAGACGAAGACAAGCTGGTTTTCGAGATACGTGGACGTAGACTCAGCGGCACTTATTGCCTAGTGCGGTTTAAAGGAAGAGAAAACTGGCTTTTTTTCAAGACAAAATGAGGGTGGACAGGTTTAAACGAGTCATTTTGATTACGGGAACTCCGGGCGTTGGCAAAACCGCAGTCTCTCGCATGTTAGCTGATAGGCTGAATGCGACGTACCTCAGCTTGGCAGAGCTTGTTGAAAAAGAAAAACTGGTCAGCGGAGTGGATAAAGCAAGAGGAACGTTAATCGCAGACATGGACAAAGTTTCGAGAAGGGTGCAGAAGCTGATAGCGGATTCCGAGCGAGACGTTATAGTTGAGGGACACTACGCGGTTAACGTTGTGCCAGCGAAGGACGTTCACTTGGTTTTCGTTCTGAGAAGA
>CAZUFG010000165.1:0-2120 GCA_964618655.1 uncultured Candidatus Bathyarchaeia archaeon | reverse complement strand
TTCCAGCGCTTATGGCTTTTCCAGTTTTTGAGAGTTTGTTGAAGAAGGCTTCTGCTATTTGGCTTCGGCCAGAGTTTCCGACGCAAATGAACAAGACAATTTTAGTCATGAATCCCGCTCCCATAGTAAGCATTTGGTGTGGAATAATTAAAACTCTTTTTTGATAGTCAACTAGGAACCCGTCTAATTTATATGAAGTTTACAATAATTAGAAGTTGTTGAAGTTGAGAGTGAGGTTGCTTAGTTGAGAGTGCATAGAGGAATTAGTCGGATAATGGTCTTACTTGTCGTAGTGTTAGTTGTGATAGTAGCCTCCGTAATCTACTACGTTGGGTTTCAACCGTCTTCGCCGCTACCACCTGTCAGAATCACAAGATTCTCCCTTGACAGCCTTGACATAAGAGGGGGCCAAAACACGACCTTAACAGTTGTTATCGAGAATCTTAACAGAACAAGAGACCACCAAATTGAATACAGATTTAACGTGAGCAAAATGGTTTTGATATACGAGAAGGGAAAGGAGGATCTTCTAAACAGGGTTGGGTCATACTATAACCATAATTTCACCTTAGCAACAGGTAACCCATCTCTGATGACGGAGTTCACTGTTACTGGCACCATCCATGAAGATGTGCAGTTCTCAGGTTATTCGCTGGTTTTCTCGGTTTACGTTGACGGAGAGAAACTACAAAAAACATGGAACGATTTGACGCTCACTGTCCGAGAAAAGTGAGTAAGAGAAGAGGATACTCTTTTAGACATCTTCTTCTCGTAGCTTGTCTAGGAGCTTCTTCATCTCTTCTGGACTAGCGTGTTTGGCTCCTGACCCAGCAAGGTCAATTGTCGATTTTTTAGTTAATACTACTTCATTTTTCATATATATTCACTCCACTACATCAGAAGTGCAGTGCAATAAATCTTTCTTACGTGCGGGGGGTTAGGTTTAGAACTCGGTTTAAATTATCGGGATTTTATAACTTTTGCGCGGGCAGGAAACCGTCCTCATCCTTTTCTTGAGACAGTTTAGATGCAAAATTTAAAATCCCTTAACAGTAACAATTCGCAACGAGGTGAATAATTGTCATACACTGGTCAAGCACCGCCTCTCACAAGCGAAGAGACTGAATCTCTGCTTAAAGAGAACAATACAGCAAGGATTTGTACCCACAACAAAGACGGGACGATACATGTAGCTCCTGTCTCTTACCGATACATGAATGGTCGAATCATAATACTGTCCTATGCCTCCAACCGAAAAACCAGAAATATCAAGCAGAACAATAATGTTACTGTGTTGATTGACACTGAAAGTGTAAAGGGTGTTCTCATCTATGGTAAGGCAGAACTGGAATACGACAACGTTTACCAAACCGCTCTCTCAGTATGGGAAAAAGCCATTCACGCCCCAAGAGACAAAGTTGAACGTCTTGTTAAAGCCTACCTTGACAAAGTAAAATTCGTAATAGTAAAAATTACACCACAACGCATTGTAACATTCGACTATACCAAAGATGATATATACAGCAACTTGGTCAAAACCTATCTAGGATGAGGAAGACACCTATCTTTTTCTTGAAACTGGCTTCATATGAGGGCTCAAGTCAAAATAGTAAAGAAACCATACTCAGCCCTGATGCCAACGCAATATGTTAGTTTCAAAGAAAACGAGCAACACCATTAATGACCCTTAAAGTAAGGAATCACCTTTTCTGCAAATAGTCTTAAGTCAGTAAGGCTCTCTGCGTCGGGAAAATACATTATGAAATACGTGACGCCCAAATCCGCATAGGAAGCAATTTTTTCCAAAGCCCTATCTGGCGTTCCAGCAAAGGTTAAGAATCTCAGAGCTTCATCTTGTGTCATTCCGTTGATATTTGAAAATCGCCTGACTTTTTCTAATACTTCAGCCTCGTCGTTGCCGATGATGAACCGCCCCTGCCAAGAGAGTCTAATCGTCCTCGGATCTCTTCTTATTTCCTCGCAGTATCCACGGATTATCTTGACTTTGCGCTGGTAATCTTGAGGAGGGATCCCGCCCACTGTATTCCATACGTCCGCATAAGCCGCCACGGCTCGTAACAAGTATTTCTCTCCCCCTCCACCTATCAATATAGGAGGAT
>CAZUFG010000164.1:0-2153 GCA_964618655.1 uncultured Candidatus Bathyarchaeia archaeon | reverse complement strand
TCATGGTCTTAAGTTATGAACCCCTCGAGGTTGGTTGCATAATTAAGGCGAGAACTATCGGCGCATTAATCATGGAAGACGAGGAGGGAGAAGACCCAAAAATACTGTCAGTGCCTACGCAAGACCCGAGATTCGACGGTTTCAAAGACATAGCAGATGTTCATCCACACTTGTTGAGGGAAATTCAAGAATTCTTCGAAACCTACAAGCGGTTGGAGCCCAAAAAGTGGGTTAGATTTAAGACGTGGAAAAACGCTGAAGAAGCCAAGAAAATCATATCCTACGCCATTAATCTATACAAAAAGAAGAAAACTTCGAAATAGGTTAAAGAGTTATATACTAGAAAATCTAGTCTATCGCTACTAATGGGGAGCTGGGCTTAACCCGGCTGAGAGGACGACTAAACGGGTCGTCGACCCATAGAACCTGATCCAGATAATACTGGCGGAGGGAAAAAACATGAGTAGAAGTGCAGTTTCAGCCAAAGTCATTACTGAAGCCGTTGATGCCATTGCTCTAACGTTTGTTCTCAAAGATTTGTTACCGCCTATATATCATCTTCCGCAAGGGGGTTCAGTTACTGTTGCTGGCATGGTACCGCTGTTATGGTTTGCCTTAAGACGTGGTGCCCGTTTCGGGGGTTTCGCTGGGTTTGTTTATGGGCTTGTTCATGTAGCGATGGGCGGCTACGTACTCAATCCTATTCAAGCTTTGCTGGATTATCCACTTGCCTTCGGCGCTTTGGGCTTGTACGCTGGGCTGTTTAAGAAGTATCCATTGGTAGGTGTGAGTGCTGGAATAGTTGGCAGATTTGTGTTCCACTTCTTGTCAGGCATTGTGTTCTTTTGGATGTACGCACCAGAGGGAATGAACCCACTGGTTTACTCAGCCATATATAACGGCACATATTTGATAGGTGAATTTCTGATCAGTGCAATCATTATAGACATACTTGTCAGAAGAAAACTACTGGATATCTACCTCTAAATTTCGCCTCTCTTTTTTATTTTTTTACAAAAAGAATGATTGTTCTGGAAAACGATTCTCCTACCTATAACATCATCGCTCGAATAGGTCTGTGCTATAATACCTGTCTGCACTGTCAGGTAAGACTGTAACGACAACTTTTCCCTTCCCTGATTTTTTAGCCACTTCTAAAGAGGCGTACACGTTTGCTCCGGAAGATATTCCGACGAACAACGCTTTTTCTCTAGCCAGTCTTCTAGCCATCTTTAGGGCGTCTTCATCGTGGACTTGTATCCACTCGTCGATTATGTTGAGGTTAACGATTCGGGGGATGAAACCGTCTCCTATCCCCTCAACCTTATGTTTTGTTACGGATAGGTGGCTAGTTACTTTTTTAGTCGCTTCAGACCTTGAACCGATCGGTTCGACGGCCACGATCTTAACTTTAGGATTCGCTGTTTTTAAGGCGTCGGCAACCCCCATCAATGTGCCTCCTGTTCCTACGCCAGCCACGAAAGAATCAACTCTGCCTCCGGGAACCTGCTCTAAAATTTCTCTACCCGTGGTTTCTTTGTGGGCAGCGAGGTTGTCAAAGTTTCCAAACTGGTCGGGCATCCACCATCCAGGCTGTTTTCCGAGTTCCCGAGCTTTCCTCATGGCTCCTTGGACAAAATCTTTGGCTGGGGTCATTATCACATTGGCTCCGTAGTGCTTCATGACAGTTTCTCTTTCCGGTGAAGCGGTTTCTGGCATGACAACGACCGTTTTATATCCTTTTGCGGCGCCCGCCAATGAGAGGGCTATGCCGGTATTGCCGCTGGTTGCCTCTACAATCGTGTATTGGGGCTTGAGTTCGCCGCGTTTCTCTGCTTGCTCGATCATGTACTTTGCGATTCTGTCCTTAATGCTTCCGCTCGGGTTCATATACTCAAGTTTCGCATAGATAGCGACATTATCCTCGGAAAAGTCAAGCTTAATCATTGGCGTCTCGCCAATTAAATCCAGAACATTGTTCACGACTTTCACTCCAAATTCCCCTAGCGAAAATGAAGTTTTAGGTGCGTGCACATAGTAATATAAGCTTTTGTTGTTGGATACTAGTCTAGTTCTGTACGGTTCTGAAGGCGTGCCTTCTCTGCTGGGTGTTACAACACTCGAACTGCTCGGGTTGCAAGTAGACCCAACAA
>CAZUFG010000163.1:0-2179 GCA_964618655.1 uncultured Candidatus Bathyarchaeia archaeon | reverse complement strand
TCCGGGTCTAAGCCCTTCATCAGGAGGATTAAAACGCATAACCACGCCTCAAAAAACTCTATCTCCACACAGAATAAATAATTTTACATCAACTTTTCTCATTCAGTAAGCCTAACCACACCTGTTTTTATGGATAAATGAACTTATTATGGATATAGAAGTTTTTACACAAGTAAACTTCACTTCGTTGAAGGTGAGGACTGAATGGTTAAAAGAAAGCCCTGCTCAAACTTGGAAATTAATCTAAGCGACTGCGGATGCACATACACCCTGTGCGAAAGAAAAGGCAAATGTTGCGAGTGCATAAGGTATCATCATGAAAGAAACGAGCTTCCCGGATGTTTGTTTCCTCCAAAAATCGAGAAAACCTATGACAGATCAATTAGGAGATTCATCTCGGCGCATAGCAATTGACATTACCAAAGTCTTAATAAATGGTGAACAGCAATCTAAACAAACATTTGAAGATAACTAGAGGTTTGATTAAAATGAAGAAAGCAGGTAAATCTACGCGATTTTTGGTTTTGCTCTTGCTCACAGGATTATTAACCCTCTCACTGTTCATGGTTCTCCCACACGATGTGGCAGCTCAAGACTCTGACAATGACGGAGTGCCAGACTTAAAAGAAAATGACTTAGCCTCAATGTATGCTCCATGCATGCACTTTGCGTCTGGAGAATTCTTCTTCCCAACCACCGTAAGCTATCACGTCGACAATTCAGTTTTGAAGCTGAAGCTTGACGGAGGCGACAATGTCATAGATAACTCACCAACTATAGCAAGCATAGCCAACTACCCAACTGGAGACTATTTCTTAGATAACAAGTTAGGCGGATTCCAAGAAATCGCAAACGATTACACCTCGAAAAAAATTAGCCTTGGATACATCATATACGCTCGAGTAACAAAGGATGACAACAACATCATCGTTCAGTACTGGTTCTTCTACGCCTACAACAACGCAGCCCTAAACATGCACGAAGGAGACTGGGAAATGATAGAAATAATCTTAGACGCAACAGAAACCCCAACGTTCGCAGTCTACTCGCAACACTTCGCTGGTGAAAAGGCTTTATGGAGCGACGTAGAAAAACTAGACCAAACACACCCAAGAATTTACGCTGGGTTAGGCTCCCACGCAAACTACTTCCGCCCATACCAAGGAAAAATCGGCCTAGAAAACGATGTACTAGGGACCGCAATTACGCTTCAGCCAATAGACTTCCAAATAGTTCTTCTTGGAGAAAGGGGCGCAGGAAATCATCCAGCTTCGCAGGACTGGCTGGAGTATGGAGGTCGATGGGGCGGCTGGGTCAACATGGCCGACACATGGAGAGGCACAGCAGGCCCAAAAGGTCCAGGACAAGGGGAAAACTACGATAAATGGTTTAGCCCAACGTCTTGGGGCATGGGCCTCTTTCTGGTTAACTCGACATGGTTTATGCTCAGCTGGATTATGTTCTATTTCCTCTATATTTTCCTTGCAATTTTAGTTGCAGTTACCGTCTTTAAAGTCTGGCGAATCTGGAAACGAAAAAAGCAAGGGAAGCTTGGGTTTAAGGCTGCCATGCGTACTAACGCCCGCATTGGCATAATTTTAGGAATTGTTGGAATCGCCATCTATGCAGTTGCTATATTTTTGCCATGGTACGTGGTGAGAGGCAACATTCAAACAGGAGAGATTCAGACTCCAGGAGAGACAAACCTCCTCGTGTTAGATGGTGTTAACGGGCTTCAAGTCAACATGCTAGACGGCAAGACGGGACTCACACAATTGTTCGGTCTCACAATACCGTTAGGTATTATTCTGTTTTCCAGCGTACTATTAGGTCTCTTAGACTTGGTTGGATTTGAAAAGGTCAAAAGCCTATCTACAAAACAAATCCTGAGCGCAATCTCATCCCTAATCCCAGTCATACTTCTCATAATCTTCGTAGCTGAATTGGCAGCGTTGATTCCAATGTTTGCAAGCGCCATGGGAGGAGGCGTAACCATGCCCCCCCAACTAAACGACATATCTGCACGCATTTCATCGTCGCCCATTAACGGAGCCTACAGCGGCACCATCGACACTACTGGAAGCCTAAACGTCTGGTGGGGCCTAGGCATAGGCTCATACTTATTCATTGTCGCGGCTGCGGTGAAGATTGCGGCTGGAATCGTGCTCAGAAAAACGGC
>CAZUFG010000162.1:0-2187 GCA_964618655.1 uncultured Candidatus Bathyarchaeia archaeon | reverse complement strand
GTCTGCAACCATGTGGTGGAGTTTTTGATAGTACACCATTCCCATGAAAATATCAACTACGAATTTTTCCCCTGTAACGCCGTTGTAAAGGGTTTCTCGTCCGGTGCAGCTAAAGCCCAAGTCGATAAGTGCCCTTTTCAGTTGCTCTGGCTTTTCGTTAATGAAGGCTGTTCCGTCTACGGTTCTTCCTCTTGCCGCGGCAACTTTTCCTGCCATAGACTCGAGAAACTGCCCAATAGTCATCCTTGATGGGATGGCGTGTGGGTTAATTATGATGTCGGGGACAATTCCGTCGGTTGTGAACGGCATATCTTCTTGAGGAATAACGATTCCTATCACGCCTTTCTGTCCATGACGAGAAGCGAATTTATCGCCCAGTTCGGGTATGCGCTGGTCACGCATGCGAACTTTCACGAGTTTGCTTCCTTCACCTGTTTCAGTGATGAAAATCCCGTCTACGATGCCTGTTTCAGAGGGTCTAACGTCTACACTGGTGTCTCTCATCGTTGGGCCTTTAACTTCAAATTCTTTGTATTCTTCAAGAAACCTGGGTGGGCTCGTCCTTCCAATAAGGACATCGCCACCAACGGTTACAGATTCTAAGCTGATGATACCATCGGTTTCGAGAAGGCGATAATATTGTTCGCCTCGGTATCCTCGGATGCCGGGTTCGGGAACAGTCAATTTGTCTTTTAGTCCGCCGAGGTATTGGCGGCATTCGGCTTCGTAGATTCGGTAGAAGGTGGAGCGCCCTAAGCCTCGCTCAATCGAGGCTTTATTGAAGATTAAGGCGTCTTCCATGTTGTATCCTTCAAATGATATTATTGCCACAACACAGTTTTGGCCTGAAGGTCGAAGGTCGTATCCTATGATTTCCATGGGCTTCGTCCTCACGAGAGGTGTTTGCGCGTAGTGCAAGATGTGAGAACGTGAATCAACTCTGTGGAGAAAGTTTATAGCATGCACGCCAAGGGCTTGCTTCGCCATAGCCGCCTCGTAGGAGTTGCGTGGAGACTGGTTGTGTTCTGGGTATGGTATTAGCGAAGAGCATATCCCAAGAATGGTGTATGAAGCGATTTCTAGGTGAGTGTGTTCGGGTTTAACGTCTTCAAGGCTTAGTGCCGCGAAGACGTTTTCTTCTTCTTCAGCGTCAATGTATTCGATGATGCCTTTTCTAACGAGTTCTTCCCAAGTCCATTCTCCCGAACGGATTTTCTCAATATGTTCGGGTTCTAGTTTTGGCGTGCCGTTTTCTACAATTATGAGTGATCGGCGTACCCGTCCCTCTTCGCAGTTTACGTAAATCTCCTCTTTTTCTACGTGGATTTTGGCGAAGTGGGCAACATTGACCTCAGTAGAAATTTCTCCTTTTCTTCGTCTGTTCCTTATTTCGTTGGCTAACTCTTGTGGTGCCATGCAGTAGCCGATGAGGCAACCGTCTACGAAGACTTTTGCGCCAGAGGCGCGCAACGTCTCATTTGTCTCTTGAACGGGAACCACGCCCATTCGATAGAGTGTCTGTCTAACCTTTTCAGAGTTCACGCCAACAGATATGCAAGCCGATAAAGCTAGATTCTTCACTAGGCCGCAATTTGAGCCTTCAGGTGTTTCGTTTGGGCAGAGTCTTCCCCAGTGGGTTGGATGTAGGTCTCGTGCCTCAAAGTTAGGCTGGCTTCGGCTGAGTGGAGACTGTAGTCTTCGCAGATGACTTAAAGTAGATATGTGATTTGTTCGGTCGAGTAACTGGGTGATTCCGACTCGTCCTCTTCCCCAGTTGCCTGTTGCGAGAGCGTGTTGAAGCCGTTCGGTGATTATTCCTGTTCGAACCGCAGCCGAGACTGTAATCATTTGTCGTTTGACGCCCAATCGTTCAAGTTGGTATTTTATGTCTCGGCAAAGGTTTCGGAAGGCAATTCTGAAAAGGTCGGCAAGTAAAGGTCCGGCAAGCTTCAATCGTTTGTTTTTGAAATGGTCTTTATCGTCGGGTTTTCTTTTTTCCAATTTAAGTTCGATGGCTCGGCAGGTCATTTCACCGAGGAAGAGTGCCTTTTCCTTACGCTTTTGAGTTGTGCGTCCAATGTGGGGCAGAAAGTTTTTGTCAAGAATGGTTTCAGCCTTTTTGCGGCGGTATTCCTCTACTTGGCCGTGGGCTACACGGTTTCCGATGTAGAGTATGGCGTCCTCGAT
>CAZUFG010000161.1:0-2195 GCA_964618655.1 uncultured Candidatus Bathyarchaeia archaeon | reverse complement strand
ACGTGCTCAGCGCATTGGTTCAGCATCTCCCACTGAACTCTCGCCATGCCGTCAATGGACCTCTTCGTGAGTCTCCATTTGGCAGAGGGCATGTGACTGAAGACGCCTGTGCTCGTGCAGGGCGGGTCTAAAACGACTAGGTTGGCGGAAACTTTTGTTGGCAGAGGCTTGCGCACATCGGCAACAACTGGAACGGCTATCTTAACACCCATACGCTTAGTTTCTCGCTTCCATACTCTCATCCTTCGCCTCGAATAATCGACAGAATAGATAACGCCTTGGTTTTCCATCAACTGTGCTAGATAAGCGGTTTTTGCTCCTGGCGCGGCACAAACGTCCAATACAGTCGTGCCAGCCTTGGGGTCTGCAATTTCAGTGGCGAGGCAACTGGCTTTGTCTTGGATGTAGAACGATCCTTCACGGAAGCTTCGCAGTCGAAGCAGAGGTTGACGATTTTCAATAATCTTATATGTGTGTTTGAGTTGGTGCACTTTTTCGACGCTAACTCCCTCGTTTTCCAACTTTCTGAGCAGGTTTTCTTCTGAGGCTTTCAGTGTGTTTATTCTTATGTAGGTGGGCGGAATTTCTGTGGCTTTTTCCAAATATTTCAACGCCTCTCTTCTTCCTAGCAGTCGGAAATAGTATTTCACAAACCATGTAGGATGATAACTCAGCAACCCGACCTTTTCTTCGTCAGGCACCTCCTTCAAGAGGCTGGCAGAATCTAGACTTAGTAACTCGCCAAGCGCCTCCTCTATTCCTTCAAGTTCACGCCAGCCCAAAATTGAACGCCCCATCTTGGCTGTGTGTTTCGCCTTATCAAGATCGGCGTCTAGAATTTTTGTCTCGTAAACGTATAGGCGAAGAAATGCTTGTACTCCAAGCCTAAAATCGCTGATAGACTGAGGAGCTAAAACTGAGTTGGCGAGAAAATCAATGAAGTTTTGTCTTCGAACGGTTTCGCAAACCAGCTTATGCGCCAGTCCCACTGCCTTAGAATCCTCTATGCCCAACTGTTCCGCGGCCTTTGCTAGCGCCAAGCGTTCGTTTAGTCTTTGCATCTCCATCCAACTTAGGGTTTCGATGGCAAGCGTCCAAGCATCCCGCAGCAATTCGCCTTCCCATTATGAATGAGAACCGGACTGGTCATAAAAAACTAATGACTACCTCTAGAGACTTAGCAAAAATAACGCGGGAGATTTGTAAGCCTATCGATTAGTAACTTACGCTAGTTGAGTATTGTCAGCAATTAAATGGCACAGTCTTTATATGTTGTTGTATTTGGATAATAGTTCCGAGGAGCGCCTTTGTATGCCTACCTTTCTGGTGATTTCTAGGCATTCTCCCGAATACTGTCCTGAATTCAATGAAAAAGTAAGGAAAGCAATGTTAGAGGCTGTGGGCAAAATGGATGGACTGTTGAAGAAACACGGGGTCAAGTTGGTTGGAGCTTGGTTCGGGTCTGTGCCTGCAGACCACATATATTACATGGTGTATGAAGCCCCCAGTGTGGAAGCCTTCCAAAAACTCTCGATGGAACCAGAGTCTCTAGCAGCGGCTGCACATGACACACAAGAAATCAAAATAGTAACGAGCTTAGAACATTGGATAGAAGCTTGGAAGAAACAATAAAAATGCTACAACAAGCCAAAAAACCTTCTGCCTAAACAAAATCCTCCTTTTTATTTTCACCAACTGATAAGGTTGCAGAATTGCGCGGGAAAATTGTTAAAAATGCGGAGAAGGCATTTCTATCAGAGGATAGAGGACGTATACGAACACGATGGCTAAGCGTTTAGACGACTTTTTTACAACCGTGGAAACCGTTAAAGAGCAGAAAACAGAACCTCCTCTACCGCCGAAAAAAACTCTGTCCCAAACTGAAATCCCTCAACAGTTGCCGCCCTCATACTTTGTATCCGCCACCTATGACGGAAGAAAAGGCGCTGTTTGCGTCAAACTGTACGAGCCACAATCAGAAAGAATCTATTTTTGGCACGATACGAGTGGGCACAAGCCATACTGTCTCACAAACCTCCCAATTAGCGAGCTTGAAAAAATCAACCGCTTAACGTCGCATCTCGGATTCGACCACTTCGAAATCGTTGAGAAGTATGACCCCCTCCTCGACCGACAAGTAACCTTAACAAAGGTTGTGGCTAAAGACCCGTTAGCCGTGGGTGGTCGACCGACTG
>CAZUFG010000160.1:0-2208 GCA_964618655.1 uncultured Candidatus Bathyarchaeia archaeon | reverse complement strand
GTGTCCATATCGGGTGCCCCAATCATCGTTGAAGACCAACTCGTAGGCACTGTGGGATTGTATAAAGACATCACCGAGCGAAAGCAGATGGAGAAGAAGTTGGAGGAGTATTCCCAGCACCTAGAGGAACTGGTTGAGAAACGAACTAAAGAGTTGAAAGAGGCACAAGAACAACTTCTCAAGGCAGAAAGGCTAGCCGCCATCGGAGAAATAGCAGCAATGGTTGGTCACGACATGCGCAACCCATTAGCAGGCATCGCTGGCGCCACATACTATTTGAAAATGAGGTTGGGCTCAAAAATGGACGAGAAAACAGGCGAAATGCTAGAGCTTATTGAAAAAGACATAGAACACTTGAATAATATCATAACCGATCTTCTAGAATACTCAAGAGAGATACGACTCGAACTGACAGAAACCGCTCCAAAATCAATCATGAAGGAAGCATCGTCCATGGTTGAGATCCCCAAGAACATCCAAGTATCAGACCTAATTCAGAGTGAACCAAAGATAGAGGTTGATGTGGAGAAAATGAAAAGAGTCTTTGTCAACATCATCAAAAACGCGATTGAGGCTATGCCTGAAGGCGGCAAACTCACGATAAAAAGCAAGGAATCAGACGGTAATTTAGAAATCGTCTTCACAGACACTGGAGTTGGTATGTCAAAAGAAACATTAGAGAAGCTTTGGACACCGTTGTTCACGACAAAGGCAAAAGGAATGGGATTGGGCTTGGCTATCTGCAAACGTATAGTTGAAGCACACGGAGGCAAAATTTTCGTGGAAAGCACTGTTGGTAAAGGAAGCACATTTACGGTAACTATCCCTATCAAACTAAGAATGGAAGAAGATGAAAAAGTATGGCTGAACCTGCCAGAATCCTTGTTATCGACGACGACAAAAGCGTAAGAAAAGTCCTGACCACCATACTGGAAGAAAAAGGATACATTGTTGACACGGCAGAAAACGGAAAAGAAGCAATCAAAAATCCAACACCAAATTCTACAACCTTGCATTAATAGACATCCGCCTGCAAGACATGGAAGGAACAAAACTGTTAACTAGCATCAAAGAAACCACGCCGAAAATGGTCAAGATAATCATTACGGGCTATCCTTCACTGCAAAACGCTATCGAAGCCGTGAACAAAGGCGCAGACGCCTACGTACTCAAACCACTAAACATGGACAAAGTTCTCAGCACAATCCAAGAACACTTAAGAAAACAGCAAGAGGCCAAAAAATTCAGTGAAGAAAAAGTTGCGGAGTTCATCCAAACACGCATAAAAGAATTAGGAGAAGAAGAAACTATAGCACACGAAAAAGCATAAAAAAAGAATTCTTCATTATCTTTTAGAAAACGCCGCTTGCTACGGTAATAACCTTTTAAACCGCACTAACTTTTCTAAATATCCGTTAAGAGGGTGAAAACACTGTGGAAGCGGTCATTGTGATAGATATGCTAAACGACTTTGTCACTGGCGACCTCAAATGTGAGAGGGCTGATAGAATAATTCCAAAAATAAGAAGGCTTATCCAAGCGGCTCGAAGAAAAGGTGTACCCATAATATATTCTAACGACGCACACTTGCCCCACGACTTTGAACTGGGGAGATGGGGTAAACACGCCATAAAAGGAACTAAAGGCGCCGAGGTCATTCCAGAACTGAAACCCACCGAAAAAGATTATGTAGTCGAAAAACGGGTCTACAGCGGGTTTTTTGAGACTGGACTAGACTCTCTTCTGAGAAGTTTACACGTAGAAACTGTAATCCTAACTGGTCTTCACACACACTTATGCGTAAGGCACACGGCAGCCGACGCCTTCTTCCGAGGATACAAAATCATAATCCCAAACGATGCTGTAGAATCCTTCACCGAAAAAGACCATAAAGAAGGCTTAGAATACCTAAAATATGCCTACAACGTGGAGACCACGGAAACCGACAAAATAGTTGAGCGATGGGAAAAACGCTAAGGCATGAAGAGGCGAGAGAAACAATGCCCCTTTTTCATCACGCGACAGATGAGGACATAAAAAAGGGCCGAACGACTGATATCTACTTCGTTAGGACCAAGCAGGTTCTAGAAGCTAGAGGACTAGATAGAATACGAGTCGTAGCAGAAGTAACTTCTGGCGAAATTTCCCGAAGAGGCTGGCCTTGGGGAATCCTCTGCGGAATCGAGGAAGAAGCGCGTCTTTTTGAGG
>CAZUFG010000159.1:0-2232 GCA_964618655.1 uncultured Candidatus Bathyarchaeia archaeon | reverse complement strand
GTGTTTATGAGAAGGCTCCAGAACCCGAAAAATGCCTCCTCGAACAGGGAATAATTTGTATAGGACCCGCGACCCGTGCTGGATGCGAGGCACAGTGTATTAATGCCAACATGCCCTGCACTGGATGTGGAGGGCCTTGTCCCAACGTGAGGGAGCAGGGAGCCGCCATGATAAGCGCTCTCACGTCAATTCTTGGGTTAGGGGAAGAGAAAGAAAAGACATTCGACGCTGAGAAACTGATTGACCAAATCAAAGACCCGCTAGGAACCTTCTACAGGTATTCCCTTGCAGCCTCTGTTCTGCGGAGGAGAGTGATGAAATGAGCGAACTGAAAAGAGTTACCGTTAATCCAGTCACGAGGCTTGAAGGCCACGGAAAAATAGAGATATTCCTAAACGCTCAGGGAAACGTGGAGAACGCTTATCTGCAGGTTCCAGAACTCCGAGGGTTCGAAAGGTTCTGTGTGGGGAGGAAGGCAGAAGACCTGCCTCAGATAACTACTCGAATCTGCGGTGTCTGTCCAGTTGCGCATCATTTTGCCTCTACGAAGGCTTTAGACGCGGCGTTTAATGTTGACCCGCCTTCGGCAGCTAAAAAACTTCGTGAACTGATGTACAGCGGCTATTATGTTTATGACCACACGCTCCATTTCTACTTTCTCGGCGGGCCAGACTTTGTGGTTGGACCAGACGCTCCGCCTGCGGAGAGAAACATTCTAGGCGTGATCAGTAAGGTTGGTTTGGACATCGCTAAGGAAGTGATTAAGCACAGGGCTTATGGGCAGAAGATTACAGCCATACTGGGTGGAAAGGCAACTCATCCCGTGTGTGGACTGCCAGGAGGCGTTTCTAAAGGACTAACCGAAGAGGAGAGGCAAGAGATTGAGAAGATGGCGGAGTCGAGTGTTGAGTTCGCCAAGTTTACTCTAAAAATATTCGACGACGTTGTGTTGAAGAACAAGAAATACGTGGACCTAATCCTGAGCGACGCTTACAAGCATAAGACGTATTACATGGGTTTGGTTGACCAAAACAACAAGGTCAACTTCTACGACGGAAAAGTCCGAGTGGTCGACCCGCAAGGCAAGGAGTTTGCGAAGTTTGGGCCATCCGAATACTTAGACATGATTGAGGAACACGTAGAAGAGTGGACCTACGTTAAACTGCCCTACCTCAAGAAGGTTGGCTGGAAGGGCTTAGTCGACGGTCCAACAAGCGGCATCTATCGGGTTGGACCACTCGCAAGGCTAAACGCTTCGGAGGGGATGGCTACGCCCCTAGCCCAGCAGGAATTTAAGAGGATGTATGAGACGTTGGGCGGAAAACCCGTCCACTCGACTCTTGCTTTTCACTGGGCTAGACTAGTAGAATTATTGTACGCGGCAGAGCGAGCCTTAGAACTGAGCAGAGACAAGGAGATAACCAGCAAAGAGATTCGGAACAAGCCTGGTAAGCCTGGCGAGGGAGTGGGAATCGTGGAGGCTGCGAGAGGCACGCTGATACATCATTACAAACTGGACGAAGAGGGGCTTGCGGAAAAAGTTAACCTGATTGTGGCGACAACCAACAACGCTCCAGCCATATGCATGTCTATACGGGATGCGGCTAAGGGCTTGATACACGGCGGCAACGTGAGCGAAGGGTTGCTCAACATGGTTGAGATGGCTTTTAGAGCTTACGACCCGTGCTTCGCCTGCGCAACTCACTTTGCTGTTGGGCAGATGCCACTCGAAGTAAACATCTACGACCAAGACAAACGCCTACTCAAGACTTTAAAGAGGTAACTTTTTAGCTAATAATTTAGTAGAAAGTTGCGTTTATGGACAGTTTTGAAGAAGAACTGCGAAGATGGCTTTCAGACTCTAAAAGAGTAGTTGTTGCTGGGATAGGGAATCCGCTTCGAAGAGACGACTTTCTCGGAGTCCACATCGTAAGAAGGCTGGAGAACAAAGTTTCGCCTTCCGTTTACCTGATAGAGTGCGAGACAGTTCCCGAAAGTTTCATCGAACCAATCGTCGAGTTTAAACCCACCCACATACTAGTTATCGACGTTGCCATGTTAGACTTAGAAGCGGGCGCTGCAAAACTTATAGACCCAGACCAGATGGCAAGACAGCCAGCAGTATCCACACACGCCTTGCCTCTCCAAATCTTCTGTGAATACTTGGCGAAAACGGCTGGCGCAAAAATCGCTTTGTTAGGAGTACAGCCAAAAAACACAAGTTTTGGAGAA
>CAZUFG010000158.1:0-2233 GCA_964618655.1 uncultured Candidatus Bathyarchaeia archaeon | reverse complement strand
CCTTCAGTTTGTTAAGGTCCATGATGTCTTTTGGGAAGATTTTCATGGAAATAACAATCTTTGCCAAGTTTATCGCCTCTATGGTCCTGTGAACCCGCATTTTGGACAGCGATACTGCCTACCAAACTTTCGGCACTTTGAGCAGCGCCAAATCACGATTTCTCCGCAGCTTGGGCATGGAAACTTTGTTGCCTCTTCGCCAGGTGGGATGATTCGGTGGCATGAAGTGCATGTAGGCATCGTCATGCCTTCTTTCTTGCTCAATGATAACACCTCAAAGGAAATTCGATATAGACGGACTTCCTTATATGCGCTACGTCTACGCTGAACAAGTGTAACAAACATGTATGGTATTGCGAAAAGTCTTATAGCTTGAATCCAGTGTAAGCCTAACCTTCTGCATTCTTACTCTCTAAGGCTCATGCGAGTGAATGAAGATGCAACACTAAATTTTACGGAATTGGATTTATCCTTCTGTTGCATAGATTATCATTCTGGAGACAAAAATAACATGGAACTCAAAGCTAAGATTGAAAGCTTGCCGAGGATAAGGCTTGCTAACTTACCAACCCCGCTTCATGAGATGCCAAGGCTTTCGAAAGCCTTGGACGGTCCAAAGATTTGGATAAAGAGAGATGACCTAACGGGCCTAGCCTTTGGTGGCAACAAGGTAAGGAAGTTGGAGTTTGAGATGGCAGATGCTGTGAAAAAGGGTGCGGACGTAGTTGTGGCTGGCGGAGTTGTTCAATCGAACCATGCTCTCGCAACGACTGTTGCTGCGAGAAGGCTTGGGATGAGGGTGGTTCTTCTTCTACGTGGTAAAGAGCCACAAGAATACGCTGGAAACCTTCTTCTAAACCACATTTTTGGAGCAGAAATAAGGTTTATTCAAGCGGAATGGGAAGAGAGCGTTGAAATAACGAGAAATACAGTTCAGGAACTGAAAGAGAAGGGGTACAATCCCTACGTCGTGCCCTTTTCCTCTCCTTTAGGTTCAGTAGGATACGTCAACGGCGTTCTGGAACTAGTGGAGCAAGCAAAAACGATAAACTTAAAAGTTGACTCGGTTGTCCACGCTGCAGGTTCAGGCGGAACCCAAGCGGGAATAATTCTCGGGAATAAGGTTTTAAAAGCTGGAATCGATGCGGTTGGCATGGCTGTCGAATCGGACGGCGAGTGGCTTCTCAGCACCACAATAGAAATAGCAAATAAGTGCGCAGGTCTCCTTGGCTCAGATTTAACCATTACACAGGGTGATGTTAAAATCCTCTTTGACTATGTCGGCGGAGGATACGGAGTACTTGATGAAAAACTAAAAGAGACCATCAAGTTGGTTGCACGGACCGAAGGGATACTACTAGACCCTGTTTACACGGGCAAAGCTATGACAGGGTTGATAGATATAATAAGGCAAGGTCACTTTGAAAAAGATGGAAACATAGTGTTTCTTCATACGGGCGGGACCCCAGCCATATTCGCCTATAAAGACGAACTAAATCTGCCTAGACGGCCGAACTAACAAGATACTGATTGAAGAACTCGCCATACAACACGGGAAAGCACATTCTTTTCTTTTAAGTCTCGAAGAAATAAAAGAGTAAATAGCGGGGTTCAACGATTGTCTATAGTATTTTAAAAAACATGATAGAGGTCGTAGCGTGAAAGCAACGACGGACGTGATTGTGGTTGGCAGTGGCCCGTGCGGTTCTTTCTCAGCTTTTACATTGACTAAACTGGGCGCCAAAGTTGTTGTTTACGAGGAGCATGAAAAGGTCGGGGTTCCATCTCACTGTACTGGTCATCTTAGCCTTTCTGGTTTGAGGCGTTTAGGACTACTGCCTCTACCAACGAAGGTGGTTGAGAACGAGTTTAGGGGTGCAGTTTTCTTTTCTCTGTCAGGAAAGGGGTTCTCTGTCAGGTTTGGTTCTCCTGTAACATGCGTTGTTAACAGAGAACTGTTTGATAGGCATCTGGCTGAGCTTGCGGTTAAAGCTGGCGCCGAATACTGTTTAGGGGCGAGAGCAGAGTCAATCGTTTCTGAGTCAGGCGTTGTGAAAGGAATTGTGGCTAGTCGGAGGGGTGTTAAGGAGACAGTAACGTCCAACATGGTCATTGATGCCGAAGGCGTCTCCTCAGTTCTCCTGAAAAAAACTGGACTGTTGCGTACTCTGAACCGCTCCATGGTGGTAAACGCAGTCGAAGCAGAACTGGACAAGGTTGAGGACGTGAACAC
>CAZUFG010000157.1:0-2234 GCA_964618655.1 uncultured Candidatus Bathyarchaeia archaeon | reverse complement strand
TATGAAGTTTTGGATTGTTCTTTTGTTGAATGTGGCTACGGTTTTGGATTCCAAGGTGGACGCCGTATCGAAAGTATTATATCTTCTATAATATAATTCTATGTGTTTGTGACGTTACAGTCACACATAAAAAAACAACAGGTGTCTTCTTATGGAAAAATTGACTCCAAACGAAAAAAGCGAAAGGGTTGCAATTTCGTTTAGCTCTAACAAGGAAACAGATGTACTGCGAAAGTCAGGTATTGAAGTGGTCGGCGACATCCCTTGGGGAACGCATCTTTGTCAATTCTACGGAACTAAGGAAGATCTGATCGATGTTTTGGTGCCTTATTTTAAAGCGGGATTAGAAAGCAACGAATTCTGCATGTGGGTTACCTCGGAACCTCTCGGTTTAGAAGAAGCGAAAAAAGCAATGAGTAAAGCTGTGCCTAATTTTGATCTATACTTGAGAAGAGGACAAATAGAGATCGTCCCACATACCGAATGGTATCTTAAGGGTGGTGCTTTCAACCTAAAAAGAGTTCTTAGCGGTTGGATTGTTAAACTCAATCAAGCCTTGGCTAAAGGGTATGACGGCATAAGAGTATCAGGTAATACGGCTTGGCTCGAAAAAAAAGACTGGAAGAATTTCGCCGATTATGAAGAAGAGGTAAACAGTGTCATCGGCAATTATCGAATGATGGCAATTTGCACCTATTCCCTTGGTAAATGTGGAGCATTGGAAGTTGTAGATGTAGTTCGCAACCATCAATTTGCTCTTGTCAGGAGGGGAGGTGAATGGGAGCTTATCGAAAGCTCTGAGCGCAAGAAGGCGCAAGAGGCGTTAAGAGAGTCTGAGGAAAAGTATAGAAGTATTGTTGAATTGGCTCCTGACATCATAGTAACTGCCGACTTAAAAGGGGTGATTACATCATTCAACACTGCTGGAACAATACTCTCAGGCTATTCTAGAGACCAAGTTGTTGGTAAACACTTCTTAAAGATAGGGCATATTCGGCCACAGGATGTGCCTAAATATCTGAAAATGTTCAACTCTCTTGTAAGAGGGAGAGTGCCAAAGCCCTTAGAGGTTATTTTTCGCCATAAAGATGGGACGCCACGCTTAGTTGAAGTTCGTGTCAGTTTACTGAAACAGAATGGCAAGCCGACGGGTATTCTGGCAGTTATGAGAGACGTCACTGAGCGCAAGAGGACGGAACAAGCGATTCGAGAGAGTCAGCAGAAGTTTGAGAGGTTGTTTAGGGATAATCCTGAGGCTACATGTTTTTTGGGTCCAGATTTTCATATCTTAGATGTTAATCCACGTTTCACAGAAGTTTTTGGCTACCATTTAGACGAAGTCAAAGGCAAAAAAATGGACGACATCATAATACCAGAGGGCAAGATGGAAGAATCAAAGAATCTGGCTAAAGAATCCAAAGAAGGGTATGTTCACTCCGATAATGTTAGAAAAAGGAAGGACGGATCCTTATTTCCCGTATCCATATCTGTTGCGCCCATAGTCGTTGAGGATCGGTTGATAGGTTACGTTGGATTATACAAAGATATTACTGACTGCAAGCAGGCAGAAGAGGTGCTTCGGAGAAGCGAGGAGAGGTACAGAGAGCTTACCGAGAGCATCAGTGATGTCTTTTTTGCCATGGACAAGGACTTTAGATACACTTACTGGAACAAGGCGTCTGAAGAGCTTACGGGGATTTCAGCGAAAGATGCCATGGGAAAGTCCCTCACCGAGGTTTTCCCAGATGTTAAAGGAACCAGAGTAGAGCAGTTTTACCTAGAGACGTTAAGAACACAGCAACCCCAGAGTTTCGTGAATGAGTATCGGGTTAGAGAAAAAGACTACGTCTTTGAAATCAGCGCATACCCCACCAAGGATGGTCTCTCTGTCTTCGTCAAAGACATCACCGCCCGCAAGCAGATGGAGGAAAAGCTGAGGCAGTATTCTGAACATTTAGAAGAGCTTGTTCAAAAAAGAACCGAAGAATTGTCAGAATCTGAGAAGAGGTACTCTGTCTTAGTAGAGGAAGCAAGCGACGGAGTTGTAATAACTCAAGATAAAAAAATAGTCTTCACAAACAGGGGATTCGCAGAAATTCTTGGCTACTCAAGAGACGAATTAATCGGGCTAATTTTCACGAAACCTATAGACGAAAAATATCACCAACTTGTAATGGATAGATATACGCGGAGATTGCGAGGAGAAGAGGTTCCAGCCACGTATGAAATTGAAG
>CAZUFG010000156.1:0-2249 GCA_964618655.1 uncultured Candidatus Bathyarchaeia archaeon | reverse complement strand
AATCTTTGCCAGAAGATGAAACACTTTATGAAACAAGTCTAGCGTAGCGTCGATTTTGTCAGGGAAATGGTCCTTCACGTCTACACCAGTGGAAAAGGCTCGGTCACCAGCACCAGTAATGATTACCGCCTTCAGGTTGTGGTCTTTTCGGATGTTTTCCAATGCCGTCGTCATTTCCAGCAATGTTTCGGCGTTAAGAATGTTTGAGGGAGGCCTATTAATTACGATTTTTGCAACTTCGTCGGTTTTTTCGAATATGATGTTCTTGAAGCTCGCACTCATGATTCTCATCTCTGGCTGTTCACTTTTTGCGACTTGCGTTTATGAATTTAACCGTTCCAACGAGGTGCTATTCTTTGTACCCCACTATCCGCTCATAACAGTCCCTGCAAACCCATCCGAGAGATTCTTCAAGAATCATCTCGTACTCTGGACAAAGCCTATGGCAACATGAACAACGCTTCATTCTCACAAATGCTACGTAAGACCTACTCCCTTAAATTGTTGTTGTCAATGCAAAATAAATATAAGTCACAAGATTTTTATATTTTCAATTACCCAATTATATAATTCAGCCGGCAAGAAGATGAAACGAAATGTTTGAAAAGTTCCATGAATGGTACAAGAACCGACACGAATACGCCAAACAATGGAAGAAAAAAACTGGCGGCAAAGTGCTTGGCTATTTTTGCACCTACACGCCCGAAGAGATCATTTATGCTGCGGGCGCGTTGCCAGTTCGGATCTTGGGAAGTCACGAGGCGCAGAGCGTTACTGAACCTCATATTTTCGCGATGTATTGTCCTCTCTGCCGCGACTGTTTAGCTCAGGGCTTGCAGGGAAGATACGACTATTTAGACGGCATAGTGCTCGCCCAATGCTGTCTTCACATGCGTCAGGCATTTACAAGTTGGAAAATGCATGTGCCTGTCAAGTATAGTTACTACTTGTACATGCCCCATGGAATTCAGACTCCTCATGCTCGCCCATACCTAAGAGGAGAACTGGAAGAGTTCAAAAAATCTCTCGAGGAATGGACTGGAAAAAAGATCACAAACAAGGATTTAGACCACGCCATAGAGGTGTATAACACGAACCGCCGATTGATGAAGCAAGTTTATGAGTTGAGGAAAAAACCTAATCCTCCACTCACTGGGTCGGAAGCCATGTTAATGGTGGTTTCAAGCCAACTAACCGATAAAGAAGAACACAACCGTGCGCTCAAAGACCTGTTAGAGAAGTTACCTCAACGAAGGACAGGACGTGAGGCGGGAACACGCCTAATGATTCTCGGAAGCGAAAACGACGACACCGAATTCATGAGCATGGTAGAATCATTGGGCGCAACATTCGTAATCGAAGACCACTGCACAGGCAGCCGATACTTCTGGAACGAAGTCATCCCACAAAAAGATAGGCTCAGCGCTATCGCGGCTCGCTACATAGATAGACCAGCCTGTCCAAGCAAAGACTGGCCAGAACGAACCCGACTTCCACACATCGCGAAGCTGGCTAAAGACTACAACGCCCAAGGCGTACTCTTAATTCAGCAGAAATTCTGTGACCCACACGAGTTGGATATTCCAGCCATTAGGTCTTATCTTGAAAAGAATGGCATTCCCACTTACTTCCTCGAATTTGACGTCACTGTCCCAGCGGGACAGTTTAGAACTCGCGTGGAGGCTTTCCTCGAAACATTCCAACTTCCAACAGACTTATTCTAGGAGATGTATGGAAAATGGCAGAAACAAAGTATAAAACCAAACCTCTGGATTGTTGGAACGACGCAAAACAACTGAGAGCCAAATACTACGAGGATTTCGTGAAAGCACATGAGAAGGGCGGAATCCGCTGGGCTGGCGGAGCCTGGGCATTCAGCGCCGTCCCAGAAGGGCTAGGCGACGACGTTTACAGCCTCACGGGCGAGCCTTACGGGGCTACGGTTGCCTATAACAGAGCCTTCGCAGAGGAATGCCACGAAGCCATTGAAGCAAAAGGTTACGCTCGGGATTTATGCGCTTACATGAGAAACTATTGGGGCTCCATCGTTCTAGACAAGTACGTTTGGGGTGGAGAATGGCCTAAACCAGACTTCCTCTGGACAACTCACATCTGCTGTAGTCACGCAAAATGGTATCAGGTTGCCAGCGAACTCGAAGGCGGCGTTCCATTCTTCTGCGTCGACGTAAGCGTTGGGCCCTACGATAGAATGAATGAGCGACGAATAAACTACATGGTTTCTCAGATGA
>CAZUFG010000155.1:0-2253 GCA_964618655.1 uncultured Candidatus Bathyarchaeia archaeon | reverse complement strand
AGGATGTCAGGAATGGTTTCTTCGTGTAAGTAAAGACTAGTTATATCGAGTACACTAATGTAGAGATTCAGTTTTTCGTGAGAGATAACATAGGGAAAGGACACGTTCTCACCGTCTGGGATGTGTAAAACGAATGCGCTTATTGTTTAGTTATGCTTTTTCGCTTGTAAACAGTTCCACTATGTCTGATGCGATTCGGATGAGGTCATCAACCTGCTTAATCGCCCTTTCATGATTTGACTCTGGCGTCTGCGCAATCTGTTGCACAGTTCGTTCAGTTTCGACGAGACATCTCAAAACTGGGTCCTCTATAGGTTGTTTCTTCATCATGGTTTGATGCACAATCGTCTCCACGTAGGCAGGGTCGCCTAGGCTGTAGTAGATGGCCATCTGAGCCTTTCGCATGGCTTCCAAAATTAGGCCCGGCGCCATATACGGCGTTTTTTGGGCAGCGGTTAGTTCCGCTCTTGCTTCCCTAATATAGCGTAGAGCCCAACCCTTTCGATAGTCGTTCATCATAGACAACTTTAGCCGTCTCCTTTTCTTCAAACAGTTGTGGGTTCCATCGATATAAAGCGTTATTCTGTTTCTTCTGGTTCGGAGGCTTCTGTCGCCTCGGCAGTTTCGGGAATCTCGCCAGCTTGGGCTGTTTGCATGATGTTCGCCAGGCGAGTTACGTAGCCTGCTACTCGGTTTCTCAGCTTTGTTGAAGAAATCCTTGTGAGAGACTTTACGAGTTTTTTGTTGTTTTCAAAGTCTGTTGAGAACTTGTCAGGGTTTCGCTTTATTAGTTCTTGGGCTATCCGTTTTACTTGTTCTGTTCGCACCTTGCCCAAGCTTTCAATTGCCTCCGTCATCGAATTGTTTTCTTTGGTTCAAAGAATTGTTCGTGTCTTTTAATACTTGTGCTTCAGTAACGCCGAATAGAAGCGGTTGGATTTATGTTGGTGTTATTCCAAAGAAATCCGCAAAGTTCTGGATTATCTGATTGGCAACATCAGTTTTGTTCATCTTTTTTAACTGGGATATGGCATCTACGACGAGTGGAATGAAAGAAGGCGAGGTCATTTCATTCTTGAATGGACCCGAGAAACGAACTGGCCCGTCAGTTTCTGTTAAGAGGTTCATGAGGGGGGTTTGCTTGATGATCTCTTGGATATGGCGCGAATATACGGATGGAGGTCCTTCAGTGATGTAGTATCCACGCTCTATAGCCTGCGACAGTAACTTTATCGGGTGGCTAAACCAGTGTAACAGGAGTTTCCGCAATCCGTAGGATGGTAAGATACTCATAATCTGAGTTATGGTTCCTCGCGAGTGAATGATAACTGGAAGAGATGTTTTCTCGGCGGCACTAAGCATTTCTCTGAATACTTGGAGTTGCCTGTCTTGAAGATTCGTGTCCTTCGGATATGTGAAGTCTAAGCCAATTTCGCCTACCGCAACTATTTTTTTGCTGGCTGTTCCATGTTGTAGGATTAGATTCACGGTGTCTTCTAGCTCGTTTGGCAACAGTTGTTTAACAGCCCATGGATGAATGCCCAAAGCGGCATACACGAGACGTGGATGTTCCTCAATTAATCGAAGACTCTCGAGACTCGTTTGGAGGTCCATGGAGTTAGAAACTAAGGCAACAACATTCGAGCGCTTCGCGTCCCCTACGAGTTCATCGACTGTCTGGCTGTATTCTGGGTCCGAGAGGTGGATGTGAGCGTCAACGAATTTCAAGGCTATCCCTTTTAACTATCTTACCAATAGAGACGGTTTACTTCATAATAGCTGTTTGGGCTGAACAATGATTTCCCCGCATTTCTCGCACTTTATTGGCTTAAAAATTTGAAAAACTTTGTCTGACGGAATTAGGTTTATGTGGCTACATCGACGACATCTAATCTTCACAATCTTCTTTTCCGTCATATCTATTCTTATTGCCGTATAAGGCTCGGGGACTTTAACGATACTTGATGTTTTAGATTCCGAATCAAACACGGTAGATTCGCAGAAACAGAGGCTGGTATAGAAGGGTGCAAGAAGAAACTGTCAAATGATGAGAACAAAACAGTTATCGTGCTTACCTTGGAAAGAGACGTTTCACGGTCATTCATAGTATATCAATTTTTCGTCTTCTAGGCGTTTATGAAGCTTGTTAACAGCATCGTATACGTCATCTTCTTTTTTGGCCCCTGTACAGACAAGTTTTCCACTCGCAAACAATAGAATCACTACTTTGGGTTCGTCCATTCGGTAAATGAG
>CAZUFG010000154.1:0-2257 GCA_964618655.1 uncultured Candidatus Bathyarchaeia archaeon | reverse complement strand
TTAGCGTAGATTTTCCGTGGTCTTTGTGACCGACTACCACTAAGTTGATTTTAGGAAGGCTCATTCTTGATGCGCCTCATCAACTCGTAAAAGTCCGTTATTTTCGGAGTGTCAAGTCCAAGTTTTCGGCTTGCAGAGTAGAAGCCGTTTTTGGTGTGGTCTCCGTATCTTCCTATGGCCTTCATTCCATGGTCTGATACGATTAGGATAAAATCGTTTGAACCCCTAGTTTCTTTTGCGAGCCCTTCCAGCTCACTGTAAACGTCTTTCATTTTCTCGACGATTCCAAAACTCAAATGGCCTATTGCGTCAGCCAAATTGAAATAACCCATCACTAGATCAGATTTGCCGACTGAAGCCAAGAATTCTTTTTTGTTTTCTTCATGTATTTTCCATACAGCCGCATCGTATTCTTCGATTGCTGATTTGTCGTCAAAATAATTCTTGAGAAATTTTCTTTCTTCTGCATGATCTTGTTTGAAGGAGAACGCTGGGACATCTATTGTTTTGAAAGTCTTGAAGAAGCGTAGAAAAGTTTCTTCGGTTGGCAGTTTGAACTCCCACTGGGTTTTTAGCGGTATTCTTGCCTCCATGTTTTTGCCTGTGAGAAATGATGCCCACAATACAACGGTTCTCTCTAAGTTGAAGTTTGAAATGTCTGTTTGTCCGCATTCTTTTTGCATTAGGGTTTGGCACTCGAATTTCTTGACTAGGTTTAGGTCCAATGCATCTAGGGCCAAGATAATCATAGTCAAGCCTTCGTGTTACATATAGCCCAAACTTCGCAGTTTTTGCATCATGTAAGCCTTTTCTTTATCCTGCGATCTTCCAGCTCTTTCCGGAGTCTTTGATACTGCTAGTTCTTGGACGATTTTTTCTATTGTGTCTGCTTCCGATGGAATTGGTACAGTACAGGGCATGCATCCTAGGCTTCGATATCTTTTTCCGTCTTTTGCGAAGTACAAGGGGTTTATGGGCAAGTTTTCTTGCTGCACGTATTGCCAAACGTTTAGTTCTGTCCAATGTAGAATTGGATGTACTCTCATATGAGAGAAGTCTTCAGACGGTTTGACGTAGAGGTCCCATAGTTCTGCTGGCTGATCCTGATAGTTCCATCTGAACTGTTCGTCCCTAGGAGAATAGTATCTTTCTTTCCCTCTGATCGCATGCTCGTCTCTTCTTATGGCTAAAATCAATGCGTCAAACTTTTCTTTTCTGATGAGGCTTTTTAAAGCCTCGGTTTTTAATAAAGTACAACAGTCTAGTCGTCCTGCTTTCGGGGACATCCCAGCTTTGAGTGCTTCTTCGTTTTTTGCGATGAGTAAGTTGAAGCCCCACTCTTTAGCAATTTTGTCTCTAAATTCGTATATTTCCGGGAATTTACAACCTGTGTCTATGTGGATTACTGGGAATGGGATTTTGCCGAAGAAGGCTTTTTTGCAGAGCCACACAGTAGCAGTTGAGTCTTTGCCTGTGCTCCAGAGGCAGGCTATGTTTTTGAATTGGGCTTTTGCTTCTCTAATTAAGGCGATACTTCTTCGTTCAAGTTCTTGAAGGTGCTGTCTAACGTCTTCACTTTCAGGCAATTCTACGACTCCCTGGGATTTTTTCTTAGAGTTATGCGTGATATTTAAGTGTTATTTCCTTGATGTATACATGAAACGCCTCTTGATACCGTGCGCACACTACCTGCCTTTCCTGCGGATGCTCTCAGTGGTTCTCACCAAATCCTTCCACATGAAACTCATTTGAATATCTTGAAGTCTTCAGGAATGTATGACGCAAAAAAGTTGCGGAAAACAAAACAGAAAAAAAGAGAGGATGAAGAACGGTTAGTTGTGGCTTTACCACCTGTATTTGAAGTAGATCTCGTTGTTTCCGTTTCTTTGGTCTGTCCACACTACGTAGACGTTGTCGCCAGAAACCGAAACCGAAGGCCACTGTGAAATGTTGGGCTGCGCACTCAATATCCTGTCTGCTGTCCAGTGTACGCCGCGGTCTGGACTGTCCTTGAACCATACTTCAAACTGTTCAGTCCTAGTGTCTTCCCAGACGACGTAGACCGTCTTGCCCTTTACAGCCACATTAGCACACGTGGATTCACCAGCCGACGACGTGAGTCTCACTTCAGGCTTGTACGAAACGCCGCTGTCGATGCTCCGGCGGTAGTAGATTTCAGAGTTACCCTCAGCTCTGTAATCAGTCCATACAACGTGGACGTCGTAGCCGTAGGCGGCGACAGACACCCACTTCTGGT
>CAZUFG010000153.1:0-2317 GCA_964618655.1 uncultured Candidatus Bathyarchaeia archaeon | reverse complement strand
TGTGGGCAAGGTGTGCGTAGAATGTTATCCACTTGTTTGGCTGATTTCTTTTCCCAACTTTCCAAGGAGATTGTTCCGGAGTCCAATCCAAAACATATCTCCCATTTTTGTCTGCTTTCGCATCCAGAAAGTTCCAGGCTCTTTCAAATCTACTGTGTTTTCCGTAACCCATTTTGCTTAGAGCTAATAGGATTTCAAATACGTTAGCTCTCCATATTATTGGAAAAGAGTTCCTTTCCATATCCTTATTGACAAACTCTTTCAGATTAGTTCTCTTGAATATTCCATCACGAAGTAAAAAGTAGTCAATGAGCTTCCTGATTCTATCGTGCTTCCAGTATTCTGGAAGGTATGAAAAAGCCAGAAGGGCCTTCACGCTTCCTCGAATGCAGCTTTTCACAGGTTTCGTTTTGTATTTGCCTTCGTGCATATCGCAGAGATAGCCACCGTCAGGTCTTTCAGTGTTAAGCAACAGGTCTATGCTTTTTTTCACTCGTGAATCGTTTTTGTATCCTAACATGGTGAAAGTTCTTATGTTCAAACCCAGCAGGCACGAGAAATGCTGATAGAAATCGCCGTCTTCTTTTTGAAGATTTAGATATCTTTCTGCGGCTTTAGCTACTTGAGCATTAGTTCTGTCCATGCCAAGCTCAGCCAAGTATGATAGGCAATAGTGGGTTGTTCCAAAGGCTCCGTACTCAACTCCATCACCAAGCATTTTGTTTGTTCTCGGATGTTTTTGAAGCCAATATCCATCAGGGTGCATTTCACTTAACAAGCCTTTCACTGGAATAGATTCAGCAATTTGTCTTTTGCATTCTATGGCTTCAGGGTCATCCGGAGACTTCCCTAATAACTCTACCATGGTTCTGTATCTCAGTGAAGGATTTTCTGGTTCAAGCAACCACCTCACTACATCTTCTGAAATCAATATGCCCACTCCCCGCGTTATATCTTTCAGAACTAAGGAAATATGACTTTCGAATCACATGGCACTGACAATTGCTCAAACTCTTTCGGGAAAATCAAAGAACATGATTCCCGCGCAGGATGCCGTGCGAAAACTATGCCTAGTCAGTCATCATATTTTTGGTTGGGGTAAAATTTCACCGTTTCAATCGTCTATCAAGCTAGTTTTTACTCACAAAATGTTTGAACCGAGAGTTTGAAGCTATTCTGGGCTACCATTGCTTAAGCTCGAATTCATACTTTTTCGCCCCTCCCGAAGAGGTCACTGTAAGACAACTTTTGAAAACTGTCGCGGCTGATTTCCAACTTTTCCATAAACAACTCCAATATTCTACGATCTTCCTTGAGCGCCTCTTCGGTTCTGCCCGACGCTTCCATTTCAAACTCTATAAACGTCCCAAGCCCCAGAACCTTGTCAAGGTGAACCCGAATCCTTCTGGATTTTTCTCCTTCAAAAGTGTATAACTGATAAATTTCTCTTACTTTATCCACTACAACCTTAGTTTGAAGAACGTTTTCAAGCATTTTTTTGAAGAGCGTTGGCTTCTGAACTTTAACAATGAAAACATCGCTTCGTTTTGGTGCGGCAATGTCTTCACGTTCATAATACACTAATTCAGCCCTTTCTTGATCGCCTGTTTCCCGTAGCTTCAGTCTTCCTTTTGGAACCGCAAAATACGTGTCTATTTGCCGAAACGTTCCGACATACTTAGCCTTGAGACTGGTCAATTTCTTTCGAGTTAGGTTGATGTCGTCAATTTTCGCTTTTATTTCCACTAAAGTTTGTTCTATTTTAGACGGTATTTGGATGCTCAAATTCTTTCCCGCTTAATCTTCCACGTTGCTCCTTTTGGCGTATCCTCAATGTCTAATCCCAGCACTTGCAGTTTTTTTCTGATTTCATCTGCTGTTTTCCAGTCGTTTCGTTCGCGCATTTGCTGACGCAACTCAAGAGTTAGGCTTACTAAATTATCTACTAGTTTTTCACTTTCCGGCTCGGGTCTCTCTAAAGTGACGCCGAGCACGTCTTCGGCGAGTCTCCTCACAATTTCCAAAACTTTTCTTTTTGTTTTAGCCTCTATCTCTGTTTTGGTTTCAGTGTATTTGTTAATTTCTTTCACTAGGTCAAAAAGTGCAGAGACAGCTAACGCTGTGTTGAAGTCGTCATCCATTGCTTCTTCAAATTTCTGCTTCGCTTTTTCCGCTTCTTGCAAGAGTTGGTCGTCGCCGACCTTTTCATGTTCGGTTTCTCTCAGTTTGGACAGACTTTCAACAGCGTTAAGTATTTTTTCGAGATTTCGTTTTGCCTGCTTAACGTCTGCGTCATTAAAATCCATTGGAGCTCTGT
>CAZUFG010000152.1:0-2326 GCA_964618655.1 uncultured Candidatus Bathyarchaeia archaeon | reverse complement strand
CGATTTCAAACAGGACGTTTCTTCCAATGATCTCTTTATGGGTTAACCCAAATAATTGCGAAAAAGTACTTGTATGTTCGATTAGGTCTATTGAACTGGTTGTGCGTGTGGCGGTGTATACGTTGGTCAGTTCACGAAAATATTTGTCGTTCATCTTTTCTGTGTTGACTGCAAATAGCTCAATCAGATATTCGTCCAGGTAGTCTTTCCATCTCTCGTCGTTTAAGTATTTGATGTATCTGTCCACGTCTTCTCCAAAAAAGGAGAGGTCACTTAGGTCAACAAAGTCCCTCAGTTGCTTGTAACCCTTCTTATGCGAATCGACTTTGAGTTCACTCAAAAAATTAATCGCCTTTTGTTCATCTAATGATCCTTTAGAAAGATAGAATTGTGACAAGGTTGTTAAAATGAGGGAGCCGTCTCTCTCATATCTTTCTACGTCTATGCCATGTTCTCTCAGCTTCTCCCTAACTGTCTCGTCTTCGTCGTCCGGGTACTTGTAGATGACTCTCTCGCCGCCAAGCAACCCGTCTAGAATGTAAGTCGAGAATATCTTCATCTTATCTGCTTTAGACGTGTAAGTGAGAAAGATAGACTCACCCTTTCTAACTTGGATGGGAGGGTATGGCTTTTCAAAGAAGCTTTCTAGGATTGTTGTCTTCTGGAAAAAGTAAGCTATGATTCCAAAATAAAGTACGTCAAGTGAAAAACCGATTTCGATAGTTTCAAAGCCTAGGGACCGCAACAAACCATGGAAGACGATCAAGATAAAACCGATGCTGATCCAACAAGCCCCAAGCCAAGTTAATGCGTCAGCGACTGGCTTTTCCTTATACTTGCGGCCTAAAAGTAAGAATAACGTACAAGGATACACGATAAAGACGATGAGCACTCCGCTTAGTAGAGCCAGATACCACCATTCATAAACTGGAATGTAAACAGGTTCTCCCCAAATGTTTGTGGTCAATCTCGATTGCCAAGGAGCAAAGACCCAAGTTATGAGCAGAACAGAGACGGCGTATCCTTTAAAGGCGACGGAAGCAAGGTTTAGTCTTTTAAAGAGAGCATCCTTTAGAGGAATCTTCTCGCTTTCCTTCTTGTACAGCGTCAACGCAGCATGTTCCACCATGATGGCAGTAGTGATTGCTCCTGACATGCCTCCGATGGTTGTGAAAACTACAGCCCATTCTGCGTTAGTCAAATGGTTCTTGATAAGGTCGCAAAAAACGATTGCACTGAATGACAAAATAGCCATCACAAAAAGTATCTGGATTGACCTAAAGTATGATCCTTTTTGGCGCATGAAGAAAATTATTAGGGCTGTTAAGATTGTTAGGATGGCTACGTAAAAAACTAGATCTATCATCGAGTTTTCCCAGAGCCCGTCTTAAACCATGGAGAAGGGCACGATTTTTAGTCCTTCTTCGCTTATTATGACGTCGTGGTATTTTCTGCTGTGGTTGGTTCCTCGCATTTTTCGTATCAAAAACCTGGTCTTCAATTCAGCGTCACGGACAGTGTTTTCCAGCGTCACCACAGAGTCGGCTATGAATTCTTCAATTCCGAGTCCCAATGTATCAGAGCCCGTCGGTATACTGCACGTCATTATCGTCGTGCAGCCAAGTTGTTTGAGTATTTTGTAGAAGAGATGCATGAGCATCCGATACTCGAACCTTTCTTTGCTGGAACTGAGGAAAGCGGTCAGTGAGTCGATGACTAGTCTTTTGGCTTTTATCTCTCTCAGCGTGTTCAAGACAAACTCAACGTTGGCGTCTAAGCCAGCGCCCTTCATCGCTTCTAAGCCTATGACCCTAATTTTTCCTTCACGCTCAAGCTTTTCCAGATCAAACCCGAATCTAAGCATGTTCCTCTTCAGGGTTTTCTCGTCCTCTTCGAAGGTTGCGTAGACTCCGTTTTCGCCGAATTGTGTGGCTCCGTTGCATATGAATTGGGCGCAGAAGATAGTCTTGCCACTTCCTGTGTTGCCAGCCAAGAGGATAACGTCTCCTTTGAGGAAACCGCCCTCAACCAGCCTATCTAAACCCTCAACACCTGATTTTACACGTTCTATCATGTCTTGTCCTCCAATTTTGAGTGAAAACCTTCATGAAGTTCAGATATATTCGCCCATATGAGTGTAAACATTTGCACTTGCCAGCACATCGTTCTGTTAGGTGGTATTTGTTTAACGTGGTTTGGGTATAATTATTGTGACGTCGAAATACGAATTAGAGATTCGTACGTGTTTTTCTCCGCAAGTGTAGGATCAACATGAATTATTGATTCAGAACACATAAATGGTCTTCGGAAGGAATAGACAATGTTG
>CAZUFG010000151.1:0-2327 GCA_964618655.1 uncultured Candidatus Bathyarchaeia archaeon | reverse complement strand
TAGACTTGTACAGTGGTGTTTATCAGAATGTGACTGGCAGTGATGGAATAGGCGATACCGCACTCACTATTGATAAAAATAACAGAGACTGCTATCCACTTATGGCTCCGATCAGCGTGTTTGATGATGGCACTTGGAACGGGGCATCATACAGCGTCGATGTAATTAGCAATTCAACAGTTTCAGAGTTTCAGCTTAACACAACGGAGAAAACAATAAAGTTTAACGTTACTGGTGAAACTGGTTTGGGCTTCTGCAGAGTAACCATACCAAACATCGTAATTCAAAACATGTGGCATGGTAACTACACAGTACTCATAAACGACCAGCCTTGGCCTTTCACAAACTGGACAGACACGGAAAACACACACATATACTTCACCTACCAACACTCAGAACACGAAATAACCATAATACCAGAATTCCCACAAGCCACAATTCTATCGCTGTTTATGATTCTCTCCCTGCCCGTTCTTGTCTTTACAAAGAGAAAACTATCCAGAAAACACAAGACCTAATTCCTAATTCCTAATTTCCCCCTTTTCCTTTCTTCATTTTGACACCACAAAATAATTATCATCATTTGCTGAATCTTCGGACAAGGTTTAAACCAAACGAAAATTGTTCTCTAATAACAACAAACTTCTGAGGATGCAGAATGAGTTTCAGTTTTCCAACCGAAGTTGTAAGAGAAGGAAAGACCAGTATTGTAGTGCCCAAGCTTGAGGCTTACGTAGGAAAGACTCGGAAACACGCTCCGTCTAAGGCGCCAGTGTTCTATAACCCCATCATGAAGTTAAACAGAGACTTGGCTATTTTGACATTGCAGGCATATCAGAGAATGGCAGGTAGAGAAATTTCTGTTTGTGAGCCCCTGACTGGTTGTGGAATTCGAGGCATCAGACTTGTAAAAGAGGTTGAGGGCGTTCGAAGGGTTGTTTTGAACGACATCAACTCAGAGGCAGCTAACCTCACTCGTTTCAACGTAGAACGTAGCGAGTCCCCTGACCTATTTTTGGTCACGAACGAGGATGCGAACCTTCTTTTAAGCCGATATGCAGCGCCCCGCAGAAGATTTGACTATATTGACATAGATCCGTTTGGTTCTCCAGTGCCTTACATAGACTCTGCTCTCAGGGCTTTGCGTGACGGCGGCCTACTCGCCCTAACTGCCACAGACATGGCTCCACTTTGTGGTGTTTACCCCAAAGCTTGCGTCCGAAAGTATGGTGGAAAGCCGTTGCGAACTGAGTATTGCCACGAGTTGGCTGTTCGGCTTTTGGTTGGCTGCCTAACCGTGATGGCTGCAAAGCACGAAATCGGAATTAACGTGGTTTTCGCACACAGCACAGACCATTATATTAGGGCTTATGCAGTTGTTCATTACGGCGCAAAAAAAGCTGACACCAGCCTCCAGAAAATGGGGTATATACTTCACTGCTTCTCGTGCCTTCACCGAGAACCCTCTGAAGGAATATTTTCTTTTCTGAAACGTGATTGTCCTGAATGCGGCTCCAAACTGAACTCCGCTGGACCTCTGTGGCTTGACAACTTATTCGATGAAAAGTTTTGCGCCTTGATGGAAAAAGAAATGGAGGAGAAAGGTCTGAAGCAAGACAAGAAAATTGTTAGGCTGTTTTCTCTGGTTCGAAACGAGGTTCATGCGCCCATTACATATTATGTGGTTGATAAAGTATGCGACAAACTGAATTTGCCAATTCCGCCCCTAGTTAAAGTAATAGATGAACTGAAAAAAGCAAGTTTTCAAGCAGCCCTAACCCATTTTACTACTCGAGGCATCAGAACAGGCGCCTCTGCAAAAGCTGTAAATGAGGTAATAACTAAACTCACAGCTCAAACGTGAATAAAAATGATCGGCGAAATCACGGCTTTAGGTGCCGCACTTTGTTGGACGCTTTCCGCGGTTTTGTATAAAACAGCCTTATCGGATGCGAAGCCAGTTTCTGCCAACATCGCACGATGCGTGTCGACAACCTTCTTTCTTATTGTATGTTTAGTGGTGACAGGTCAATTGCAGAGCTTAACAACTTTGCCAGCATATCCAACGTTTTTGGCAGGTCTCAGTGGGGTTGTGGGTTTGTGTTTGGGCGACACCATGTACATGCTAAGTCTATCTTTGATTGGCGTTTCAAAAGCGGTTCCGGTCACTTGCACATATCCGTTATTTACGATGTTATTTGCAGCTCTGTTCCTAAACGAGCAAATTACGCTTTTTCTGCTTTTTGGGGCATTACTCATAGTTGTGGGCATACAATTGATAAGTCAAGAAAAAAGCAGGTCAAACTTGAAAAGAGGCGTAACATTCA
>CAZUFG010000150.1:0-2361 GCA_964618655.1 uncultured Candidatus Bathyarchaeia archaeon | reverse complement strand
CAATGTCGTTTCTCTCGTGGCTCTTCACTCGTGCCGATGTGCAACAAGTCAAATACGAAGAAGACACGGTCACTGTCTTTTTCGAATCCATCCCAGGGTTTGCAGACAGAGTTAAGGGACGCGTTGAACAACTTGGCGGAAACCTCAACGCCTAACTCTAAAAGAGGAAGAAAAACAGTGCAGAAAGTATTTGTTTTAAGATGGGGACACCGCTACAGAGATGAAAGACTCACCACCCATGTTGCCCTAACCGCCCGTGCCCTGGGCGCCACTGGATTCATCTTGGCAGACGTGCAGGATGAAAAAATCGGGGAAACCATTAATAAAATGGTAAACCAGTGGGGCGGGCCGTTCTCTTTTGAGATGGGCATCCCCTGGAAACAGGCTGTAAGGAACTGGAAGGCAAAGAATGGGCTTGTGGTCCATCTTACCGCCTATGGAGAAAACATTCAATCCAGTGATGTTATGCAAAGGATTAAGGCCACTGGAAGGGATGTGCTTGTTATAGTGGGTAGTCAAAAGGTTCCGTCTGGATTTTTCTCTAAAGAAGTCTCAGACTTTAACGTGGCTGTTGGAAACCAGCCCCACTCAGAGTGCTCTAGCCTATCAGTGTTTCTAGATCGTTTCTTTGAAGGCCAAGAGTTGTTAAAAAATTTTGAAGGGGCAAAAATCAAGATAATTCCACAAGTACATGGAAAAAAGGTGGCCAAAATATAGGTTTTTTATCGTGAAAACAGCAAAGAGATTTAAGTTTTAACATATATATTTATTATACGGAGAAGCCAATGCTTATGCCAACAGAGGAGTCTCGATGGCCTCCTTCGTAGATGACACAACGCTCATAAAAGTTGCCGAAGTGTTTGGTAGCGAAGACGCAGTCAAGGTTATCGACATCCTTAAAGGAGTCAACGAAATCACAGACGACGAAATTGCAAACAAAACCGGAATACGGCTCAACTCAGTTCGAAAGATCCTGTACAAGCTCTACGACCATTCCCTCGTAGGCTTAAGAAGGTCTCGAGACGAGAACACAGGATGGTTCATCTTTCATTGGAGACTCCAACCAGACCAGCTTGAAGGTTTTATTCAAAACCAGAAGCGTCGTGTTCTTGAAAAACTAGAAACCAGGCTTGGGTATGAGAAAAACCATGACTTTTATTACTGTTACACGCCTGGATGCAAACGTATTCCATTTGAAGAGGCTGTGGAACTTGTTTTCCGATGCCCGACCTGCAACAAACCCTTAATGCACTACGACAACGAAAAAATCCTCGAGGTTTTAAATAGAAGGGTCGAGCAGTTGAGGAAGGAACTCAGTGAATGAACACCTGCCATCCCCACGTTCCGCCTTAAAGCTTCTTTTTGAAATTGGATGCTCAACTCGGGTCATAGAACACTGCAAAGCAGTGGCTGGACTTGCTGTAAGAATCGCCAAAACCTGCAAAGAAAAAGGACTGAACGTTGACATTGAACTTATTCAAATAGGCGCACTCCTACACGATATTGGACGTTCAAAGACCCACAGCGTTGACCACGCAATCATAGGCGCAGAAATCGCTAGGTCATTAGGTTTACCCGAACCCATTATATCTATTATTGAGCGTCATGTTGGCGGTGGCCTAACCGCAGAAGAAGCCAAAGAACTAGGATGGCCCGCAAAAAGTTACCTTCCAGAAACCTTAGAAGAGAAGATTGTGAACTACGCCGACAAGCTGATAGAAGGATCAAAAATGGTGTCGATAAAAAGAACGATAATGAGGTTTTCGAAAGAACTTGGGAAAACACATTCCTCTATTGAAAGAGTGAAAAAACTACATGAAGAGTTTTCATGTTTAATCGGGGATTCCGATGCCAACAGTCACACTGCTTGAAAAGGCTTATGGTTCCCAGCGTCCCGAAACATCTGAACCTGTCTTCTCATCTCTATGCGAAGGCTTTAAGGTCAAGTTGAGGATTGTTGACACAACAAATCGAGGATGGATACGATTAGAAGTGTCTGGCGAGGACGAAACCATTGCGTTACATTTTCTTGATCAAAAATTCGGGTTGGCGCCAGTTTCGGTGGATAAGCTGAAAAAGTTTTCAGTCGCACGAGGGAAAATCCTCTCTTCAGCTGAAGGTGAAAGCGAGCTTCGAGTGGATATAGGTGTTTTCTCTCCCAGAACTTTTGACGCCGTGATTCCGTTACAGAGGCTACAAGCCCAGCTTGCTAATGGGAAAGCGCTCACGTTTCAGCAGTTAACAGCACTCTTTTGCCTCTTCGAGAAACTGCCATTGGCAATTAAGATTGTCAACAACATAGAGGCTCAAAAGGAAAAGGTCGAAGCTGAACTTTCAGAGGCTCAGCTTTCTCAAACTACG
>CAZUFG010000149.1:0-2384 GCA_964618655.1 uncultured Candidatus Bathyarchaeia archaeon | reverse complement strand
ATGGCTCGGCAAATCCTTTACGCCCATTATCCATCCTGATGACTTGCCTCTCGCTATGGAATCTTTTCAAAAGACCTTACGCGGAGAGACACCACCACCCCATGAGTTACGAGTTCTCTCGAAGTCTGGTGAGTATCTAATTGGTGAGTTCACAAGCGCACCCCAGATTGAAAACGGAAAAGTGGTGGGAGAATTTGGAGTCGTTCGCGACATCACCGAACACAAGCGGGCAGAAGAAGCTCTTAGGAAATCAGAAGAGGCACTGCGGGAAAGTGAAAAAAGATATCGAACCTTAATACAGAATATAGGTGAAGGAATCGGAGTTGTTGATGAAGAAGAACTGTTTGTTTTTGTTAATCCAGCCGCTGAGAGCCTCTTCGGCGTGCCCACTGGAGCCTTAGTTGGCCGAAACCTGAAAGAGTTTGTAACGCCCGAGCAATTCTCGACGATACAAGAGCAAACAGACAAACACCGCAAAGGAGAGAGAAGCACCTACGAGATAGAAATAATACGCCCTAACAAGGAAAGACGCTTCATACTAGTAACAGCCGTTCCACAAACCGATGATAAAGGAAGATTTGTAAGCACGTTTGGCGTTTTCCGTGACATCACCGAACGCAAACTGACGGAGGAAGCGCTGAAGGAGAGCCAGGAGAAGTTTAAACGGTTGTTCATGGATAATCCTGAGGCTACAGTATACATGGATTCGGGCTTTCACATCCTGGATATTAACCCCCGTTTCACCAAGCTTTTCGGATACTCCTTAGACGAAGCCAAAGGCAAACACATCAACGACGTAATAGTGCCAAGGGACAAGGCGAAAGAAGGAGAAAAGCTGGACAAAAAAGCCTTGGAAGGATACGTTCATTACGATACTGTTAGGAAGAGGAAGGACGGTTCTCCGGTTCCAGTGTCAATATCCACAGCCCCAATCATCGTTGAAGGCAAAAGCATAGGCACTGTGGGATTGTACAGAGACATCACAGAAAGAAAGATGCTAGAGGAAAGGCTTTCTGCATTAAACTTTTACGGTGGAAAGCTAAACGCTGCCCACAACCTTCAGGAAGTTTACGAACTGACCCTAGACGCCATGGAACAAACATTAGGTTTTGAACATGCAGCTTTCATGGTCGTAGAAAAAGGCAACCTTAGAGACGCATGCCTACGTGGGTACCCTGAAACTTTGATTTTAGAACTACCGTTAGATGGAACAAAAAAGGGCATAACCGTGAAGGCGGCAAATATGTGTAAACCGATCCTTGTTCCTGATGTTGAGAAAGACAAAGATTATGTTGGAGGTGTTCCTAGCATTCGGTCAGAACTTGCCGTTCCAGTTATTGCAGAAGACAAAGTCCTTGGAGTCCTAGACGTAGAAAGCAGAAAATTGGGAGCGTTCGACGAAAAAGACGTGACTTTGCTTCAAATATTGGCTTCGCACGCTGCAACCGCAATCAGCAACCTAAAAAAGCGAGGAATGCTTGAGAAGCGCTCCAACCAATTTGCCTCGCTAATGAAAAGCTCGGCAGAAATGATTCACTCCACAGACATGCGTCAGCGATTACAAAAAATCGCTGAGGCAATTAGAGAACTCGGATGGCAAAGAGTTGTTATATCAGTCAGGGACGAAAACATGGCGATAAGAAGCCCAGAGGACATGGTAACTGCGGGCTTAACACGCGAGGAAAAGGAATTTCTGTGGAATAACAGGCGATCTGGGCAAAAAATGCTTGAACGCTATGGACCAGAGTATGAGCGATTCAAAATGGGCGAATTCTACTACCTTCCATGGAGTGATCCTTGGGTCAGAGAGCGATTCTCCGAGGGCGTTGTTCTAAGCCATCTTAAGCCTGAAGAAATGGTTGATTGGGACCCAGATGATTTGCTCTATGCTCCGCTTCGGTTGGCTGACGGACGCATCGTAGGCACACTGAGCGTAGACGACCCAACAGACGGAAGAAGACCAACAAATGAATCTTTAGCACCACTTGAACTCTTCATACATCAGGCTGCTGTAGCCATCGAAAACGCTCGATTGTTTGAGCAGTTGAACAACGCCAAAAACCAGATCATTGAGTATGCGGACCAACTTGAACTGAAAGTGGAACAGAGAACCCGAGAACTGGTGGAAGCCCAAAAAAGGCTACTCAAGTCGGAAAGACTTGCCGCTATCGGAGAAATAGCAGCAATGGTTGGTCATGACCTGCGCAACCCGTTAACAGGTATTGCTGGCGCGACATACTACTTGAAAATGAAGTCAAGCTTAAGAATGGCCAAAAAAGCAAGGGAAATGTTAGAGCTTATTGAAAAAGACATAGAATACTCGAACAAAATCATAAACGACCTCTTAGAATACTCGAAAGAGTTGCAGTTAGAGCTGACAAAAA
>CAZUFG010000148.1:0-2426 GCA_964618655.1 uncultured Candidatus Bathyarchaeia archaeon | reverse complement strand
AAATGGCTATGTTTCCACGCTCTGTCACAACTTTCACTGTATACTGCCCCACAGGGAGACTGATGTCAGAACGTGTGTAAGGGTAGGTTTCCCCTGAATTTATGATAATGTTTAAATCATAACGCCTATGGTTTGTGGAATCAACAATCCATAAGGAAACTATGTGAGAAGTTAATGACCCATCGTTCTTAAACGTGAAGCGGGTTCCTGTCGTAGTTGGTTTGAACTCCGTCCAATCGGCTTTGAAGTTAAATTGTGTGCCTGTCGCTTTGATTCCTTTCACTTTTATTTTCCAGTAACTTGTGGCGTTCCTAAAATTGGCCGGGTTGACAGTTATTGTTTGAGTTTCAGTTTCGTCAGTATTCGGAGTTACACTTGACGTGCATGAGATGTAGCCGTCTCCGCTTGTTGGATAGGTGCCAAGTACATAATTATAGAGTTGCAGTGTTACTGTTACGCTACCTGTTGTCCAGCTACTGTCAACTGTCCAAACAAGTTGAGTCCAAGCTTGAGTATCAGATGCGCCGCTGAACTCAACTTCACTTGTGTGTTCTGTCGGCGTTACTAAATTAAGCCAAACGTCATCATAGTAAACGGTAAGAGTTGGCTTTTTAGGAGTTGTAGTTGAGAAGTATCCTTGAAGGTCTAGAGTATAATTTCCAGTTGCTGTAAAGACGCTGGAAACATCTAATGTTTTATAAACCCAACTGCCAGTCGTGAGGGCTGTAAAAGTAACGCTCGTGGTGAAAACGGTCACGGTGGAGTTGTCGGGTTTAGTGAAGGTTACAGTGACATTCGCTACTTCAGCCTGTGCGCTTACACCTCCACAATCTATACGATAATAGAAGTATAGCGTCGATGAAGTCGGCAAAGTAGACACAGTGGTCATAGCTTGGTAATGCTTGCCACTTCCGGTATATGCCGTAGTTGCGCTGTCATCCACCAGTTGGATGTAGAGCGAGTAGGAGGCTGACTTATAAACGGTGCCTGAGTAACCGCCTGAAACAACTGCACTGGGATCACTAATATCCATGTAGGTCCAATCCGTTGTAGTCGTCACGTTGCCATTAGTAACAAAATTGTTTGTAGTGGTTGCACTCACATAACTTCGAAAAACCATGTAAACACCATCATCTGAGGCTAAATTGGAAACGCTTCCTGATACCCAGCTTGTTGATCCACCAAGAGCATATCCAGAGGGATTATAAGATGGTGTTCCCACGAGGCTTGTAACATCGATGATGTTTACGTTCTCCTTCATTTTCTCCCAGTCTAGTTGATTCATCTCGTAGCTCCACAAAACAACATTTGAGGCAATGACAACGATAACCACGAGACTCAACACTATGACAATGACGTTGCTAACTCCCCGTCGGTCACGTTTAAGTCGGAGACCTATAATAGTCCGCAACCTTGGTTCCCCTCGTAGTAACGATGTTAATATAATATGCAGAATTTGAAACCCAGCTTTGAGTGACGTTCAACCAACCATGACCGCTCACATCCAATTCAAGAGGCGTAAACGACTGCGACGTATAATTCACATATACCGACACAATTTTAATCCGGATTTTTCCAACGTTAAGTAGGTGCATAGCAATCTTTCCGTTTGTAAACCACACGTCTTCCACGACAAGGCGTTCACCCATTGTCTCGCGAAGATTGCCAGTAATGACATAGGTCGCAGTTATCGTAATTGACATAGCACCTACTGCAATCATCATTAACAAAACATTACTCAATACAGGAGTGATCCCCTTCCTATCCCACAGGATCTTTCCCACATCTCTCACCTACACTATGAGTTTGAGAACTAAATATCCAGACAATAAGAAAATGACACTGTGCTTCAAGCCGGCACTAACAGTTCCTTCACCCATTTTTCCAGCTATAAGACCGCCAAAAAAAGCTTGCATCACGCTCATGTGGAAGAATATCCTTCTCGCTTCTTCAGGCGCTAAAAGGGAAAAACCACTAATGGAAAGGTCGCTCATCTGAACAAAGAAGGTTTTAAAGAGCATAAAAATGGTAAACAGGAAAACAAAAAACGCAACATAAACTATGGCAACATAAGGCCTCGTTTGAGTCTTACGCTCCTTCTCAAACATTAAAGTCCTCTGTATAAACCTACCAATCGGATCAAAGACTCGCTCAATTCGCCCCCCAGATCGACTCGCTTCAATAACAAGAGGAACCACTCGCCGTATCAGGGGCGTGTCCACACGGTCGCCAAGAGCCTGAAACGCCTTTTCAAACGGTATCCCCCATGACATCTGAGCCATTGTCTTCTTCAATTCGTCCGTCAAGGGCCCGAGGTGTTGTTTAGAGGCTTCTTCCAACGCTTGTGGTAGAGTCATGCCAGTCTGCTGAGCCTGAACAATAGTCCTAAAAAGGTCGGGCAGATGCTCGTCTACCGACTTTCTCCA
>CAZUFG010000147.1:0-2490 GCA_964618655.1 uncultured Candidatus Bathyarchaeia archaeon | reverse complement strand
ATTAAAGCGTTCTTACATAAAACGTTTCTTAGCCTATCCAACTATTCTTTCTCAATGGACTTCAAAACGGAGCAAGTATCATTTATCAGCGCAATCCAGCGCAAGTATGAGTTCACTGTAGCCCTTAAAGCCGACGTATCAGTCGCTTCAAAACTTAGTTCCAAACGTTTGCCCTCACTCTTAATCTGCGCCCTAGAACGAGTAAGCGAAACTCTGGTTTCAGGTTCTAACGCCTTAAACACTATTTTTAACTGCGCTTCAGACGGAAAATCTAGGCAAACAACCGTCTTAGCCTTCATTTCGGCGTCTCCCAAACCACATGTGATACTGTAATACGAGGACCAACCTCAACCCTCTTGGGAAAAAGCATAAAAGTAATCTGGGTGTGCTGTGAGGCATTAGATGAAACGTGCATCGAAACTTGATGCTTAGAGGCAGCATCCTCCACTGATAACAATGGAATTTTGAGAAAACTTGAAAGAGCCCCCGCGATTCTCAGGGCTTCTGGAGAATTCTCAGTTGAGGTAGTTATGATCGGTGATTTAACAGATTTTATCTTTGCTTCAAATTCCCTCTGAAACCGTATACTTGCAACGTAGATTAATGGAGGAACTGGTGTCAAGCCAGCTGGGCCCATACAAAAAAGCTCAATCTTTGTGGGTCTGCCATTCCATCGGTCAATGATGATAACTCGGTCAGCGTTAAATTCCAGCGCCTTTTCCGCTATGCCATCTAGACTAAGCTTTCCTCGATTAATTCGGATAACATTGGGTATGGAACGGGCAAGGTCACGACAAAAAGTTCTCATTAATTGCGTGGGTCTTCGCGAAGTTGTTAACAGTATCACTCTTTCTCCTCTTCCATAGGAGCTTCAGAAACTTCTGGAAGAGGCAAGCCTTTTGCTGCGCGTCTTGCTACGATGCCAAGCTTCGTTATGGGAGTGTAGGCACCGCCAGTGAATGTGAGGTCACATTTTCTGCATTCCCAAACACCCACGCTTCTCCGTCGAACTGACTCAGAGCCGCACTGAGGACATTTTTGAGTCTTCTCAACTCCTGAAAGCACTTTGATGTACCGTTTTCTTACGGTGGCGCCGTAGCGGGCTCCAAGTCCCCTTGTCGAACCGACCTTTTTTGTTCGCTTTCGACCTCCCATTAGCCTTTCACCACGAGCTTTCGCAGTTTTTCACCCTTTTCTCGAGCTATCTTCGCGGCTTCAAAGATTTGCTGTATAGTGAAGTAGCCATATCCGCCTTTTTGTATGGCACAAATCTTTCCGTCTTTGCCGGTGGTTATAGTGAGGCGGGCATCCATGACGTGTTCCTCTTCAAGCCATGGGTCAGTGACGAGAGTGTCGTCGATTTTGGCAAACGTGACCGCAATCGGATGATTTTTTATTGGAAGCTGCGTATAGCCTGGCTTTTTCTTGATTTCGCCCTCTTCTACCTCGTAGTTAAACATTTTTGTATTAATTAGGGCAGCCAGCGACGTGATAGCCGAAGCATCTATGAGGTTTCCGTCATGATTAAGAACGTAAATGTCCACAAACACCACGAAGACCTTCTTTCTGGGAACAACACAGAGTTTTGGTAAGTCAATAGCCTTAGACTCTCGTATTCCCCTATCAACGATTCTTGCGAGTTCTATTGAATCCTCATTGGGTGGACCAGGCTCAAACGTAGGCGATGCTAGAGGCACTAGTTCAGCGTTGACTGTGAGGACGCCTTCATTAGGCACATCGGAAAACGGTTCACCAGTCTCAATTTTTATCCCAACCATCACCTCACTTTTGCCTAAACGCACCCGAGCTGAGCCTTCAGCACGTTCAATAACTCCGACTTCAAGCTGGAGTTCACGATAGTCAGTTGGCCCTCGTCCATCCAGTCTTTTTCCGTGAGAAACCAGTTGAGCAATTCGCTTTCGCTCTACACGTGCAACCATAGTTGATGTCATTATTCCTCTCCCTCCTCTTTAACAGTGACATATTTTGTCTTTAGAGTTTCTTTTTGAAGTGCATATACTTGCTTGCAGCCGTTCAGAGCAAGGTTTACAGCCTGTTCAAACTCGTCGGGTGTTAGTTGTCCGTCCATCTGAAGCAGGGTTATGGCGTTTAGGTTGGGCATCAACGCTATAGGTAAGTCTGCTTCGCCAGCCTTGTCTTCAGTATCAGTTAAGTCTAACACTAGTTTTCCTTCGACTTTTCCAGCAGCACACGCTGCAACCAAGTCTCGCATGGGGATTCCAGCGTCTGCAAGCGCCAGAGAAGCGACAGTAATGCCGGCGCATCGTGTTCCGCCGTCAGCCTGTAGAACTTCAATGAAGATATCCACGGATGTCCGTGGGTAATACTCTACGAATACGGAAGGTTCAAGGGCTTGTCGAATCACTTTTGAGAGTTCTATTTCTCTTCTCGATGGTACGGGTGACTTTCTCTCATCGACTGAAAACGGCGCCATATGATATCTGCAGTGGAGCAAGGCGCGGTCTGGAA
>CAZUFG010000146.1:0-2491 GCA_964618655.1 uncultured Candidatus Bathyarchaeia archaeon | reverse complement strand
AGTACTCACATAATACTTCATGATCCATGGAACAACATTGAATGGGGAGGCACATATGGAGGACCATATTTAGCCTTCAACTATTCTACATTCCTTGACTTGTGGCAATACTCAGGTTATTGGGGACTTCTCACATGCCCATGGAATACTGAGTTCGACATTCCCTTAAACATACACGAAGGAGACACCTTCGCCGTAACAGCGAACATAACATACCCATGTCCTGCACCGTTTCAAACCACCGATTACCCAGCATCTCTATGCAACGCCACAATAACACTTCCAACAGGACTAATCCTAGCTCAAGGCGAAACAAACAAAAAAACACTAGGCAACATCCTCGCAGGAAGCTCGACCCTGATAAACTGGACGGTCAAAGCTGAAAGCATTGGAACCTTTAATATAACAGTTGAAACCGAAGGAAAAGTTGATGGCTCCGTCAGCGCACATGAAAGCTTTCCAAGCTACAACTACGAAGACCGAATAGGATCTTCATCAAGTGGCATATTAGAAGTTCTTGGCCACGATATATCCGTTAACAGTGTTGTTTCCTCAAAGACTATAGTGGGGCAAGGCTACAGCTTATCCATTAACGTCACCGTTGAAAATCAGGGTGCCTTCACAGAAACCTTCAATGTAACAACTTACGCTAATACAACAGTAACCGAAACAAAAGAAATAACTCTAACAAGCGGGGCTTCAACAATCCTCACCTTCACATGGAACACCAAAGGCGTGGCTAAAGGCAACTACACAATAAAGGCTGTGGCAGACACAGTTCCAGGTGAAACAGACACAACAGACAACACCTGCCCTAACGGAATAGTATTCGTAACAATTCCGAGCGACGTAAATGGCGACCAGACAGTAAACATCTTAGACTGCATAATCATCGCCAACCACTTCGGCCACAAAAACGGAAACGGACACACCCCAAGCACAAAAGAATGGAAAGACTGCCTAAACAGTGATATAAACTGCGACAACGCAGTCAACATCCTAGACTGCATAATACAAGCAGGCCACTTCGGCCAAAAATGGCTATAAACCCTCCTTTTTCTGTTAATCTCTATCTTGGTTAATGGCATTGATGAAAAAGGAAAGAAATCTTAGTTTTACACAACTGAGTATCAAGAGTGGAAGTGAATTTTTTCTTCATAAGGGTTAAATATTTTGGTTCCTTATTTTTTGGTTGTGTAGGGTTGTTTGGTCTAGAGAAAGAATGTTAAGTCCTAATATGGGAACGTTTGGCACTGTCTTCAAGTTTCTTTGGGCACCCTTCATCAGGCGCTCGACTACAGAGGGATGAAGGCGTGTAAACAGAAGATAAAGGAGAACAAAAAATGCAGGGGAAATTGCGGGTTAGCTTTGTCTTGGTTGTCCTATTGATTGTGACTTTGCCCATAGATGTTTCTACTGGAGTCGTGGATCAGTCCGGTAGTGTAGATTGGTGGACTATGTTTCGCCACGACCTAAGCCACACTGGATACTCAACATCATCTGCACCCAGCACCGCCAACGTTCAATGGAACTACATGACAGCCGGACAAGTGCGGTCCTCACCAGCGGTAGCTGACGGAATTGTTTTCGTTGGTTCATATGACGACAAAGTTTACGCGTTAAACGCAACAACAGGTACTTTAATATGGAGTTATACAACTGGCGGGGACGTATTTTCTTCCCCCGCCTTTGCTAACGGCCGAGTGTTCGTAGGGTCAACTGACGGAAAGGTTTACGCGTTAAATGCTTCGACAGGCGTGTTATTGTGGAATTACACTACCGGTGGCGCAGTATACTCCTCACCGGCTATTTACGACGGAAAGGTCTACGTAGGGTCATTTGACGGTAAAGTTTACGCTTTGAGTGTAACTACCGGAGACGTGGTGTGGAGCTTCTTAACTGGCGGTTCAATATGGTCTTCTCCTGCAATTGCTGATGGAAAGGTGTTTATTGGATCAAGAGACAACCGATTTTACATTTTAAGTGCAACAACAGGGGGATTAATTTGGTCATATGAGACTGGTGGATGGGTAGACTCTAGTCCTGCCGTTGCGGCTGGCAGAGTCTTTGTGGGATCCAACGACGAAAAGTTTTACGCTTTTACAACAAGTGGAGGGCTATTATGGGGGCGTGGCACAGGAGGCATGATAACCTCTTCTCCAGCTGTTGCGGGCGATTTGGTTTACATAACTTCATTGGATGGATACATCTACGTCTTTTATGCACCGAACGGAGGAGACGTGTGGCGAATTGCAGGCGGGTGGGCTTCTTCCATTGCAGTTGCTGACGGGAAGATCTTTAATGGAGTAGGCTCCAGTGTCTATTGTCGAAATGCAACAACAGGCTCTACAATATGGTCTTATTCGGTAGGCGATTACGTAGACTCTTCTCCTGCAGTTGCTGATGGTAAAGTATTTGTGGGATCCTATAACGGCGGAGTCTATTGCTTTGGTTCCCGTGACGTAGCGATACTAAGTGTTGTACCATCCAT
>CAZUFG010000145.1:0-2512 GCA_964618655.1 uncultured Candidatus Bathyarchaeia archaeon | reverse complement strand
CTTCACGCCAATCTGCAGGCAAGATAAGACGACCTTGGGCATCCACCTTCTTGACATCGACACCAGTTTCCAAATATTTCACCACAAAATACAATGATCTGCCATGATATAAAGTTTCCTCCAGAAGTGTGGACATTGAAACTACGTCGTAACTCCGGAGAATCTTGAAAGTCCCATAGACACTATGATTATGAAATCGCGCTAGTCTGAATATCGTTCTGACTGGGGGTTGATGGTGGATCGGGATAGGTTCGAACTTCCAAAGTATATTGGGCATATTTTTGCAGGTAAATTCGCGTTATTCTAGTCTGTAGGTGCTTGCACTCGATTGGGTTCAAGTCATTGATGAGGCTGTCCGTGCTCATACCCAAATGGGAGCGGGCCCGACGGGAATTGAACCCGTGACACCCGGATATCTGCGTGAACTTTTTCACTTAAGAGTCCGGTGCTCTAGCCTTACTGAGCTACGGGCCCGAGTTTCTTTCGGAAAAGAACCTCGAGTGAAAATATTTAGAGCTTTCGGTTTCGTTTTGGTTTGACAAATACTCCAATGGTTTGTTCACTTTCACTCGGGTGATTTTCTTTTTTTTCTATGTTCATTCATGGCTATTCCTTCCTTTCCGCTTGCGAGCGAATGAGTTTAGCTAATGTGGAAAAAGTCAAAGGCCTATAACGCACACTGTCTTCCAAGTTTATCAGAAAACTATTGATTCTGTTCACTTCCAAGAAGTCGAATTGCCTAAGCCATTCCAAGACTTTAAGATACGAAGCATAGTCCTCATGCAATGAGATAACAACACCGTCAAAACCTAAACCATCTCCTCTCTCAAGCATGATAAACTCAAACTGCTTATCTTTTACACTATCTGCAAGAGTTTTCCCTGCTCTTTCAGCTTCTTCTTTTCCAAGGAATCGAGAAAGAGCAAAAGTTATCGCCATTATTTTGTATCCAAGTTTGCTGAAGTCAGGTATCATCGTGTACTCTCGGATGTATCCTTCTTTCTCAAGTTTATTTCTAATTCTAGTAACCGTAGGTTGAGAAACCCCAATTACTTTGGCTAAATTTCTATCGCTCTGTCTAGAGTTTTTCATAAGTTCAGAAATCAGGTTCAATTCAACTTTTTTCATGGCTTATCCCTTCCTTCCTTGTAGAATTCGATATACCCGCAGTTCTGACAACAGTAGGGTTGAATCCTGAAGTTGTATTTCTCGAGTCTCTCAGGGCCCTCAGTTCCACCTCGCGTGCATCTGAACGCGTCGTCCAGTATTTGCTCTGAACCCTTAATCATAACTCCTTCCCATTTAGGACACTTCTTAACTTCACTCATGGTTTAACCCTCTTTTTCCTTAACCAAGTTATAGTTTCCCTTTTTTGTAGTTGTGAGTTATGAGAGCCAACAGTTTTAAGTTTAATCCTAAATTTTGATTGTGAGGCTGAAAATGTTGGGTGAAATTGTTTTCGTTGGGCTTGGTTTACACGATGAGATGGGGATAAGTTTACACGGTTTAGAAGAGGTTAAAACCGCAGATACCGCCTTTATAGAGCTCTACACAAGTTTTATGCCAAATTTTTCAATAAAGCGCTTTCAGGAGAGGTCCGGAAAAAAGATTAACGTTGTTTCAAGAAGAGAGCTTGAAGAGAAAAATGGAGAAATTATTCTAAAGGCTGCAGAAAATGGTAAGACGGTTCTGCTTGTTCCCGGCGACCCGCTAATAGCTACAACGCATGTTGCATTAAGAATAGAGGCTAAAAAGCGTGGAATAAAAACTCGTATAGTTCACGGAGCTTCCATACTTTCTGCTGTTATGGGTTTGTCTGGCTTACATAACTATAAATTTGGGAAAAGCGTGACAATACCTTTCCCAGACGAAACCTTCTCTGAAACTCCATACGATGTTATAGCACAGAACAGAAAACTTGGGCTTCATACTCTTTGTCTACTAGACATCAAGGCTGAAGAGAAACGTTACCTAAGCATTCGTGAAAGTCTAAACTCGCTTTTGAAAATTGAAGAGAAAAGGAAAAAGGGAATAGTCACCACGAATACGCTTGTAGTTGGAATAGCTAGGGCTGGAAGCAACAATCCAATGGTTAAAGCCGATTCCGTAAAAAAATTGTTGGACTATGATTTTGGAGAACCACCCTACAGCATCATTTTTCCAGGCAAACTTCATTTTATGGAAGCCGAAGCCCTGGTAGTGTTGGCTGGCGGTCCAGAAACGTTGAGGAAGGAAGTTAAATGAGTTTGGAGGAGCTTGTTTCAAGGTATATAGCTTCTGCTGAGCATGTTTTCTGTGAAATGGGGATTGCTGAAACTTGCACAAATATTGATGTGTTAGGCGTTAAGAAGGTGTTGGAATTTGCCAAAGCCTATTTAGAGGACGCCAAATATTATAGGGATAAAAAGAAGTTTGAGGTAAGCTTGGCTTCTGTTGCCTATTGCGAAGGCTTACTTGACGCGTTAAAACTGTTGGGAGCCGTGAAATTCGAATGGCCCGTGAAAAGAAAAAG
>CAZUFG010000144.1:0-2513 GCA_964618655.1 uncultured Candidatus Bathyarchaeia archaeon | reverse complement strand
CATTATCGCAAGTCAAGTTTCCAAACAACATCCAAGTGTTGGATTCAACTCAGAATGAACCAAAAATAAAGGTCGACGCCGAGAAAATTAAAGGAGCCTTCCTCAACATCATCAGAAACGCTGTTGACGCCATGCCCAAAGGCGGCAAACTTACAATCACAAGTAAGGAATCGGATGGCAGTTTGGAAATTGTCTTCGCTGACACTGGAGTAGGCGTGTCAAAAGACATCATTGAGAAGCTCTTCACGCCATTGTTCACGACAAAAGCGAAAGGAATGGGACTAGGCTTGCCCATCTGCAAACGCATCATAGAAGCCCACGGAGGTCACATCTCTGTGGAAAGCACAGTTGGCAAAGGAACCACATTCACAGTAACTGTTCCTGTCGAGCCTAAATTAGAAGAAGAAAAAGTGTGGGTTGAAGTTCCAGAATCATTGTTATCGACGACAAAAGCATAAGAAAAGCCCTCGCAATCCTCTAACTTGGTTTTTTCTTGCCACTGACCGAAGACCCTTGTATGATTATGGTGCCCTGAATGACTCTCCTGCCAGAGGTTGCCCTCAACCTGGTCATGACCATATCCTCAGACTTGTCCCTGCCCAAAAAGGCTCCAATGGTATAGTGCAAGCTGAGTCCAAGCATAGCCAGCAAGACAAAATGATAGTACATAGGACCCTTACCCACCCATAACACGCTATAGATAAAGCCTATTACCGTAAGTAGCACACCCAAGCCAACTACAAGCCCCACCATGATGAACAATAAGTTAATGTGGAAGGGACCACTATTGACGCCCGTTATCCTGAACCTTCTGAAATAAGGAAGAGCTATCGAAGGAGCAACCCCAGCAATTGCGATAAGAACGACCATGGCGGGAATAACGTCAACAGAATGTAGTACAGGGTCCATGCTGGTGGGCGTCGAAAAAATATCGAGGGCATGCAATAGCGGATGAAAAATTGATGTTTGCGGGTCGTGTAAATTGTATATATCCCAAGCCAGGATGACTGATACTATGAAAACCAAAGCTGGCATATAAACCAGAAAGTCTTGCCAAACGATCCTACGTCTGATCGTCCGCGGTTTCTCATCGATCACTTCGATGACCTGCCTACATCCAGTCACGCGGGCAATGAATTCGTTCAGCTTCAGGGACACTATACCGCCGAGGATTATGACGGATGCATAACCTAACACCAAAGTCCCCAAACCTCCAATGCAGGTGACGATGACTATTGCAAATGGACTGATGCCCGAACTGTAAAATTCGAGGCCAAATGTTGAGAGCACGGCAAATACGTAAAGGAATATCCCCAGCATCAATAACAAGAGAATGACAAATAGTTGAGCCCTTGTTCTCAATATTTCACTCAAGACATATTCGCTTCAAACCTCATATTTATGCTTTCAAAAAGATTTCGAGTAAGGGTTGAACTAATCGCTCTTGTTTCTAATGTCTTGTCGTGATTCGCTTTATGAAGTAAGCCAAAACGATGCCGAAAGCCGTTATCGCTACCACACTTGAAACAGTTATAATTATGATGTTATCGGTTTCCATGATGAAGGCTATTGAAACCGCAGCGAGAAAAACACCGAAATATAGACTCACGTGCTTGCTTAAGAATTGGGTAAATTCTTTGCGGACGATTTTTGAATATTTGCTTAACAAAAACAATATGGATGCGAAAGTTAGGAATATGATTACGAATGTATAGGTAATTCCTGTCCAATAATCTCCAAAAGTGAGCAAAAGGCCAGCTTCATCTACTATAAGTCCACCTCCTGCACCGAAAAGAATCGCTGCCAGTCGGTTGATTCGCTCATTATCATAGCTGATTCCCAGCCAACCCCCTATGGCAAGCAGCGCTAGACCATACCAAAAATGGTGAATATGAAAGCCACGACCAGTTAAAACGACGTTGGGATTTAGGGCTGAAAATATTCTGGCGATTGCAAAAGAGGCTATGAAAGAAAATAGAGCCAACATTGAGAGGTTACATCTCGTCTCTGTCTTCTTTTCCAAAGTTATTTCTGTCACCTTTGACTTCAAGTCTCCTTATCTTCTCGGTGGTAGATTGAATTGATTCTAACCAGAATCATCATCTACAAGATACATTTACTCTTGCGTGTAAAGTTTTCTACCAGCATCTGTTAGTAGTGTTTTGAGAGTAAGAGTCAAAATATCCCATGAAGATTTTATACTCTGCAGACACTGTGAAATGGAAATGACTCTTTTTACAGCGGAAGAGAAAAATTGTTGACTAGGGCGGCCAGTTTGATGGATGAGTTATTGGAAACTGTTGAGATTATGCAGGATAATAAGCTTGTTGAGGACTTGAGGATTGCATTGCAAGAGGTTGAAGAGGGTAAGACCACGACGCTTGTTTCATCCGAAACTAAAGATTTACACGTCTGTGTTAATCTAATAACGTTGAATGGCATAGACGTTATGTATCTAGCCTAAAAAATCCTTATTAGAAGCCAACACAACACTTATATCTGCGAAGACCGCC
>CAZUFG010000143.1:0-2559 GCA_964618655.1 uncultured Candidatus Bathyarchaeia archaeon | reverse complement strand
GACTCTATTCGCTTCTTCGATAGGACTATGTCTTCTGGTCTCACAAAAACTGTGACCTTTCCAGACTTTCTTGGGGCGGCTTCTATCTCTACCCCGTCGTCAACCTCTATAACTGAAGTTCCTTCTTGAAGGATTTTTGAGTTGCCAGAAAAAACGTTTTCTAATCTTGCAAAGCTTGTCAAGTTTATTGAGGGGCCTCTAAGAATTTCTTGTGGTGTGCCAATCTGCGCTATCTTACCTCCAAGAAGCAGAGCAATTCTGTTGGTTAGGGTTTCCGCCTGAAACATGTTGTGGGTAGCCATGACTATGGTTGTGTTGAATTCGCGATTGACGCGGGAGATGGTTTCTTCAATGATGGAAACGTTTTTGGGATCTAGATTTGCTGTTGGTTCGTCTAGGAGCAGGAGTTCCGTATTGAGAGCGAGGGCTCTGGCAAGGGAAACTCTCTGTTGTTCTCCGCCTGAAAGTTTTTTTGCGAGGCGCTTTTCATATCCCGCAAGTTTTACCAAACTTAGGGCTTCTTTGACCTTTTCATCTGTTTCTTTTTTTGAGTATCCTCTCAACTTAAGTCCGTAGGCAATATTTTTGTAGACTGTAGTGTTGAAGACGGGTGTTTTCTGGAAAACCATGGTGCTTTTCTTTCTAGCCTGACTTCTGTTGCTGTTGTTGATTTTTTCGCCATCGAAGAACACCTCTCCACTGGTTGGTTCGTCGATGGAAGCCATTATCCTAAGCATAGTTGTCTTTCCGGATCCGTTGGGACCTAGAACCGTGAAGATTTCTTTTTCCATGATCTCTAAGCTGAGGCCCTCTAGGGCGGTTATTTCTCCGTAGCGTTTTGTGACGTCCTTAAGTTTCATTAGCCACTTCATTTTATTCGCCTTTGAAGCAGGTTTGTGAGTATGGTGATGGTAAAGACTATTGCCAAAAGTATGATCATCAGCTGAATGCTGTACTCTATGTTTCCTCTATTAACTTCCATGGCGATGACTGTTGTCAATACTTGTGTCCTTCCTCGAAGGTTTGCGCCAACGGCAAGGGCAACTCCCAATTCAGCTATGGCTCTGTTAAAACTAGCTATAATTGCCAATACAACTCCACCCATTGATTCTCTAAGAACCGTGACAGAAGCTTCCACTTCTGAGGCTCCCAAAGTCTTTGCCAAGTCTTTTATCTCTGGATCTACGGATTCCACGGCACTGGCTGTTAAGCTAACTATTATGGGAGTCACAAGGATTGCTTCACCTATTATCATGGCTTGGAGACTTGGGAAGAGGTCGAGAAAACCTAGGGGTCCGGACTTGGAGAAGAGAAGGTAAAGGATTAATCCTAGGGCCACAGTGGGCATCCCAAGTAATGCGTTGAATACTCCTTTTACTAGCTGTTTTCCCCAAAAGTTTTTCATGCCAATAACCATGCCTATTGGAAGGCTCCATAAAGCTGCCAGCAGTGTGGCTGTTCCAGATACGTAAAGGGACCTGATTGTTATCTGGAATATTGGGTTTTGGAGAAAATCCCACATAGTTTGAATCTCACGCTGTTATGTGTAGAGCTCGGGATGGTTGTCCTGATATTCTGGGGGACATTCGTATCCGTTAAAGAAGGCGTAGTTTTTTATCCATTGAACTATAGTTGGGTCTGTGTTTTGTTTTAGAAGGTTGACGGCTGGACAGAAGAGACTCTGACCATACACATCTTTGCCAAAGTTGGCAATTATTTCCTGCCCTTCTTCTGATATGAGGAATTTTATGAAAGTGATGGCTCCGTCAAAGTTTATGTGGGGATATTTGGTTTGATTGCCCGCGATGGCGCTATAGACGTTTAGCAGGTTTTCTCCTTGAGTCACTAGGGTTTTTAGGGAAATTATTCCGTCTTTGTAGTATTTGAGGTAGGTGCCCATGTCTGCTAAGGTGTAGGCATTAAATGCGTTGGCCACTTTTAACGTTCCTCCCATTCCGGTGACGGCTTCTATATACCAGCTTTCATCTCGTAGTGTGGACCAGTTGAAGCCAGCGGTGGTCCACAGTTCTTTCTCTTTGATGTGGGTTCCAGAATCGTCTCCCCTTGAAACCCATTTTGCGCTTTGATTTCTTCCAGCGTTCACAATGTTCGATAAAGCCTGAGTGGGAGACAAATCTTTGATGTTTGCTGGGTCTGCTTCTGGTCCTACTATGGCGAAGAAATTGTAGGCTATGATTTTTCTGCAGGTTCCGTATCCGCCTTCCAGAAACGCCAGTTCCTCTGATGGTGCATGCACTAGGATCATGTCAGCGTCTCCTCTCTGGGCGTGAGTTAGGGCTAGACCAGATCCCACGGAGATGAAGTATATGTCTATGGGGTATTTCGCTTCGAACTGGTCCTCGATGGTGTCGAGGAGTGCGGTGTCGTAGAGGCTGGAGGTGGTGGAAATCACAAGTTTCTTGTTTGAAGTGGCTCCAATGTAAAAGGTGGTTCCTGCCACTGAAATAACGGCGACGAGGATGAGGGCGATTATCCAGATTACAATATTCCTCTGCATGCGGAAACCTCGTTATGTTTGACCATACCTAACGTCGAAAC
>CAZUFG010000142.1:0-2599 GCA_964618655.1 uncultured Candidatus Bathyarchaeia archaeon | reverse complement strand
TCTCCTAAGTACGAGTGCTCGTAGTTTATTATAACGCCGTTATAGATAAATCTAACGCTACCCATTTTATATTCTTCTAGAAAAATACTATTGGGGCAAGTTTGGTGGCTAACAAGCAAAACAGAAGCAGAAGGGTTGTTCTTGACGTCGGCGGGATGAGCTGTGCTACTTGTGCCCAAACAATTGAAGACGCCTTAAACAAGATGAAAGGCGTTCAAAAGGCGAGCGTCAATTTTGCGGCAGAAAAAGCTGTTGTGGAATATGACCCAGACGTGGTGACCCAGAAAAACATTGAGGATACGATTTTTGGACTGGGCTACAAGGTTGTCCACGAAACAGTTATTTTGAATATTGGAGGCATGAGTTGCGCCACGTGCGCGCAGACCATCGAAAAAGCGTTAAACGAGGCAGAGGGCGTAAGCAAAGCCAGCGTTAACTTAGCTTCTGAGAAGGCAACCGTTGAGTACAACCCTGAACAAATCAGTTTGGCCGAGCTTAAAAAAATTGTTCGAGACGTTGGATACGAGGTTATAGAGGGGAAAGAGGGGGTTGAAGACAGAGAACGCCAAGAAAGGGAGAAGCACATTCGAAATCTGAAAATTTTGTTGGCGGTAAGCCTAGCCCTAAGTGTTCCAACACTGATTTTTACCTGGGTCAAAGTTTTACCTATACTGCCCAACAACGTATGGCTGTTTCTGTTCGCCACGCCAGTTCAGTTAGTGGTAGGCTGGACTTTCTATAAGGGCGCCTACAAGGGACTGAGGAATAGGAAGGCAAACATGGACACACTCATCGCGATGGGGTCATCGGCTGCATGGGTTTACAGCACCGTCCTCACATTCTTTCCAGGAATATTCCAGATGGGAGAAGTCTACTTCGACACTTCAGCGCTGATTATAACCTTCATTTTGGCGGGAAAGCTACTAGAAGCCACGGCTAAGGGAAGAACGTCAGAGGCAATACGCAAGTTGATGGGGTTGCAAGCAAAAACGGCGAGAGTCATCAGAAACGGCGAGGAAACTGAAATCCCAGTAGAAGATGTCCGGGTGGGCGACATCGTACTCGTTCGGCCTGGAGAAAAAATACCCGTGGACGGCGAAGTATTCGAAGGCTACTCGGCTGTGGATGAGAAGGTCATCACTGGCGAAAGCATCCCAGTCGAGAAGAAGGTGGGCGACGAGGTTGTGGGAGCCACCATGAACAAGACTGGCATGTTGAAGTTTAGGACAACCAAAGTTGGGGCAGACACGGTTTTGGCGCAGATCATAAAGATGGTCGAAGAGGCGTTGGGTTCGAAGGCGCCGATTCAAAGGTTGGCTGATGTGGCTGCGTCCTACTTTGTTCCCGCCGTCATAGTAGTTGCCGTGCTCTCGTCACTCCTCTGGTATTTTCTTCTAAGGTCGAGCTTCAATTTTGCTCTCAGCATACTTATCGCCGTCTTAATAATCGCTTGCCCATGCGCCTTAGGATTGGCAACGCCAACCGCCATCATGGTCGGCGTTGGGAAAGGTGCAGAAAGCGGAATCCTGATCAAGAGTGGGGAGGCGTTAGAAACGGCGCACAGACTTGGGGCAATCGTTTTCGACAAGACTGGAACGCTCACGAAGGGAGAACCAGAAGTCACAGACATAATTACTATCGAGGCTTTGGTTAGCAGTCCTTCACGTGGCAAAGCAAAAGCCAAACAGTTTACTGAGGAGCAAGTTTTACAGCTCGCTGCAGTTGCGGAGAAAAACTCTGAACACCCTCTTGGTGAAGCCATAGTTAAGAGGGCGAAAGAAAAAAAAATTGAGGTCCTAGACCCAGAGTTTTTCAATGCCATACCTGGGCATGGCGTAGAAGCGAAGTACAAGGATATGGAAATCTTGTTAGGTAACAGAAGATTGATGGAGAAAAACAGCGTTGATGTCAAACAGTTTGAACAAAAGATTGAGGCGTTAGAGGAAGAGGGAAAGACAGCCATGATTCTGGCTGTGGATAAGAGGCTAGTCGGCGTAATTGGCGTTGCTGACACCCTCATGGAGCATTCTGCTGAGGCAGTAAGGGCATTGCAGAACATGGGTTTAGAAGTAGTCATGCTCACTGGCGATAACCAGAGAACGGCAAAAGCGATTGCAAAGCAGTTGGGCATGGACAGAGTTTTGGCAGAAGTTCTTCCAGCCGACAAGGCTAATGAGATAAAGAGGCTGCAGGAAGAGGGAAAAACTGTGGCAATGGTGGGCGACGGAATCAATGACGCTCCAGCTTTGGCGCAAGCAGACGTTGGAATAGCGTTGGGAAGCGGAACTGATGTAGCCATGGAAACTGGCGACATAGTTTTGATCAAAAACGATTTGAGAGATGTGGTTGCCGGCATCAAGCTTAGTTGGGCGACGATGAGGAAGATTAAGCAAAACTTGTTCTGGGCTTTTGCGTACAACACCGCCTTAATTCCAGTAGCTGCTGGTCTTCTTTATCCATGGTTGGGCGTACTCATAGACCCGATTCTTGCGTCTGTGGCGATGGCGTCAAGCTCGGTAACTGTGGTGACAAACGCATTGCTTCTGAAGAGGTTTGCTCCGAAAATGTAGGATTCGTTTTTCAGACACGCGCACACGCC
>CAZUFG010000141.1:0-2648 GCA_964618655.1 uncultured Candidatus Bathyarchaeia archaeon | reverse complement strand
CAAAGCGACTGGCAGTTTCTGACAGTTTCAGGCTCCAGATGTCCCAAAAATCGACGGTTTCGAAGACTTCTGGCTTGACGCTTGCCCAGCCCACCATCGGCGGTTCAAACTTCTCGACGAGTTCTTTGCGCACGTATAGGTAGCCAGCCCCCGCAGGTCCAAGAAGCCACTTGTAGCATCCAGCTGTTAGAAAGTCCACATGGTCTCGTTTTACGTCGGTTTGTATGGCGCCTGCGGATTGTATGGCGTCAACTGCGAAGTAGGCTCCGTGTTCATGTGCTATATCGGCTAAGGAGCTAAGGTCATTTCGGAAACCGTTCATGTACTCCACGTGGCTAATCGCCAAAACAGTCGTTTTGTCATCAACCGCTTTCTCAACGTCTTCAAGAAGTATTTTGCCGTCCACATTCTTTACATACCGAATCTTTACACCTAATTTCTTCCTTAACCATGGATACACGACTGAAGGATACTCTAAGTCTGTCGTCACAACATTTGACCCAGAAGGATACTCCAGCATATTAGCGATAATGTTTAAGCCAGTGGAAGTGTTTTCCACAAGCGCAATTTCAGCGGATTCAGCTCCGATGAGTTTCGCAAAAAGTTTTTTTCCTTCATTTAAATCGTCAGATATGGCGCTGGAGGTGGAAAACTCTTCCAGATGCCTTTCCATGGCTTCCAGAACTGGTTTTGGATGGGGCGACATTGCGGCGTGGTTCATGAATACCATATTTTTTGTGATTGGAAATTGTTCTCGGATGCGTTTAATGCTTTCCATCTCTGTCTCCTCCCTATCTAAAGCATTTCCAGTAGGGCTTCAGAATCCTCTTTAGGTTCATGAGGGTTTTCTCGACTACTTGACGATTTCCTTTAGGCTCAGGCGGTGGGGTGTACGGGTCGCTCACGCCGATGGTTTCTAAGCCAACTACGCCAGCCGTGAGCGCGTACCAGCATTGTGGCAAAACTTCAGGGTTGTATCCGCTTCCAGGCATGAGGACGAGTTTGCCCTGGCAGACTTTTTCCGCAACCGCAACTATTGTCTGTGACAGTTTGAAGAAACCGTTAACCGTCAGCCCTAAACTACCCAGCATATCGGCGAAATGGGAGTCGCTTCCTCCATTGCCTATGATTAGTTGGGGCTTAAACTCTTCTGCCAAAGGAACAAACGTTTCATTTACGGCATAAAGGTAGGTGTCGTCGCCAGTTCCGGGAGGCAGAGGAACGTTAACATTGTACCCCTCTCCTAAGTCTTTTCCGATTTGTTCGATGAAACCCGTGCCAGGATAGATGGTTCTCGGGTCCTGATGCAAGGAAATGAATAGAACGTTTGGGTCTGAATAGTAAATGTCGCTTGTTCCGTTTCCAAAGTGCACGTCATAGTCTAAGATTAGCACACGTTTCAGCCCATATTTTTCGCGGAGATATTCCACCAACACGGCTATGTCGTTGAATAGGCAGAACCCACCACCGTAATTGCGTCCAGCATGGTGAAGTCCACAACCCAACGCGACCCCACGACCAACATCTCCTTCAAAAACTGCTTTTCCTACCTTAATGGCTCCACCCATCATGAGTTGCGCAGCCTCGAGAATCTGCGGCGAAACTGGAGTTTCTATGTCGTAGGGCGTTTCAGTCTCTGCCAAACGAAAAATCATGTTTACGTAGTCTCGGTCGTGAACCCTAAGCAAATCCTCCTTCGTGGCTGGTTCTGGGCTCAACATGACCACGTTGGGCAGACGAAAAAGCCCTTGATCATCAAATAGACGCTTAGCGTTCAAGAAACGGTCCCCACGGAAGGGATGACCAGGCCCCAAATCGTATTGACTGTATTTTTCATGGTATGCTATGCCTACTTTCAAACGGATCCTCTCCAGTCAGATAACTTGATAGTTACGCAGCATTTCATTCATAATTATGAGTTTATTAAAGCTCTGCGCTTTTCTAACGTTTACAGAAGCCCTGTAGATTATACGTTACGTCTAAATTCTTGAAAAAAATAGTTGTGCGATGTCTTGCCAAGCCAAGAATAAAAAGAGAGGAAATTCCTGCCCTGAAAAGCTAAGGGCTAACTCTACTCTTCCTCTTCCTCGAACTCTTCTTCTTCGGCGGTCGCTTCCAACTCCTCGTCTCGAAAGGGCACGGATTCCTCCGTTGGAGCTTCTGTTTCCTCCTCTATGGGAGCTTCCTCCAAAATTGGTTCGGTAGCGACTTCTGACACAGGCTCTTCCGGTGGTGCTTCTTCCGCAACTATTTCTGAGGGCTTCTCGACAACACTTTCTTCTAAGGGTGTTTCTGGCTGTGCCTCTATCGGTTGTTCAACTTTCGTCTCTTCTACTACATGCTCAACTTCTGCTGGTGCTTCGGCTGGGGCCTCTACTGGTGCCTCAACGGGAATCTCGGGCGTCTTTTCAACCGTCTCTTCAACTGGTGGAGTCGCAACTACCTCGCTTGGTGCTGGTGGAGGTGTGGGCGTGGGCGTAACCACTCCTGTAGTGAGGCTGGCGATTATTCCTTTTACGTTGCTTAGTTCCGCTTTAATGGCTTCTAGCCCCAAGGCGAAAGCGTTGCTTTCACGTGCATGTAGTTCTTCATTGATTTCTCCGGCGGCGTATTGAATTTCTGAGTTGGCAAGAAACATTTCTAAGGAG
>CAZUFG010000140.1:0-2695 GCA_964618655.1 uncultured Candidatus Bathyarchaeia archaeon | reverse complement strand
CCAATAATGGTTAAGGCTCCAGCGAATAGGCTGAACCCTATCCCAAAAAGAAGTGAGGGAAGAAGAGCAAAATTAAAGATGAAAGTTAAAAGAAAAGGCACAAGAACGAGAACAGAAACGGAAAGCAGTAAAGTCGTCAAAATAGTTAGGCTAACATACGCCCTAAAGCTAATCTTCATCCCAGATTTTCGCAGGCTCACATCCACATCTCTGAACAAGGGCAAGAATTGGACGGTTCTCTCCCCAAGAACTTGATACGCCAACACTCGAGGCTTTGACACGCCCCCAAAATGAGCGCCTTCGGTTAAGCGATGAAATCGACTTAGGAAAGGAAGGGCAAAAGGATAAAGTGAATTCTTAACATGCTCATATGCCCTTCTAATATTCTTCCAAGTTTCGCTTGGCCTCATGAAACTCCCAACCTCGCCCTTCGATAGACACGAACTGGATCGGCGTAATATTCTCGAATGACCGTGGCGACGTCCGTGTACCTCCGAATCTTGTTCCTCACCATCCACTCCAAAACTGTTCTCCTTCGAAGAAGCTCTTCTTGAACGTCACTCTTCTGAACCCCCATCTTTTTCATGTTCCTCTCTAAAATGTAACTGCGCCCAGAATATGGGAAAACATCTTGGGCGGCGTCCCAGTGATACACGTCATTAGTTAAGATGTCCTTCGTTTTTGTATCAAAGCCCACCACTTCTGTCACGGTGAAGGCTCTTCTGGCGGGTTTTCCTCCAATCTCGGTTCGTAACTGAACCATCACAATGTCCATCATAGAAAGTAAAGATCGCGGAATATTCATGGGTTCAGACTCTAAACGATGAATCACAGAATCTACGGACTCAGCGTGAACCGTGCTCATGCCCAAATGCCCTGTAGCCATCGCCTGAAACAGCGTGTATGCCTCTTCGCCACGAACCTCACCAACGATAATGTAGTCTGGTCTTTGCCTCACAGCCGCCTTCAAAAGATCAAAAAGCGTGATGGCTCCCGCCTTCTCTTCAGACCCAAACTTTGTTCGCACAACCGAGGGAATCCAGTTCTCGTGAGGCAAATTAAGCTCCGCAGTGTCTTCAACGCTCACGACTTTCAGTTCTGGCTTTATGAACATAGATAAACAGTTAAGCGTAGTCGTCTTCCCAGCAGCAACTCCTCCAGCCACGAGGACAGAAGCCCTATTCTCGATTGCATACCAGAAATATGCGGCCATGTCTGAAGAAAGAGTGTTAAAAGAGATTAAGTCCGAAATCGTGAGCGGATCAACACGGAAACGACGAACAGTGAATGTCGAGCCTCTTCGAGTGATCTCGCTTCCATACGTTAACTGAACACGGCTCCCGTCTGGAAGGGAAGCGTCCAACATCGGAGCCGCAATGGATATGTTTTTTCCAGCAAGGTAGGCTAAGCGAATTATGAAGGAGTTTAGTTCTTCAACATCCTTATAGACGATGTTAGTGGGCAGAGACTCGAATTCTCGATGCCAAACATATATGGGAATGTTAACCCCGTCCGCAGATATGTCCTCGATCAGATGGTCCTTCATAAGAGGGTCAATTTTTCCGAAGCCAATGAAGTCACGTATGATATAATAATTGATTTTGTCGATTGCTTCGTCTGCAATTTTTAGGCGATAGTCTTTGATGATTTCCCTAACCTTGTTTTTCAGATAATCCTCAGCCTTTTCTCGGTTTTCAAGCTCTTTAAGGCTGACATCCACCTCTTCAATTAAAAGCACTTTAATTTCTTTAAGCCGCGCCTCCTCCTCTTTCAGGAGAGTAGGCTCGATCACCTCGTACAAAACCTTGTGCGTAACAGGCTCCCTTACAACAGCTGCATAAACATACGGCTCATAGATGGGATAAACTTCTCGAAACACAGAAGGCTTTTTCTGCTGCTCCGTTATCGGCCTACTCTCCATCAGCATTCACTCTCCTACCACTTCGCCTTACCCAACGCCCGAATTCCAACGAAACTCATTTCTCGCTTTTCATAAAGCAAGAATATACTGTGTAGTGAGACTTAATAAATTCTATGGATGTTGAATCAGTTTGGGGGTTGGGTCATGTTTTTAAGCTTTGGTTGTGGTATTGGGTAGTGTGGGGTTGGTTTGGTTGGAGGAGTGGTTTGCGCGTAGGCGTAGGTCTAGGGTTTTGGACATGGCTTATCGGGAGATCACGTTGGCTATCGACACCGTGACTGAGTTGGAGAAGGCTATTGCTGCGGCGTCCGTGGGGAAGAGGGACGAAGCGGTTGCGTGCGTTCATAGGCTTTTTCCGAGGGAGGAGGAAATCGACGATCTTCGTAGGGCGGTTTTCGAGGAGTTGACGAAGGGAAGCCTGCCGTTTAAAGACCGTGAGGACATCATGCATTTGGTTAAGAGGTTGGATGTGATGGCGGATTACGTTAAGGACTCGTCTAGATGCGTTTTGGTTCTAACTGAGGCAAAGATTCCGTCTGAACTTTGGGGGATGTATGTGGAGATGGCTAAGGACTTGGTAGAATGCGCCGCTACTCTACGGAGGAGTCTTGAAAAATTGGGGCCCGATCCGCAGGAGGCTAGGGCTCTTTCGCGTGGGGTGGATGATGTGGAGAAGAAAGTTGATGAGAAGTATTTGAAGATTAAGGGGTTGTTGCTTAAGTATGGTAAGGATGTTGAGCCTCAGGCTGCGTTGCTTATTCTTAAGGACTTGTT
>CAZUFG010000139.1:0-2710 GCA_964618655.1 uncultured Candidatus Bathyarchaeia archaeon | reverse complement strand
TAGCCACTATAGAGTTTTCCACAGACATGCCAATCAGACTCGACTTCCAACAACAAAAAGAAGGAAAACTTACATTTTATCTGGCCCCCCGCATAGAGGTGGAGTAACAGCAGCCGCGCATGGAGGGACCATACGTACTCACGAAAAGCGACTTGGCTAAATATCCCTTCACCCCGGAAGCAGCCGAGTACGTAAAAAACTTAGACATAAAAATCAGCGACCTAGCCAGCCCAGAATACAAATCCATCCTTGATAGGGCGGAACAAAGAATAGAAGAAGCAGTCCTTTCCCGCTCAGTTATGTGGGTTTCACCTAACGACGATATAGAAATTTCCTCCTTCCCAATTGCAGTGATGATGGTAGCTGCCACAGCCGACACAGACCTCAAAAGAAGATACGCACTCGCCGAAGCAAAAAGAATCTCGACATTACTAGAAAACGAAAACAAAGAAAAAATAATGAAAATTGCAAACAACTTTAACTGGAAAATAAAACCACTCGAAAGCGACAACCTCCGTGCACGAACCTACGACTTCATTCTTCACTTTACAGATTTTCTGAAAAATGCAACAGTTCTTCAGGACAAGAAATGGAAACTCGTCAATAGGCTCATGTTAAACGGGCATGTCTGTTTATCCAAAAGCGAAGCAAACCGCCTTTTAGAAGAAGAAGTACGCAGATACGTTGAGGAAAAACTCAAGATAAAAGTGGAAGCCTTACCGCAAAACATCGCAGTTCACGTAGACCGACTAAAGCAACTGTTCATGCAAAAACGTGGAGAACTTCGGCTAGAAGAAATGCCCAAAGACATAGTCGTCGCCGCATTCCCACCCTGCATAAGGACGCTGTACGATGCGATTTCGTCGGGACGCCACCTCTCTCACATCGGCCGCTTTGCACTCACATCGTTCCTAATCAACACAGGCATGACAACAGAAAATGTCGTCAACTTATTTCGGGCACTCTCTGACTTCGACGAACGAATGACCCGCTACCAAGTGGAACACATAGCTGGAACAAGAGGGTCACGAACAAAGTATATCCCGCCTCGATGTGCCACACTACGCACTCACGGCGTCTGCCTCGGCATGGACGAAATATGTAGGAAAATACGCCATCCGCTTGCCTATTACCGGAGAAAACTGAAAACCATAAAGGCTGAACCAGCTGCTACGGAGCCAAAGTGAGAGGAGAAACGGCAAGGGCTATAAGGAAATAAAGAGAATAACGGTTATCCCAGCAAGGGCGGTCGGTTTTGTCTGGAGACAAAAAACTTTCACTCATCATACCAGCCTACAACGAGGAGAGGAGAATAAAACGGGTCCTCGAAGACTACTGTCAATTTTTCACAAGATACGGAGACGATGTAGAAATAATCGTAGTAATGGACGGATGCAACGACTACACGCCCGAAATTGTAGAGGATTACTCTCAAAGATATCGAACAGTACGACTTCAACGTTTTCCTTATCGGCTAGGTAAGGGCGGAGGACTTACACGTTGCCTCAAACTAGTACGAGGCAATCTAATAGGCTTTGTGGACGCAGACGGAGCCGTGGAAGCAAAGGAACTCCTTAGGCTAGCGTCATACATTGAACTGGATGGGCTAGACGGCGTTATAGGCTCCAGATGGATCAAAGGCGCAAAGATCGTGAGGGCACAGTCACTACGAAGAAAGATTCTAAGCAGAGGTTTCAACACGCTTGTTAGAATCTGTTTTAGGCTAGGATTCAAGGATACTCAGTGTGGAGCAAAGGTCTTCAAGCAAGAAGTAATTGATGCTTGTCTGCCAAACCTAAACTCCAAAGACTTCATATTCGACGTGGACCTACTCTACAACGCAACTAAGAAGAACTTTAAGATAAAAGAAGTACCAATAAAATGGGAGAACGTCAAAGGATCAAAAGTGACTTTCAAGGAGATCTTAAAGATGTTTTTCAATGTTTGCAAGTTAAGAGTGAACCATTTAGGTGCACTAAATGTTGCATATTGACGTAGGCGTGATGGCATATAACGAAGAGAAAAACATAGTGAATCTGCTTCAAAGCATTGGTGACCAAAAACTGGAGAATGTAGTTATTGACACGATAACGGTGGTTTCTTCAGGTTCCACGGACAGAACTGATGAGCTAGTGAAAGAATTTTGTAAAAGAGACAAAAGAATACGTCTTCACATCCAACAAAAAAGAGAAGGAAAAGCCTCTGCCATTAACGTATTTTTGAAAGAGAGCAAAAACGATGTCGTAGTGATATCCAGTGCAGATGTTATCCTTGACGAGAATGCGGTTGAGCGGTTAATTTTTTTCCTCCTTGCCGATGAACGCACGGGAATGACTAGCGCCAATCCCGTCTCAGTCAATGATTCCGACTCGTTTATGGGAGTTGTGGCAAATATGCATTTTAGACTACATAACCTACTTAATAGACACGGAGAAACCATAGCTTTAAAGAAGAATTTAGTAAGGCGCATACCAGAAATCGCTACAGACGAGGCTTACGTTGAGGCCGTGGTCCAAAAAACGGGTCATAAGGCCGTCCACGTGAGTACCGCCGTAGTATACAATAAAGGTCCAGAAACCGTTTCAGATTTTTTGAAGCAAGTTAGACGCCACTACGTTGGGCACCTTTTCCTTAAGAACAAATTAGGATACTTAGTATCGTCAATGAGTGTCACGGGGATGAAGAACGTTGCGAAAGAGTTAATAAAATG
>CAZUFG010000138.1:0-2777 GCA_964618655.1 uncultured Candidatus Bathyarchaeia archaeon | reverse complement strand
GGGTATCAAGGTCTCGTCATCGCCAACTGCTGCGCACTCGTTTATTTTTGCGTCGAACTTCTGCAGTATGGAACGTAGGACTTCGTCCTTGTTCCGAACCGAAACATTCACTTTTACCTCGCCGGTGAGAAAGCCGCTTTCCACAACTAACTCATTGGCGAGAGCATCGTCGACTCCTATTTCTTTCTTGATTCTTTCGGTGATGAGTGAAAGCCCGGCGCTTAACAGAACCACTTTGAACCCGCCTTTTCGTAGGGTAGTTATGACCCCTTTCGCCCCATCAGCATATCTTAGGCTGTCAACTATTTGCTGAACCTTCTCGATTGGAAAGTCTTTCCACAGGGAGGCGTCCAACCTAGCCCATTCTTCATACATGATGAGCCCTTGAAAGAACTGTTTGGCGTATTGTTTACCCATATCCCATGTGCCCAACTGTTCATGAAGAAACTGCCAACTACTACGTGCCTTTATTAGGGTCCCGTCAACATCGAAAACTACTAACTTCAGTTTTCCCAATTCAGCAACACTCAGCGACCACCGCTACTATACGGTTTTTCACCAAATTAGTCTTTACGTGCGCACAGACAGAGACGAGTTCACCTCTAGGTAAGATATCCCCCGCAAACTCCCTCTTTTTCCCTTACTCATGTACGTCGCTATGGCATATTTGGAGTCTAATTGGATCCTATTTGGATCATGTATGGGATGGTCTAGGAGCGTGTGCGCACGTGCCTCTCTTTAGGAGACCCAAAAGATTCGGAAGTTTAGGTGTTACAACCGAGGGCTAAGGCGTTAGGGTTATAACAGTCAATCTGGTTAAGAAAATTGTTGGGCGGGTAGCCTAGCCAGGACAGGGCGCAGGCCTCCTAAGCCTGTGGTCGCGAGTTCAAATCTCGCCCCGCCCGCATCTTATAAAGTAGAATGGCAACTTTGCTGAAACCTGCGAATAATAAGACCTTTCCTCTCTCCCTCAACTCTTCTTCTTTCAAGACTTTATGTCACGGTTAAACCCCACCGACAATCTAGAGATTTATTTACGCTCCGAAAAGTATAATTGAAAAGATCTTACAATGAAGGGCATCTGAGGGTTTATACTTGATACGCGAAATCGACGAAACTACGTGGAGGAAATTTGGCTCTGTATGCGGCGTCTTCTGCGGACTTTGTCGAGTGTTTAAGAAGGGAAAGTGCGGAGGATGCTTCGAACTCTGCGAAAAGTCTAAGGATCCATGCCCCATGTATCTATGCGTCAAAAAGAAAGGCATTCTTTCTTGTTTCGTGTGCGAAGATTATCCATGCGGCGTCCTATATGAGAAAGGTCCTTACAACCCATCGTTTCTAGACTACTTCAAGAAGCAATAACCTGAAAAGGCTTGTTTCCTTTGCCTCAGCGAAGCAGAAGAATAGCCCTAACAGAAGGCACAGTAGCAGGAGCCCTATTCAGCACCGGAGCCATATTTATCAGGCTTTTAGGCAGTAGCCTAAGCGTTTATTCGATAGCGTTTTGGCGGCTCACAATAGCCTCAGTCTTGCTTGCGGGCGTAATTCTCATTACCAAAAAATCTTCTGACTTTAACAAAGCGAAGGAAAACTTTAGACGAATCCTCGTCCTCGGAATCTTCTTGGGGCTTCACTTCATACTTTTCGTTTCATCGGTTATGGATACAACGATCATGAATGCCACCGTGCTAGTGAATACAACTCCCATCTTCTCGGCGCTCATTTCAGTCTTTATTTTTCACGCTAAGCCGTCTCAACTCGCAGTGATTGGTTTGGTTACGTCGTTTGTTGGGATAAGTCTCATCGCGTATGCGGACGCCTCATCACAAGGAGGATTTACACTTCACTTAAAAGGAGATGTTGAGGCTTTGTTAGCCGCGGTTGCGGAGGGGTTTTACCTTAACTATGGTCGAGAAATGAGGGGAAAAATGCCGCTGCTTACCATGATGACCCCTATCTATCTGGTGGCAGCCTTAACCATTGGCTTATCATCCATCACGGCGTGGACCATTCCCGCATTCCCACATGACCCTGCATTAATTCTCTATTTGATCGGAATGGCGACTCTTCCGACAGCCATAGCTCACACTTTTTATTTTTCATCCCTCTCGCATCTGAGGTCTTACCAAACCGCCACTTTGGCTCTACTCGAACCCATAGGCGCAACACTCTTGGGAATGGCTATTTTCAGCGAGTTTCCCAGCGTGCTTTTTGTTTTTGGTGCGTTTCTTGTTTTAGGGGGCATAGTTTCGGCAGCCGCCAAGGAGTAGAGTTCGTCTGCGTAAACAACTAAAGTTAATAGAGAAAATTTGGAATTTATGCAGTTGGACGATAGGCGCTATGACCATGCCTAAAGAAGCAGAAAACCCTCTTAAGCCTATATTCACGGCAGCAACTATATTCGTTGTTCTCTTTCTAGTTTTTTCATACTTTTTGGCAATGTTCTTAGGTCCAACACTGTTTTTCTTCACACCCAACGGATCTGCCGTAAGTATGCGTTTTTTCTCGCCGCTTCGAATCTATCTCTTTGTTGTGATTAGACTCGACGTTCCTGTGTGGCTCAACGTTGCGTTATTCTTATTGCTCATGTGGAGTGTCTACAGTCTCTGTCTTATTGCCGCGTATAAACTCAGAATAAGCCTCATTGAAACGGTCAGAAACAGTTTTTCACGCCCAACCCGCAATCTTTTAAACAATTGCTTGTTTGCCATACCCATCATAACGAGTACGCTCTTCACCACTGTGATTGGGATTCATGCACTCGAAGAGAAACTCGG
>CAZUFG010000137.1:0-2812 GCA_964618655.1 uncultured Candidatus Bathyarchaeia archaeon | reverse complement strand
AGAGGCTGTGAAAAAAGGCGTCATAAAACGCGTCTGTATTCAGACCTTAAATTACCCTACAGTTTTTGATGACCTCTTAAGCATCGTAAGAGGAATACTGTCCCGCGTGAAAGTAGCCATCTCTGTTTCTTGTCAGCCCTCAGACCAAGAAAAAGTGAGAAGGTTGGCTGAGGCTGGAGTTAGTCGAATAGGCATTCCTCTGGATGCTGCCACCAAAGCAGTATTTGACAGGATTAAGGGGCGGTTGGCTGGCGGACTATACACTTGGGACAAACAACGCCAAGCGTTGGAAGAGGCAGTTCAAGTCTTCGGAAAGGGTTCGGTAACTACGCATCTTATTGTGGGTCTCGGAGAAACCGAGAAGGAGATGATTCAAATGATTCAGTGGTGTGTTGACCAGGGCGTTTATCCTGGCATGTTTGCTTTCACGCCTATTTCTGGAACGGCTCTGGAAAATCTTCCTCAACCATCCATCAGCCATTACAGAAGGGTTCAGATGGCGCATCACCTCATCACAAGCGGAAAAACAAGGTGTGAAAACATGAAGTTTGGCGAAAGCGGTTGTCTTGTTGACTTCGGCGTCTCAGAAGAGCAAGTGAGGCAGTTGATTAGAAGTGGCATACCCTTCCTCACTTCAGGATGCCCTGACTGCAATCGACCATACTACAACGAGAAGCCTGGTGGGCCAATCTACAACTATCCCAGACAGCCGGTGCTGGGAGAGATATTCGAAATAGAGAAACAAATTAGGGCATAAAGCAAAGAAAAAAGGGATGAAGGGTGGTAGAAATCGTTATTTCTTCTTTATGGCGGTGATAAATTCTTCCAGCGGGATGGCTGGCAAGCTCTCAATCTGAATAGTTCCTCGAGAGCCGAGTTCCACAGAAACCCTTGCAATAGTTTTGTTGTCTGGCGCCTCAACTATGTTAACGAAGTCATAGGGGCCAAGCGTTGCGTATTGGGCAACCACCTTGGCGCCGTATGACTCAATCTCCTTGTTGACCTCTTTAATCCTCTGAGGCCTTTCTCTGATGGTTCTCCACCCCTCTTCAGTGAGGTTGGAGAGAAGAATGTATGTGGGCATATCTTAGCCTCCAACTAAATATTTTCCATCCTTCTACAATTTCTATTTTTCCGTTAATTATTTTGAAGTTTTCATTCGTTGGATTAATGCGAGAATTTCCTTGTAGAGACGAGTAGTGGCTCGTAAAATGAGTTTAAACAGCTTTGTCAAGGCGCTACGCCCATAAATAATCGCGAGAGGATAGATTATAATCCAAGCGATGAAATAGAATTCTCCATAATACTTATGAAATACGTCCAGCGCCTCTTGTCCAGAGTTAAGCCCGATCACGATTATGGAAACTATTCTGAGAACGTTGACGAAGAACGTGCCAACTGCTCCGACTGCGAAGCATATTATTTTCCGCTTAAGCGAAAATCCAGCGCCCCGAATGAAGAGTAAGATAGCAAACGTGTATATGAAGAGGCTCTGTATGCCCGCACAGGGCCAATAGAGAAGAATTGGTGGGACATAGTATCGCCCACCGGAAACCAAGAGGATAGTGTCAACGCTGTTGTATTTTCCAACAGTATTGTGCCATGACGCCTTGTAGCCCATCAAGTTCAGAAAGAACGTGGTGGACGCCGCCGTCGGTTGTACAAGATTCTGAAACATCGCAAGAGTTCCGTAAGGATAAAAAGTGTCAATCATGTAAGCGGAACCAATCATGGCAATCATGAACAACGAGATTGGAAATCGGGTCAGTCCCTTAATTCCGTATACAACTAAAATGGATGCTATAAAGATGACAGTGAAAAACAGGTACTCGACTGACAAAGCCCAATAATACAATGGATTTAATTCTGGGTAAGCCTTATACGGCACTCCAACAAGTTTCCCAAAGTCCGAGAGGAAGTTGACGTAAGAGGAAAATCCAAAGCAAGACACGTCTATTGCGTAGCCGATTGGAATGGCTAGAAGGACCAAGGCTATTATGGTTCTTGCCCGTTTCGTGCCAAGCATATTTTTGGGGAGTTTCCCCACTCCAAGTACAAGCTCTAAGAAGAAGAGCCATAGAAAGATGAGGTAGGGCGCTCGCCCTTTCCATACTTCTTCAAACGTAGGGGACTCGGAAATGTAAAGTATAGCGATGGGAAGAATGAAAGAAACGGGGAGAACGAATTTTTTTACTTCTACTCCCATGACTCGAGCTGAGAAAAGCTTCATTATACTTTGCAATGACCCGTTCTTTGTAATGTTCTCGCCCAATGGTCGCATCCTCAATACGGCAACTAATACTGAATATATATTATTTACTAGCCACAATAGGCTTAGATTCTCGTCAACTCAGTTAAATTTAAACCATTCTTTATGATTCAATTTTGAACACTGGCTGACTAGAGAAGGAAACCCATTGAGTGTTTTGTATCTGATAGACACTGGAACTGACGGAGATGCGGTGAAGCTTAAGTTTTATGACGCTTCAGCTAGAGAAATGAAGGAGTTTAGAGACAGGGAGTACAAACCCTACTTCTTAACATCTTATCCACTCAGCAAAAAAGACGAGTACACAGTTGAAAGAATCGTTGGCAAAGTCTCAACCGTCGAAAAACGTGACCTATTCACCAATCAAAACAGAACCATGGCTAAGGTCGAAATAAGAAATCCAAACAATCTTGAAAGATTCAGCAAACTTTTTGAGAAGGTCTGGGAGAATGAGATAGAGTTTAGCCGAGGATACGTTTATGATCACGGCTTAGTTTTCGGTTCACCATATATTTTGCAGGGAAACCGTTTCATAGACGCTTC
>CAZUFG010000136.1:0-2834 GCA_964618655.1 uncultured Candidatus Bathyarchaeia archaeon | reverse complement strand
TACTCGAAAGAGTTGCAGTTAGAGCTGACAAAAACCACTCCAAAATCAATCATGAGGGAAGCATTATCCCAAGTCAAATTCCCAAACGACATCCAAATATTAGACTCAACTCAGAGCCAACCAAAAATAAAGGCTGATGCCGAGAAAATGAAAAGAGCCTTCATCAACATTATCAAAAACGCGATTGACGCCATGCCTAAAGGCGGCAAACTCACAATTACAAGCAAGGAGTCAGATGGCAATTTGGAAATCGCCTTCACAGACACTGGAAAAGGCATGTCAAAGGACATTTTAGAAAAAATTTGGACACCATTATTCACGACAAAAGCAAAAGGAATGGGACTGGGCTTGCCCATCTGCAAACGCATCATAGAAGCCCACGGAGGCTACATCTCTGTGGAAAGCACGGTTGGCAAAGGAACCACATTCACAGTAACCGTTCCTGTCGAGCCTAAATTAGAAGAAGAAAAAGTATGGGTGGAAGTGCCAGAATCCCTATTGTCGACGACGAAAGCATAAGGAAAGCCCTCGCAACCCTTTTGGAAGAAAAAGAGGAGAGATAGCTGGTGATAATCTCCACGCTATATGGATTAATCGTACTCTGCTGAATTTTGGAACCTTCTGTTGACTTCTTCGCTGACCTATCTAAATTTGGTAAAAACGTCGGTCATTGTGTTTGGTGACGTTTTGTCGTTTTCGAAGGAGAAATAAAAGAAGGGGTTCTGGTACAGGGTTATGGTCCGTACCATGCTTCTAGGCCGTTGATGTCGCCTAATCCTAATGTTCGTTTGTAGGTTTCTCCGTAGTCTGCGTAGCCATACATTGTTAGCCAGTAGTCCACATCATTGTATAGGTCGTCTAAGCCAGCCCAGTGGCCAAACTCATGTGTCATTATGTTTTGGACATCCATCTTGCCTGCTTCGCCGGAAAGACTCCACGTATATAACTGGTTCATCCTTGTGTCAGTTTCAAGAATGTGTGAGCCACTATACCAAATGTATGTGACAGCTATGGCGCCAGCTTGATAGGCACCCCATGCTATAACATTATACCCGTCATATCTTCCAGCCTTCTTCGTGGTTGTGCCTTGATATGAAAATACAGCTGCGGCAGTTTCTTTATCCCAAGTCTCCGCTGAGGTTGTGATAGTTGATACAACGGCGGATACGGAGAATCCATATTTGTTGCTTGGGTTTATCCAGTATTTTGCTGTGGTGTACCAGTGGAAAGGCAAAAGCTTATAGTGGGGGTTAGTCAGGGAATCATCTATCGGCGGTATAGCATAAACTATTACTTTCTGAGGCCCATCCCACTCCACAATCATCAAATAAACGGGTTCTTCTTTGGCTGATGCAAGCAAAGGCAACATCGAAACAAATGCCAGCAGAATTATGGTCAGCAACACTAAGCTTTGGATTCTTCTCATTTCTATTCTCCCTACAATGCACGTTAGGAGTCTTTGTCTTAAACATTTCGACGAAACGGCAATAAAAAGATAGAGATTGTAGGTGACGTCTCCATAGCCCATGGAAAAATCTCAAACCGTTAGGTCTAGGTCTCTCTATGTGCCTATTTGCTTTTTCTGAAAAGTAAAGATGGAAGTGGAGCGTAGCGGTAGACTTATAATACTAAAATTTCTTATACTAAGACGGTGGGCTGAGTAATGGGAGACGCAACTCATCATGTGAGACTCGCAAGAGAAAAGAGAGAAGCGGCCCTAGACGAGTTCAAAAAGGGCAGACATACAGTGGTAGGCGACCTCTCGTTGAAAGCCGTCGAACAAGTGATCGAGGCCGTCGCAACAAAATCTGGAAAGCACTTCCACACATCGCCAAGAACAGCTCACGCTGAAAGAGTCAAGTGGGCGAAAACCAGTTTCCCAGAAATCGCCGCTGACCTCGACATAATTTGGGGCGCCTACGGCGACCTAGGATATGACGGTCTCGATGGAAAGAGAGCGAAAGAAGCTGTAGATGCAATGGAGCGAATCATAGATGGAATTGAAAAAAGAACTAAACTCAGCATTAGATAGACTGGTTCAAGCCATAACGAAAATTGAAGGAGTAGTGTCCATCATACTCTTTGGGAGCAGAGCCCGAGGCGACTATGACGAGTACTCAGACTATGACATGCTCGTCGTCTTTCAAGACGATGAAACCATGTGGCGAAATCGCAGAGAATTATATCAAAACATCGGAAAACTGGGATTATTCACGCAAGTTCTAACAAGAAGCATCAGAGAACTGACAGAAAAAACCGAGCCAACATTCCTTCAAAACATTCTCCAACAAGGCACAATCTTATACTTACGCTATCCGTTTAGGGCTCCAGCCCTCGCCCAAAACCTCACACCCATGGCCATATTAAGCTACAGCCTAGCCAAACTACCCCACAACGAAAAAATGAAAGTTGACTACCGCCTCTTCGGCAAACAAAAAAGAAAAGGCCTAGTCGAAGAAGTCGGTGGCGCAAAACTCGGCGACGGATGCTTCATGATACCCGCAGAAAACCTTGAAAAGGCAACCGCTATACTGAAACAGTTCGGCGTAAACTTCAACGTAATAAGAGTATACGCCTCATCACCAGTAACTTTAACCAAACCCTAAACAAAATGATGGAATTTGCGGAATATCCCCCGCTTATGGATTAACCCTAATCTGTTCGTTTTGGGCAAGTTGCTTAAAGAAGACGCTTATTTTTATCCGAAACTCCCTTAACTAAAAGATTAACACGATCGTGTTAATTTAACAACGGTGAACAGCATGAGCGTTATGTATCAGGCCTAAAAAATCCTTATTAGAAGCCAACACAACACTTATATCTGCGAAGACCGC
>CAZUFG010000135.1:0-2834 GCA_964618655.1 uncultured Candidatus Bathyarchaeia archaeon | reverse complement strand
AGTAGTCTTCGTAATCTCTTCCGAAGGGTCGAATATCCTTGTAACAAACCGTGATGCCAGTCTTCGGGTTCATTATTTTTAGGCTGCGGGCATGCTTCAATGCAATGGTACAGCAAATCTTTGAACAATAAACGTGCGTTGCCTTATCTCTAGACCCGACGCATTGAAGCATAACTATGCGTTTCGGAGCATGTCCATCAGATGGGCGAACTATGCTGCCTAGAGTGGGACCGCTCGAATCCATCATCCTCGCAAGTTTTAGCTGCGTTATCACGTTCTGATAATTTCCATAGCCAAACAGTCCTGTTGGCTCGAATTCGTCAAAGCCAACAGCCACAATGATTGTTCCAACCTCAACATCAGCGTATGAAGCTTTTTCTTCCAGGTTAATAGCCTCTGTGGGGCAAACCTTCACGCATTCTCCACATCTTGTGCAATGATTCATATCTAAGGCGTAGACGTGGGGGACAGCTTGAACGAAGGGCAAGTATACGGCTTTTCTCTTGCTTAGTCCCAAGTCAAATTCGCTTGGCACCTCTACGGGGCATACTTTCTCACATTCACCGCAAGCTATGCAGAGTTTTTCGCTGACGTATCTTGGCATCTTTTCTATTCTGGCTGTGAAGTGTCCGATGTATCCAGTCAACGTTCTAAGAGTGGACAACGTATACGTTTTGATTTGTGGGTGTGAGAGAATTCGTCCTTTGTAAAGACATTTTCTATCCATTTCAAATGGTCTTGGAGTGATGCACACTCCACAGTCTTCAGTTGGAAAAGTCTTTCCCAATTGTGCGGTTTTTCCGCCGAGCCATGGCGTCTTTTCGATTAAATGTACCTCAAATCCGAAATCTGCGAGACCAACGGCTGCTGTGATTCCTGCTATTCCGCCGCCTATCACTAGGGCTGATGGTTTAACGATCTCTTCTTTTTCTCCAATCTCCTCCAGATATTTACATCTCTCAATTGCAGACTTCACGATGTGCAGGGCTTTTTCCGTGGCTTTTTCAGGCTCGTGCAGATGAGCCCACGAACAATGTTCCCTTATGTTTGCCATTTCGAAAAGGAAGGGGTTTAGACCAGCTTCTTTGACGACTCTGCGAAAAGTGAGCTCATGTAATTTAGGCGAACATGAAGCCACAACTACACGATTCAAACTGTGTTCTTTTATAGCCTCTCTAATCATCTTTTGACCCGTTTCAGAACACATGAACTCGTAGTCAACGGCATGTACGACTCCTGGAAGCTTTGACATTTGTTCACGAAGGGCTTTAACGTCGACAGATTTTGCTATGTTAAGCCCGCAGTGGCATATGAAAACTCCTATGCGTGGCTCTTTTATTTTCGTCCTCTCCTATGCGATTGTTTTGCTATCTGCCCAGCCATCGACGTGAATTCTTGAACCATGCTTCCCGAAAGTGGCAGAACGTGTACCCTGTTTGCGAATATCCCTACTTCGTGAAACACTTTCTTGATTAAACCCATCCTCATTCTGGCTTTAGCGACTCCTTCTTCAAAATGGCACCTTTCATCTTGACATCCAAGAATCAAAACGTCCTCTGCACCCAACGTTAAGGCTTCTATCACGTGTTGAACAGAAAGCCCACTTAGGCATGGCACAAAGATGGGAATAATTCCAGCCGGGTAGTGTTGATGACGAAATCCAACGTTGTCTAACGCCGTATACCCACATTCGTCGCAACAGAAAGCAATTATGATTGGTTTTAATTTTTCGTCTGCGCCTGTCAAGACGCTACGGATTTGTCTTGAAACCAGTCCATATTCATTGTTAATGAGTTGAATAGCGTTAGCTCCGCAAGCGGTAACGCATAACCCGCAACCCGTACACGAGGTTTCGTCAACTTTTATTTCTTCTTTTTTCTCATCAAAAACGATAGCCCTGAATGGGCATGCGCCTTCGCATAATCTGCAGCGGCTGCAGAATTCATCCTCGATAACGGGAATCAGCATAGGCTTTTGAACAATTTCTGCCATTTTCAACGCTGCTTTTGAAGCGGCTGCGCTGGCTTGAGCGACAGATTCAGGAATGTCCTTAGGTCCTTCAGCCACACCGCAAACATAGACTCCGGCAGTGCTAGTTTCAACGGAGCTCACTTTGTCGTCTAATTCTTTAAGGAAGCCGTCTGGGGCTATTTTAACGCCAATGATTTTAGCTAGTTCACGCAAGCCTTTCGAAGGAACTACGGCGCAGGAGAGCACAACGAGGTCTGAGCGAAGCACGGCTTTTTGATTGGCTGGAGTTTCATATTCAATCTTCAATTCGTTGGCTTTAAAATCCTGCGAAACCTGAATTAACTCACCTTTAACGAACTTTATTCCATACCGCTCCTTAGCCCTCACATAGTACTCTTCAAAACCTTTTCCAGCCGCCCTAACGTCCTTATAAAGAACGGTTATATCCGCGTCTGGGTCTTGTTCGACTTTAATGAGCATCGCATTTTTCATTGCAGCCATACAGCAATAGCGCGAGCAATAGGCGTTGACTTTTGGGTCTCTAGAACCCACACACTGAATCATAACAATACGTTTTGGTTTCTCTGAGTCAGAAGGTCTCTTCAATTTTCCACTTGTAGGACCTGATGGGTCTAATATTCTAGCCAGCTGAAACTGAGTTATCACATCTTTCAATTCTTTATACCCATACTTAGGCAAGGATGAAGGGTCAAACTCATCAAAACCCGTAGCCACGATAACAGCGCCAACTTCAAGTTGAGTTTCTTCAGGTTTTTGCTCAAAACAAGGAGCCTTGGCTGGGCATATCTTCTCACAGATTTTGCAAACTCCTTTTTGGAAGTACAGGCATTGTGGGGCGTCGA
>CAZUFG010000134.1:0-2913 GCA_964618655.1 uncultured Candidatus Bathyarchaeia archaeon | reverse complement strand
AGGTTCGGAAGATTCTGCTTATTGCTAATGAAAAGAAAATTCCAGTCGTTCCGCATTCGGGAGGACTAAGCGGAGGCGAAGCAACACCCACTAAGAAAGGCAGCATACTCCTCGACCTGCGCCGAATGAACAAAATAATCGAAGTTGACACCAACGCAAGATATATGGTTGTAGAGCCTGGAGTAACGTCTGCCCAAGCATGGAAGTTTATGCAGGAAAACCACCCTGACTATAGGCCAGGAGTCCCAGATGGAGCGCCGCCATCCGCTACTTTAGTTGGAGACCATCTTGACCGAGGTTTTCATTTTCTTTCAACCCGATACGGTCCAGCCGCTGACGCGGTTTTAGGCTTAGAAGCCGTCTTGCCAACTGGCGAAATCATAAGGACGGGCTCATACGCCCTGTCAACCTCAAAAGGCTTTTACAAGTGGATGTTCGGCCCAGACCTCACAGGCTTGTTTCTCGGTTCTCAGGGAACTCTTGGCGTGGTGACCAAGATGACGATCAAAATTTTTCCAATGGCCAAGGTGAGAGACGTAGTAGCCTTCGGAGCAAGCGAATGGAAATACATCATCGAACCGTCCCTTGATGTCCTAAAGATGGAAGTTGTTGACCTGGCACAGGGCGGAAACTACCCATTAGCCACATGCCGAAGAGCAAAGTATAGGTGGCCGCCACTGCCGAAGCCAGATGCTTTACCCATGGTTTGGATGAACTTCGAACTTGGCACCGAAACCAAGGAGGAAATGGAAAACATAAAGAGAAGAATAAACCATGTTTTGACCAAGTATCAGGAAGAGTACGGAGAAAAGAACATTTTCGAATGGAAACTGGACGTGCCCAGCATAATCGCCAGATTAACAAAACCCAACAGAATATCCGTCCCATACGCTGGCCATAAGGGCGGAGGCCTACTCTTCATAACATGGTACGTGCCATGGAAAGACGCCGCAGAATTCGGAGAACAAGCAGAAAAGTTGATGGAGAAATACAAGTTTTCTCCGGTTGTTTGGTTAGCCGCCGTTGACCATGGCAGACAAGGCCTAGTAATGCCAATAGTTTTGTTTGATCCCAAGTCGCCAGAAGACTTTAAGGCAGTTGACGCTCTCGACTCAGAGATGACTGAAAAATTCTTAGAGATGGGTGGAATTCCCTACAGGCCAAGCGCGTCGATTCACGCGCCGATGGCGATGTCTAAGTCGGTTGGATACTACAACTTGCTTAGAAAGATCAAGAAGACCTTAGACCCGAACGGGATTATGCATCCGGGGAGGTTGGCGCTTTCATAAGGGGGACCAAACATGGCTCGAATTGAAAAGTATAAGGAAGACGCCTATAATTGTCTTCACTGTCGACTCTGTACGTTCACGTGGATGTGGCCTACTAAGCCAGGAGTTTGGCCAGAAGGAAGCTTCCAGCCTACGTGTCCGTCTGGCGAAAAATTCAAGTTTGAGGCATATTTTGGCGGGGGCAAGTCTTGGGTAGCCAGAAGCATACTTGAGCGTAGGGTAGACTTCTCTGACCCAGCGCTAGTTGACATATTATTCGCTTGTCCAACCTGTGGAAGCTGCGAACAACAGTGCACGCTACAAGAGCCGAAAGTAGGATATAAACATAGAATGATTGCGTTAATTGAAGCGTTGAGGGCTGACTGTGTTAAGGCTGGTTCGGGGTTGCCAGGCAAACAGAAAGCGTTTGGAATACATATTGGCAAGGAACACAACCCCTACATGGAACTGCACAAGGACCGACTGGCTTGGCTGCCAAGCAACGTCAAACTGCCCAAAAACTCTGAAACCGTTTACTTCACTGGCTGCACATCTGCGTATAGGCAGAAAGAACTCGCGAAGGCTACGGTGGATGTTTTTCAGAAGTTGGGCGTTGACTTCACTATTTTGAGGGATGAATGGTGCTGTGGCTCGCCTCTGCTGAGAACGGGGCAGTGGGAAACCAGTTGGGTCTCAGCGAAAGACGTAGCCCAACACAACATCGAAGAGGCTAGGAAGGCTGGCGCAAAAAAGATAGTAACAACATGCGCCGGATGCTACCGGATGTGGAAGAGGGACTACCGTGAAGAAGAGTACAGCGACGTTCTTAAAACAACTCATAACTTTGAGGTTCTTCACACGACAGAGTTGCTAGAGAGCCTCATGAAAAGCGGCGAAATAAAGTTCAAAAAACCAGTTAAGATGAGAGTAACCTACCACGACCCATGCCATTTGGGAAGACATGTGGGTGTCTACGATGCACCGAGGAACGTTCTCAAATCAATCCCAGGAATAGAACTCGTAGAAATGCCCCGTGCCCGAGAAAATGCTTGGTGCTGCGGCTCAGGAGGAGGCGTCAAGTCTGGATATCCCGACTGGGCTGTGGAAATTGCTGGTGAACGACTAAAAGAGGCAGAAAAGCTGGGAGTGGAAGCCATAGTTTCAGCCTGTCCATTCTGCTGGCGAAACCTCAACGACGCTATGAGCAAGTTTGGCTCTAAGCTGAAAATGTACGACGTGATCGAACTGTTAAACCAAGCTATGACTTAGGCTGTATGCTCAAAATTTGCTTAAAGTTTAAGTTCAGAAAGTAAATATAAACTGAGAGAAATGAGAGGATCAACATGGGGTTACTAGACCGATTTAGAAAGAAAGCCAAAAAGAAACAAGTAGAAGAGGCTAAGAAAATAGCTTCTGACCTTGAAGAGTTTTGCGGCAAAGACAAAGACGTTTACGAAGCCCTTCACAAAATCATGTTCCTAGATCCGAGGAAGATTAAAGTGCCCATGAGCGAAGCCGAAGAAAAAGCGAAACTTTTTGAAAAACAGGAAGACGTTCAAGAAGCAAGAATATGGTACGATATCGCAGGTGGACTAGCAATCTACGAAGGGGACGTAGAGAAAGTCAAAAGATACTTCGGCAAGTC
>CAZUFG010000133.1:0-2930 GCA_964618655.1 uncultured Candidatus Bathyarchaeia archaeon | reverse complement strand
GCATTTTTCACAAAAAACAAGCTTCTTCCTGTCCGTGTCAAGAATAGAATTGGAAAAGAACATGATACAGGCTGAATTGTGGCAATGACCCAACCCAAACGTGTGCCCAACCTCGTGAACCGCCTCTTTAACAGAACGCTCAACAAACAATGCCCTACTCGGCGATTCTCCATAAAACTCGGGTCTAAGCCTACACAACGATATTACCGCAGCCTTACCCGGACAGAGGGCTTCCCCGAAAACAAAGTTTAGACGCGGAACATAAAGATCAGCCTCTGTAACCGCCAAAACTCGGTCCGCATCGTGTTTTTCAGTCTCGACTTTTGCCAAGATGTTACTCGAATAGTACTGGCGTCTGGCCGTGTCGTAGGCGTCTTTAGGCATCGGCATAACATCATCAAGAATTGAGCATGTGGTTTCTGAAAAGACTTCGCATAAACCACTTTGTATGCTTCTCATCAAGTTTTCGTCTACTGATCCAACGCGTAAGATGGCTATTTTCATTCTTTCCTCCTTCAGACAGCGTAAACGTCTCCTGCCTTTGGCGCCAAAGCCTTCAAACCCGTTTCCTCCTTTATCCATTTGGCGAACCTTTCACAGTTTCCCTCGGCTCCATGCACAACATACACTGTTGGGTTTCCCTCCAACCCCTTCACGGTTTCTTGAAGCTGACTGGCTCCACAGTGAGATGAAAAGTCAAATCGTTCAACTCGAGCCTTCACCTTCCGCATCTTCCCATCAATCACGCATCTTCCCTTCTCCAGCAACTCTCGCCCAGGCGTTCCGGGAACCTGATAACTCACAAGAAAGACGGCGTTATGCTGCTTTTTCCCAACCTTCTGCACGTAGAAGACAGACGGCCCACCTTTCAGCATGCCTGCTGGAGATATGACCACGCCCGGCTTTTTGGTTGCCGTCCTCCGGTCTTTCCATCCTTCAACCCACGTGGCGGAGTGAACCGCGTCCATAAACAGTTTGGGGTCACGCAAATAAGCGACGTGATTCATCAAGATTCGGTTGACCTCGCGGGTCATTCCGTCTATCGTAACTGGATACTCAAAATGATGAGCGGCGAGGATGCACGAAACTTCTTGCGAACGCCCCACACTGAAAGCGGGGACAAGAACGGTTCCGCCGTCTTCTACCACTTCGATGACGCTCTCTACAAATTCTTTCTCCAGAGTTGCTCGGTTGGGGTGCTCCTCATCTGCGTACGTGCTTTCAATAATTATTACGTCAAGCTCTCCGTAGTTTTTGTCTGCGCCGGGAAGAAGGCGAGTGTCTAAAGTATTGTAATCACTTGTGTATAGCAGTCTTTTTTCATCATTTTCCACCAAGACTTGAGCACTCCCCGGTAGATGTCCCGAGTCTAAAAGTTGAAAATGAACGTCTCCAATGGTTTGTTTTGTTCTATAATCCACATGAACGCAGCTCCTCAGCATAGACCTTAACTCGATGTATTCGAATGGGAGGTAATAGCCTGACAAATGAATAAAATCCGAAATCAGTACGTTAGCCAAATCAAAGGATAGACGTGTTCCATACACGGGTTTTCTCTCTTGAATATGAAAAATCGGAACCGCACCCGAATGATCCAGATGACTGTGAGTTAAGATGATGGCGTCCACATCCTTAGGCGGAACATGCATTGGAAAACCAGGTTCGTGGTTGACCATGACGCCATAATCAAGCAACAGTTGGGTCTTCTCTGTTTTGACAGCAACTGCTGCTCTTCCAACTTCTCTCGTGCTTCCGAGGAATTTTATCTTCAGTGTGATTCTTCCACCGTCCTCATTTTATAGGTTGGATGATTATGTTTTGGAATGATTTTAGACTTTACATCCGCTGACAGTCATATGTCGGTTTCTGATATATTTCATTTTTTGCAGTATTTCTCTTATAGATGCCTCTTCTAGAGAATTATAGAGTTCGCGTTTATCCAACCTCAACTCCGATGAGATGATGGTTGTAAACTTCAGAAAAAGGGTTCAAAATTGCCAATCAAAAAGGCCATGATGGTGTGGATCTTCGGTTTTCTCACCTTCCTATCGGTTTTGTTTACTATAGATGCCTTCCTCTCTTTGACTTTGGGAGGCAAAACTTCACTCTTAGAGCTGTATCCATTCAATTCGATAAAAAAGATTTTTGGAAATATAGACACGACCACGTACTTTTGGATTTCCCTAATTTCAGCATTCGCTTTTTTCGGTTTCACCTGCCTCATTGCATTTCAGGATCCGCTCTCTGCCATACTCAACAAATTACTTTCGGAAGCTGCTAGGGTAGAAGAGAGTCAAGTGGATCAAAGTAATCTTGAACCTGGCGTAGGCGTGTTAGAAATGATTAACCACACGCTCACGTCTAACAGCATAATCCTTCACACGGTTAAAGAAGGACTCAATAACGTTAAAGACGGCCTAAACAGTGTGAAAATGGACCTCACGCGGCTTACAACAGGATTGGAAAAACTAGAGCGAATGGAAACAGATGTTATCAGAGCTAGGAGATGCCCTTCCTGTGGCAAAGACTTGCTTCCAGAATTTAAGCTGTGCCCCTACTGCGGAGAAAAAATGGTGACCAAATACATGTACCCGCAGATATTTACGAATAAATAATCAACTGCAAAGCAGGAAAATTCGATCATAACTTTGAGGATGTCGCCTTTACTTTCCCCTTTTTTATGGCGCTTAAAACGTCGTCTACGTTTAGCTCGGCCTCTACCTCAGTGTAGGCTAACCACATTTCTCTTGGTTCGTGGGCGTCGCTTCCCGCTACGCTTGGTAAGTTTCTTGCTTTCGCTAGAGTTTCTGCCATCTTGTTTTCTTCGGTTGTCGTGTGAGGGTTTATAATTTCTATTGCGTCTGCTTGTATGTTCTCTGCTATGTTGCCAATGCCGTCGAACCTTCGATACGGATGCGGTATGACAATGA
>CAZUFG010000132.1:0-2938 GCA_964618655.1 uncultured Candidatus Bathyarchaeia archaeon | reverse complement strand
GGTCGAAGCGTGAAGCTACCGCATACGGGGTGAGTGCCTTAATCTTTTTCAGTTCCCCCACGACCTTCTCACTTTTTGGGTCAGGCAGAACTATTCCAGGTTTTTTCTCGGCAGCTGATCCACCGCTTGATTTTCGTCCCTTCTGTTCGTCCTTCTTAACTTGTGTTCTTTCCATCTGTTTGAGGGTGAGTTTTTTCTTTCCGCCCATGATGTTTCCTCGAAGGTTTTGAGGGGTTCGGCTCCTTATAGGCTTTCCTCTGCTAGGCTTCGGCGGTGATTTCTATTTTGTGTTTTCTTTGCCATTCTTTAATTGGAATTCCAAGCCGCTCTTCAATCTTTTGACGATGAATGGAGTTCATGGTGCAGAACGGAATTATTCTACCGTCTGGCACTGCATAATGTATGCAACACCGCTGAACCCTTTCCAAGTCAAAATTGTAAGGATCCATGAAGTGCATCGATGATATCATGAGCATCTTTCTGTGCAAATCACCCAAAGCCTCGTAGTCTCCGCTCTTCACAATCGGCCATAAATATTTCCTCACCAAACCCAGCTTAATGTGGCGCAACGCACCCACTAGCCGCAGCTTAGCCCTTCTTCCATGCCCTTTCGAACCCGCTTCGTAAACTTTTTCCATTGTTTTCACAAATTTGTCGATGTTTCCGTAATGGGTGATTGGAACAATTTCTCCATTTTCTACGAATATGTACGTCGCCATTCCACAGTGCGGATGAGCCGTAAACTCGACGTACCGTTTATTCTTCAATACGCCTGCAGCCCGAGAGACTGGAACCACAACTGGGACGGGATAGAAGTCTGAAGCCTTTATCTTTCCTTCGGTTTGTTCTTCGCAGAGTTGCATGAAGTCGGGAATTGTGATGCGCATCTTGGCGCGTTCTTGTTCTGGTAGTCTGCCGCAGAGGGATACGGGCTGAACGTTCACGCATCGAACCACGTCGAAGTTTTGAATCGCAAATCGAATAATGTCCCCGAGTTGGTGGTCGTTGACTCCCTTCACTAATGTAACCACTAAGACAACGCTGTCTATTCCTGCCTCTCGAAGGTTTTCAACTGCCCTCTTCTTTATGGGCAGCAAATCGCGTCCGCGTGTGAACTTGTAGACATCGGATGTGACGCCGTCAAACTGTAGATAAACTGTGCTCATTCCAGCTTCCTTCAAGCCTCGGCAGTAGTCAACGCTTTGTGCAAGTCGTAAGCCATTCGTGTTGACCTCCACGTGTCGGAAGCCGACTTCTTTAGCCAAGCGTATCAGTTCATATAGGTCTTCTCGAATAGTGGGTTCTCCGCCAGAAAACTGTAAGGCGGTTGCGGGCACAGGGTCGTTCTGTCTCAGGTTTTCCAGCATCCCACGAATCTCTTCTTGTGATGGTTCGTATACGTATCCTGCCTGCGCGGCGTTGGCGAAGCAGACTGGACATTTGAGGTTGCATCTGTTTGTTACGTCGATGATGGCTAGGGCTGTGTGTGACTTGTGTTGGGGACAGATTCCACAGTCTAAGGGGCAGTTCAGTTTGGTCTTGGTGCGTGGGTTTTTGAGTCCTTCTCCTTCGTACCGAAACTTTTCAGCTCGCTGATATTGCGCGTAGTCAGACCAGTACACGTCTTGAAACTTTCCGTGTTTTGGGCATGTTTTTTCTATGTAGACTTTGTTGTCTTTTTCGAGTATGTTGGCTTCTAGGACTTGGAAACATTCTGGGCATATGCTTTTTGTTTGTTTGATGAACTGCATTTTGACACCACTGGGAGTTGTAAACTATTTAACGTAGAGGATGTTCTATCCATATAAGAAGGTTTCCAAACTTTTCAGAAGGTGAAAACGGTTTGAAAGAAACGTTGTCAGTGAGCGAAGAAGCCCGTAGGGTTTTGCGTCAGGCTGGCCTAACAGAATACGAGACTCGGGCTTACTTGTCTCTGCTTAAGACGGGCGCCCTAACTGCGGGTGAAGTCAGCGAACAAGCGAGTGTGCCGTATTCGAAGGTTTATGAGACGCTGAATGGTTTAGAGCGTAAGGGTTGGATTGAGGCGGAGCACGGCAGGCCCAGTCGTTATTATGCGAAGTCTCCTTCCGAAGCCTTAGAGGCTGCTAGACTTCGCCTAGAAGACATGGTGAGTGGGTGGAAGCGTGTAGTTTTGGGCGAGCTTCAGCCTTTGTATGAGAGGCGTGAGTTGCGGGAGAAGCCAGACATCTGGATTTTGCGTGGGGAATTTAGTGTTTTGGCGAAGTTGCAAGAGATGTTAGGTCAAGCCAGGAAGGAGTTGATGGTTGCGGCGCCCGTGTTTGCGAAGAGTTTTGTCGAGGTTGGTGTGCCACTCTTGAACCGTTTACAGGACGGTGGGGTAAATGTTCAGGTTATGGTTACTATGGATTGGGATGTTAAGAAACTTGCTGAGGTTGGCGAGGTGAGGGTTCGTGACAGCATGTTTGGTGGAGGCGTGATCGTGGATGGGCGTGAAGCCTTGCTTTTTCTCGGTGAGGATAAGCCTACGCTTGTTATTTGGTCGAGTCATGTGGGTTTGGTGAAGTTTGCTAGGGATTATTTTCAGCATCTATGGGAAACAGCTAAAGATATTTCATAGTTGCGCGCGCAAGTCATAAAAACTTAATCTGCAAAAAGAATAAGTGATATAGAATGAGCAGAAAAGTTGTTGCTTTTTTAGCTATTTTAGTTATTAGCGTTTCTGTCGGCGTTTGGTTCATACAGAGTGGTTGCAGAAAAAACGCTTTCGTTGTGGCAGCGTCGAATGACTCTTCGAGCGTTACAGTGCACTACATCGACGTTGGTCAAGGCGACGCCATCTTCATTGACACGCCAAACGAAGACGTGTTGATAGATGGCGGACCCGCAGTGGCAGGTTCTACCGTTCTAAATTACCTCGGCAACTTAAGCATAACACGCATACACCTGATGATAGCAA
>CAZUFG010000131.1:0-2940 GCA_964618655.1 uncultured Candidatus Bathyarchaeia archaeon | reverse complement strand
GCCCAAGCGTCCAGCGCGTTATACTGAACTATTCTGTCGGCTGATATTCCAAACTTAACCCACACTCTTTTCGGAATCATTCTTGGCGTCAAGAGCCTCTCCGAAAAGGGGACAGTCAGTCGAGCCACAGCCTCAGCATGGGGAGAATCATTTATACAAACGTGCGGGACGCCTAGACCAAAAGCAACACGGGCCGCTTCAGGCGAAGAAAAAGAAACCGCCACGTCGGGCTTCCACTCTTGAATCAAAGAAGCCAACTGGAGTGTTCGCTCTATGCTTGCAGTCAGTTTGCCCATTACTGTTTCTCCACCATGCCTTCCGAGAATTTTCGCGTCTATCCCCATCAGCCGAATGAGTTGAACCACCTCGCGGTATTCCCGTGTTGTTTTAAGAATCTCATGCCCTTCCTTCTCCAGTTTTTGCGACAACTTAGAAAAGAGCATACACTGTTTTGGGGTAAGAATGTCGATGAAAACTTTGAGACCACTCAAGAGAACATCATCTCCTTAGTGTGTTAATTGTCCTCTGAAGTTTTGTTCTGTACTCTGCAATAAGTTGCTTCGCTCTTTTCTTTGTCTTTCCTTCAGCATAAAGCCTGTAGAGTGGTTCGGTTCCGCTGGGACGTATAAGAATGGAACTTTTGTCTGGAAACCATATTTTTGCGCCGTCAACCGTGTCTATTGTTAAGCCTCCAACTTGCTTGACAAGTCCTTCTAAAACTCGTTCTTTAAGCTCGTTTGGACAGTTCAGCTTATCCTTTTCTAGGTGGTAAAAAGGCAGTTTCGCCAACAGTTCCGACAGCCTCTCGCCAGTTCTCGCCATTATGTCCAGAATCAACGCGGTAGTCATAGCGCCGTCTCGAACAGGTTGATGGGGCATATAAAACACGCCGCCATTCTCTTCGCCGCCAAGCTTCGCCTTCAGCTTTTTCATCTCATGGGAAACGATAGTGCTCCCAACTTGGGTCCAAACGACCTTGCCGCCATATTCGTCCGCTATATCCTTGACAACTTGTGAAGAACTTACAGGCGTGACGATAGTTTCGCCCGGGTTGTTCTCTAAGAAATGTTTTTCGATGAGTGCGAAGGTTCGGTCGCCCCAGTGGATTTCTCCCTTTTCGTCGACGAATATGGAGCGGTCGCCGTCTCCGTCGTAGGCTACGCCCAAATCCGCCTTAACTGCCTTCACAGTTGATGTGAGTTCGCCTAGTTGTTCTGGTCTGGGCTCTGGTGGTCTGTTGGGAAAGGTGCCGTCTATGTTAGCGTTCATAGTCGTGACTCGGCATCCCATTTCTCGAAGCATGTATGGAGCGGCTAGGCCGCCAACACCGTTTCCGGCGTCAACCACGACGTGAAAATATTTCTTCTGAATGACGTTAACGTCTACGTGTTTTTTTACAGCCTCTATGTAGGTATTTACAATTCCTTGCAACCGATGTATCTCTCCGATTTTGTTCCATTTCGCCATTCGACTTTTCTTGTCGAAAAAAATGTTCTCTATTTGAATTTCCTGCTCTCTGGGCAGTTCCACTCCATCGTTAGCGGTTACCTTGATCCCATTGTATTCGGCTGGATTGTGCGACGCGGTGATTATGACTCCGCCGTCCATCTTGTGGTATTTGACTGCGTATTGAATGGCTGGGGTAGGAGCCATCCCCACATCAAACACGGTGCACCCTGCAGACGTTAAACCCGCAACAACAGCATGAGTAAGCATAGGGCTACTAGTTCTGCCATCATACCCAACCATTATTCGTCCCCTTCTAAAAAAGGTTCCAACAGCCCCTCCGACGTTAATCGCGAACTCGGGAGTTATTTCAACGTTAACTAGACCACGGATTCCGTTTGTTCCAAACAGCTGTCTCGATTGCTTCATGAGTTTTCCCTCAATTTTTCTTTGTTCCGGAGGTAATAAAGTTAGTATCCTAAACTTACATTAGACATTTGGGCGTAAGCACGCTTTCTGCAACCGTCCTAGAAGGACAGATAGACACGCCTCGCGTAAGCGTAACATTGTCTTCAATCACAGCGTTGTCGCCAACTAGACAGCCGTCTTCAATTTTCACTCGCTTCCCAATAACTGCGCCTTCGCCAATAACTGCGCCTCTTATTGATGCGAAATCTGAGATCGTAGTTCGTGCGAGGACTATGGAATTCTCAATGCAAACCCCTCTTCCAACAACTGAGTGGTCTCCGACCGTAGTGTGAAAACCAATCTTAGATCCTTCTCCAAGCGTTACTTCTTTGCCGACCACGGACGGCGCTTCGATCATGGTCTCTTTATCCATGATGACATCCTCTCCCAGTTGGCTCTGTCTTACTACAGTGTCAAGTAGAAGACGGTTTGCCTTCAGGTAGTCAGCTGGCTCACCGATGTCAATCCATAAGCCACTAAAATTGTAACCGTAAAGTTTCCCTTCGGCAGCCAGCTTTGGAAAAACTTCATTCTCAATTGAGACAGGTCGACCGCTTGGGATGTAATCGAATAATTCGGGTTCAAGAACATAGATTCCAGCATTTGCTAGGTTGCAGGGCGCTCTTCGGCGGTCAGGCTTTTCCACAAAATTTTTTATGCAACTGTTTTTTGTTAGCTCAGCGATCCCGTATCGACTTGGATTCTCAACTCCAAACAGCGCTATGGTTGCGGTTGCGTTTTTTTCCTTATGTTTCTTCAATAATTTGGCGTAGTCTATGTTGGTGAGGATGTCTCCGTTTAAGACGAGAAATGGCTCATCACGTCCGATTAGTTTCTCGGCTTTTTTGATTGGGCCTCCAGTGCCTAGTGGTTTCGCCTCCTTAGAATATGTGATTTTCATTCCATAAGTGAAGCTCCTGTAGCGTTTGATGAAGGCTTCAGCCATGTAGTTTACAGCTAAAACTACTTCTTCGATGCCGCTTTTCGCTAACCTTTTGAGCGTCCAGTCTAGTAAAGGCTTGTTGG
>CAZUFG010000130.1:0-2963 GCA_964618655.1 uncultured Candidatus Bathyarchaeia archaeon | reverse complement strand
CGTCGCCGTCTAAACGAATGTAGGATTCTCCGTCTGGAAACTTTTTGAAAATGACGGAAACAATCTTAGCCTTGAGTAGGCTGGCAACCTTTTTACCTAGCTCTTGTGATGCTGGACCTGGAATTACTATCATGACTGCCGCCTCTCTGGTTTGTAACCATTTAACTTGGAGAATAGAAATGTGTGTGGTTATAATTTTTGCTTTTTTCTCGTACGGTGGAGACATCTCCACTCGCCCATGCAAATCCCATTTTTCTGTGTTTTCAACTATCATGTGCATCAACATCAACATTATCATCCGATGCGCGAGCATTTTCGAAATGGTTAAAAATGGGCTGAAATATTTACTTATTGGGAGGACTGTGGGTGACGCAATCACAAACGCAACCGCAAAAAGATTTCTCTAAGCCCATTATAAAGATAGTTGCCGTAGCTGGGGCGACTATAATAATTGTTGCACTCATTCTCTATGTTTTAATTCCAATGGTCACACGTACGAATTTACCAGGTCAATCTTCGTCATTAGAAAATTTTGATTTCCTTTCAAAGTCTGGGTGGAGTACAAAAGAAGGTGGCTTTTTTGGAATTGGCGGCGATTACGTAGTATATGTTTCCGCAACCATAAAGAATATTGGAGCGACCCCTGCTGGTTGCATAGTTAATGCTAAAGTGACTGAAGGCGGTAGTTACTGGACAAAGACTCAAAGTATTTATCTGTCTGTCGGAGAAGAAAAAACCGTCAGTTTTAGGTTTCCTGAGCCTATCAATGGTCCATGCTATTGGAGTATATGGCTTAGTCAAACTTAAAGTGGGCGACTTCTGACAACATGGAAATATAACTCGAAGTCATGTTAGCATATCACCGCATGCACACGTGCGCACTACGGAAGGGAAGGCGTAGCTGGAGCGCGCATATTTTTTAGTTGCGATTCTATCATTCTAGCGCGCAGGCGCATGGTAACAACCCTAGACTGAACTGAATCCATTTCCACACACTTCACCATGAAGGCGTGATGCTGTTCAGAAAGCGCAAATAAAAGAATTCGATAATCGCGGAAAAAATACTATGGTCTTGCTTTTTTCTTGAGTTCTTCTATCAGTTCTTTGGCTCTGTCCACCCTCACCTTGCGCTCTTCCACCATCCGCTCGACTATTATGTCAATTAGGTCGCTTGGTGCTCCAGCCGTGATGGCTATGTTCCTAGCGTGTAGCGACATGTGTCCCCTCTGGATGCCCTCATGAGCCAGAGCCCTCAAAGCCCCGAGGTTTTGAGCCAGGCCAACCGCAGCCATGACTTCGGCTAGTTCTCTGGCGGTTTTTACATCGAGAATTTTTAGGGCTACTCTAGCCACGGGATGGACTTTTGTGGCGCCGCCGATTATTCCCACAGCCATGGGGAGTTCGATCGAGCCGACGAGGTCTCCGTCACGGTTTTTTTCCCAGATAGTTAGTGGGCTGTAGTGGCCAAGTCTGGCGGCGTAGGCGTGTGCTCCTGCCTCTACTGCTCTGTGGTCGTTGCATGTGGCTATTACGACTGCGATTATGCCGTTGAGTATGCCCTTGTTGTGTGTCGCAGCCCGATATGGGTCAGCAGCAGCAAAATGATACGCGTCTACGATGCCGTCGACGACTTCTTCTCCGCCAACCTCCTCCTTGGCGATTACTGTCCATGCTCGTGCCAACCGCCTAGTAGCCAAGTTTGAGATTATTCTTAAAAGGACTCGGCCGTGGGTTATTCTCTCGATGAGTGGGGCAACCGCTTCTGCCATAGTGTTAACAGCGTTTGCGCCCATGGCGTCTCGGCAGTCTACGAGAAGTTCAGTTATGACCATGGGGCCTGTACCTGTCTGTATTACTTTTACTTCTACGTCTTCGGCTCCTCCGCCAAACGAGACTAGCATGGGGTCTTGTTCGTTAGCCTTTTTTAGAATTTCTTGCTTTGCGGCTAGGATGGCCATTTTTGCTGCGTACGGGTCGGCTATGTCTACGGCTTGGATTTGGCCGATCATGATTGGTTCGGTGCTGCTCGTGAAGAATCCGCCTTTTCGTCTAGCCATCTTAGCGGCGTAACTGGCTGCAGCCACTACGGATGGCTCCTCGATAGCCATTGGGATTAGGTAGTCTTTCCCGTTGATTAGGAAGTTCACGGCAATGCCAAGTGGTATAGGTATGGCGCCGACAACGTTTTCAATCATTCGGTCAGCCAAGTCTAGACTTAACGACCCAGTTGACTGGAGGAGCCCAACTTCTTCGTCCGTTAAGCCTGCGAACTCTTTTACCATTTGAACTCTTTTCTTTGGGGATAGTTTGTAGAACCCAGTAATCTGTGATGTCTTGTTCAAGACGGATGCACGCTCTCTTTTGTTAGTAGTCCGTTGAATGGCATATGAATTTAACTGAAACTGCTTATATACGGTCAGAGCGATATATTGAATGGGGGAAGATGAGGCAGAGAACACTATTCTTTACTTTCTTAGTTGTCATGTCCTTAGCTTTGGCTTCGTCATATCAAACAACTAGTGCAACGCCAAAGAAAGCCAGCAACATAACATGTCAAATCTCTTCTCAAACAATAACATATGGACAAGCCGTCAACATTTCGGGGAGATTAACGGATTCTTTAACTGGCTTAGGTTTGCGGAGACTGATTAATTTAACATACTCTCAAGACAATGGAACCACATGGATTGAGCTGAAAGAGTCTTGGGGCAAGTTAGACGAATGGGGCGACCCCGTCTGGACGACTGAAGACGGATACTACGGGCCGTATGAATGGACGCCAGAACATATCCCTCACAATTTTCTAGTGAAAGCCTCTTGGAATGGAGACGAAACTTACGAAGCCTCAGAGAGTACTATACAGACTCTCAAGGTGGAGCTTCCGCCAAGCCCTCCTGTTGTAATCCTTAGTCACAGATCATACGTGTTTGGTAGTCTCTGGATAGCTGGCGAAATCCAAAACG
>CAZUFG010000129.1:0-3008 GCA_964618655.1 uncultured Candidatus Bathyarchaeia archaeon | reverse complement strand
AAGAACACGACTTACGCTTCTTTCTGAAAAAAGGCCTGATCGTAGACGGCCAAGGCGTTCACACGGCTGTTGCTGGTCCAGCTAAGCACGCGGAAGTCGCGATTCTTCACGCCGCTAAGGCTTTGGCGGCAGCCCAAACCAACTGGGCTGGCGGACAAGGCTACGACTTTTTCAACGTTTGGCTGGCTCCTTACGTTAGAGGCTTGCCTTACGAAAGGGTGAAGCAGTTAGCGCAGATGTTCATTTATGAGATGTCACAGATGTACGTCGCACGTGGCGGCCAAACAGTCTTCTCATCAATAGCGTTAGAGTGTGGAGTGCCCAAAATCATCTGGGACGTTCCCGCTCTTCTCCCCGGAGGTCGGGTAAGCGAAAATATCACGTATGGAGACTTCTTTGAAGAAGCAAATACACTGTTTAACGCTATACTCGACGTTTATTTGGAAGGCGACTACGTTGGGAAACCGTTTAACTTCCCGAAGTGCGAGGTTAAACTCCGAAGAGAGTATCTGAACGATTTTGAGGACGAATATCTTAAGGTTGCAAAACTTGCCGCGAAATTTGGAACCCCATACCTCTTGAACCTGTGCCCAGACTACATGCCAGACATCGTGAACAGTCAGTGTTGCCGACTCATCTTCGCACCAGACAGCGAAGAACTGGAAGACTTTCATAAAGGAGCCCTACGCATGGGCAGCTTACAAGTAGTCACCGTGAACCTGCCTCGCTTGGCTTACGAAGCCAACGGTGACGACGATAAACTGTACGAGCTTCTGGATTATCAAATGGACTTAGCAAAACAGGTATTGCTGATAAAGCGCGAAATAATCAAACAGAGCCTGCAAGAAGGCACCCTCCCCTTCTGCTCCATGAAATGCGACGGCGAAACATACCTAAACATCGATAAGCAGGTTCTCAACATCGGCTTCGTGGGACTCAACGAAATGCTCAAGGCACACACGGGCATGGAACTCCACGAAGACGAACACGCCTGGCGTCTGGGCCTTCAAATAATTCGGCACATGATAGAACGCACCAATCAGTTCTCATCTGAAACCGGACTTCGATTTGGTTGCATACAAACTCCTGCCGAAAGTTGCGCGCATAGGTTGGCCCTAATCGACCTAAAGACTTACCGGGAGAAAGCGGTTGTTGAAGGCGACTCCACAAACGGGGCAGTCTATTACACGAATAGTTCGCATGTTCGCCCATCAGCTGGAATCCCACTGCTCGACCGCATAAAGATTGAGGCTAGCTTTCACCCGCTCACTCGCGGAGGCGCAATTCTTCATGTTTGGCTCGGAGAAAACAACCCCTCACCTGAAGCCATGTGGAACCTCACACAACGCATCGCTACCAAAACATTGACCGCCTACTTCACATACACTCGAGACCTAACAATCTGTCAAAACTGCTCCACCGTGGCGCCTGGGCTTCTCTCAAAATGTTCACGATGTAATGCTACCGGAGACGTTCTGGAACACTGGTCCCGCATCACTGGGTACTATCAAAGAGTTAGAGGCTGGAACGCGGGAAAAAGAAGAGAACTTCTGGACAGGCATCGCTACGTAGTCTAACGGACTTTCGGCTTGTGCCTTCGCTCTCTTTTTCTATGACATTTAATGCAGAGATTATTCCGCCGCACCCAGAATGAGTGCAAGTAAGGCCATCCTTGTGACTATGCCATTCCAGACTTGCTGGAAATACCGAGCATGTGGCGTTGCGTCTACTTCGTCGGAAATTTCGTCTACTCTTGGAAGCGGATGCATAATTATCATATCCTTCTTCACGTTTTTCAGCGCGGCCAAATCAATTTTGTAGGCTCCCTTGACCTTCGCGTATTCGGCTGGGTCTGGAAACCTTTCCTTTTGAATCCGCGTCACGTAGAGCACGTCTATTTCAGGTAGGATTTCTTCGATCCCAGATTTTTCTACGACTCTTATTTTTCCACGAATGGTGTCTAGAACTTCTCTGCGCATGCGTAGAGAATCAGGCGAAACTAGATGCAGCCTCACATCATACAATGACAGCGCATACGCGAGCGAATGCACTGTACGCCCGTAACGCAGGTCGCCCACCAAAGCGATGTTAAGCCCATCAATTTTGCCTCTCTCCTTCAATATTGTGTACAAATCTAGCAAGGCCTGAGTTGGGTGTTCCTCAGCGCCAGAGCCAGCATTAATTATAGGCACTTGAGCGAATTCGGCAGCCAGTCGTGCCGCTCCCTCCAACGGATGTCGTAACGCAATGACATCCGCGTAGTTTTCAACAACCCGAACCGTGTCTGCAAGGTTTTCTCCCTTCTTGACCGAGGCGATTTCTGCCTCGGCAAATCCGATGGCGTCTCCTCCTAGCTTGTGCATCGCAGCCTCAAAGCTGAGGCGAGTTCTTGTGCTGGGCTCGAAGAAAAGAGTTGCAAGCATTTTCCCACGAAGCATGCCAGAACCAGTTTTGGCGATTGGCTCCATAGTCTCTGCGGTTTTTAGTATGTAATCGATTTCTTCTCGTCTGAAGTCTTTAATTGAGATTATGTCGCGCCTCTCAAACTCCAACTTCGTCCCCTTTGACAAAGTTCGGCAGGTTACAAATAACTTCTTTGCTCTATTGGGGGACTGCTCAGAAGATTTGAGCTTTACTGGGCGAAGTTTCTTAGTAAAACGAAGCCAGTCGACTTCTAAAAAGGCAAATAAAATAATAAAACCAAGTTCCGTTAATATATTTCGGCAGGCAGGCGAAAGCATGTCTCGAAAAACCTTGAGGGTTTCTAAAATTCGAAACGGCACAGTGATTGACCATATCACGAGGGGTCACGCACTGGATGTGGCCAAGATTTTAGGAATCACAGGACGCATGGACGGGATTGTAACCATCGCCATAAACGTTCCGAGCAAAAGCCTCGGCGTGAAGGATATGGTGAAGATTGAGGGTCGAGAACTGAAGTCAGATGAGGTGGACAAAATTGCTTTGTTGGCTCCACACGCCACCATCAACATTGTTCGAGACTATAA
>CAZUFG010000128.1:0-3010 GCA_964618655.1 uncultured Candidatus Bathyarchaeia archaeon | reverse complement strand
GCGGCGTGTAGGCTGTATAATACTTTAAGTGGCAGAATGTGGAGATGTCTCCCGCGACTCTCCTTTTTTGTTTAGATCTTTATTTTTTCTGTTTTTGGAAAGTTGCTTTCATCTCGTAGAGCCATTCTCTAGCAAGAGTGGGTGTTGCATAATTGTTTTGCATGCATGCATTTTTTCAAACTATCAATGTTCTCAAATTGTTATAAAGGCAGATGAATCATTGTTTTGGAACTGTTTTTCCTTACAGGCCCCCACTTATGAAGCCATAATGGTGTGTTCGTTTGTGGCAAAGTGTTCTGGTAGGGTTGTTTTGGCAAGAGAAGTAGAGCAAGGATTGACAGACAACTGGTCGTCTAGCTCAGCGCGAGTGCTTATGCCATGGGAGAAAGATTGAGAGTTGTCCAGTGTGGTTCAGATCACGTCTTGAAACTTGCAGGATTTACCTTTCTTAGTCGGCGGCGTAATAAAATGGCAGAAAGGGAACTTGTCGCCAAAACAAGCATTACAAGAATGGGCGAGAACTCGGGTACGATTGGGGCTCCAGGTTCAAACTGCTCTGGAGCTACAGCTGGAACTGCATCATTGGAGTAGATTGAGTAGTCAGGGTAGTTTCCATGAATCAAGTTGTCGAAGCGCCAGTATCCCACTAGATTGGGATTTGCAGTTTCTGTTGGGTCATTAAGTGTTCTGTTCCATGTGCTTTGTATTTCGGTTTGTGTTCTGGAGGCATTCCATATTCGCACTTCGTCAATGAGCCCTAGGTAAGCATTACCAGGGTTCCCCGATTGCATGCCGATATTGAGTTGAGGGTTATTGTATACTATGGCTGAGGAAATATTGTAGTGCGAGTTAACTGTTCCATTCACATAAAATACTATGTTATCCTGGGGCAGCGCAGGGTCGTAGGTTACTGCCACGTAGTACCATGAGTCATTGTACCAATTGCAGCTATTGGAATGAAGCGGAATTGGGTTACTATCTATTGTGAAAAATAGAAATCCGGTAGCGTAGTCAAATCCAAAATACCATCCGCTGTTCCATGTCCCCGCTTGACGCAGAGTCACGATGCATCCATAGTGGTGCCCATAACTGGACGGAGAGTCGCTTCCTATTTGAACATTGTACTTGGGTTTAACCCATGCCTCGATAGTAAGTGTTGCTGCCTGAAAGATTGCGCTGTAACCGCAGTCAATGCGCTGATCTGCTACGGTGAAATCGAGACATTTATTTTCTGGATAGGTCTGAACATCATATGTCGTAGCTTTGGCTTTATGAGCAAAAAAGAGTGTTACGTATTGGGTTAGTAGCAAAATCGCAATGAAAACAGTCGCTCTCGTTATCGTTTTCAATGCGGTTTCATCTCACTTTTAGCTAGATAAGTGCACTGCTTTGGTTTATATACTTTGGTTTATATAGATTGTGGAAAAACCTCGATTACAGTTCAAAGATCTAAACTGAGTTTTTGGAAGCAACCTAGTTTAAGTCTTGGTCCAAATTTTCGCCCAAAGAGATAATAGAACAGATTCATCCTTTTGCTCGCGCGCTAGGATTTGTTCCTCAAACAAACTCATAGCCATGCTTAACGCTTTACCCAAAACTTCAGAGCGAATCTTTCCAACAACCTATAACACAATGCGCACCAACTTCCAACTTTTGAGGAGCAGGGCTGCTGAGAAACTGCAAAACCCAAGGTTGAGAAGCATATCTCTAACCGCGTTTCGCCATTGGGGAGCAACCATGACCTACCATTACACCAGAAACATTCTACTGGTCAAAAAAGTCTTAGGGCATAGGAGAATCCAAAGCACCATGAAATATACACAGGTGGTTCACTTCAAAGACGACGAGTTTGATGTGTCAACAGCCACAACAGCAGAAGAGGCTAAAGAGCTTCTATCAGCAGGCTTTGACTATGTAACAGAGAGGAACGACATCATGCTGTTTCGCCGACCTAAAAGATTCGGAAGTTATGCTGGTTAGCCGCTGGAAACCGCTGTATAATACTTTAAACCGTATTTCTCGATTTTACGCTTGACTTGGGGGTAGAGAAGCAACTCTTCAGGTTCGAGGTCTTTAGCTAGTCTTGGGCTGATGTTTCCTAATCGTATGGCAAGGCTTCTCAGGCTTTCTTCTGTGGAGAAGGACACCATGACGGCTGGATTGCACTTAACCCCCGCCCGAACTAAACTTTCGAGTGCTCTCAATTGAAGCGAGAAGCCTTCAGGTTTGGCGCCTGTCAGCGTGGCGAATTCTTCCTCGTTACAGCCTTTCAACGAGACTCGAACGTGAAGAAACCGATATTTTGATAAGTCTTTGGTGTATTGAGGATCATTTCCTATGAGGATGCCGTTTGTTTCAAGAATGAAGACAAGTGGCTGCCCCGCAAGATGGTCGAGCAGTTGAAGTAAATGACGCTTTCCTATCGTGGGTTCTCCGCCGCTCACTCGCAACTGTCGTAAGCCTCGCTTGTTCGCCATGTCCACCAAGATTTTGGCAACCGTGCTCGGGCTGTAGAATTTCCCAATCTCCGTTGGCTTGAACATAACCACGTCTGAAACCCAGCAGAACTTGCAGACAAGCCCGCAGCCCACTGCGTCGGCTGTCACGATTCCGCCGTACCAGCGGTCAAATCTGAAGCGCCAATACTTACGTTCTTGGCTTTGTCCCGTGTCACGTACTACGAGTTTTTCTATGGCTTCATGCCTAGTCACGGGGTCATAGAACGACAAGATGGGAAGGCACCTCAACTTTAACAAGTAAAACTGTTTTTATTAAACCCTATTGACTATTCTACGTGGACCATGGAAAAGGAAACCTCAATCATGACTGAACGAATCATCGGACACGGCACATGGTACGACAAGGTTGCAGTTAAGATTCTGGAGAGAGAGCGTAAGCTCGGCAGAAGCCTCGAACTGGTTAGGACAGAGATGGGCGTCGGAGCCTCTGGCTTCCCTCACATCGGCAGTCTTGCAGACGCTACAAGAGCGGGTGCGGTAGCGCTAGCCAT
>CAZUFG010000127.1:0-3012 GCA_964618655.1 uncultured Candidatus Bathyarchaeia archaeon | reverse complement strand
GTCTTAGTGTTGCTTGGTCTAACCTCGTCCGTAGTCGACATTTTTGCGTATCCGAGCGGAAACAAGTGGCCGCCTGATTTCATATATAAAAATGGAGCGTGGCACGACACGCCTTGGGACATAAACAGAAACGCTTGGTACGGAGCTGACGGATATCTGCCAAACTTAGCGTACGAAAGCCTCGGCAACTACACTGATTTAGCCTACAGTTGGGGTGAGAACTTCCAACGAGACTATCCAAACAGAGTGGCATGTGCCGAGGCGATACTTTCCTTTGTTCAGAGATGGACCGAATATGGTTATGACAAGGACTACGTGACCATGGGTGGGCAACCTCAGATAGAGTGGGCTTGGAACCCTGACGAGATGGCGTACATGATTAGACAAGCTCGTGATGCTGGTACTGTTGCTAGAGGAGACTGTGAAGACCTCGCTTTCCTTTGTGGAATCCTTTACCTAAGCGCGGGGTTTGACGTTGTTATGGTTAGCGCGCCCAAGCATGTGGCATTACTCATATGGTTTCCCGACTATCCTAACGCGAACATTTACTGGGACATACTTGACGGCAGGGGTTATGGATGGATATGGGTTGAATCCACAGGGCACAATAACCCATTAGGGTGGACCCCACCGGATTACCAGGACGGCAACTTCGACGTTTACCCTATACAACACGTGATGCCCACCGTCATAACAGTAAGCAACATCAGATACTCACCGATTCACCCAACGCCACAAGATAACGTTTCTATCACTGCCTCTATTACACACAACCAGTCAGACATCATGGAAGTTAACCTAATATACTCAGTTAGTGGGGGCGCTCAAAACAACATTTCCATGAGCTTCATTGGAAACATGACGTATGCAGGAACAATACCCAAACAAGGCGCAGGAAGCGAAATATCATTTTGTGTCCAAGCAAAAGACAAGATGGGGAACAGAGCAGAGTCTACCGCCGTCACGTATAAGGTGATAAAAACTATTTTCGGGCTTCCGGAAAGCGAGTTCTACATGCTGGTTTTATTTGTTTTCATCGTCTTTTTATTGATAGTTGTTGTGGGAGTGGCAGGGCGAAAGAAATAGTAGACTAAAGCTGAAGCAGAAAACATAATTAAATGGAAGGCTTCTATTCGGCTTCTGACCGTGATGTGGATGGAAGAAAAATAGGCGGGGAGGCCGATAATTGATGGATAAGTGGAGATGCACCGTATGCGGCTACGTCTATGACCCTGAAAAGGGAGACTCTGTGGAAGGCATCCCACCAGGAACAGCCTTTGAAGACTTGCCCGATGAATGGGTATGTCCAATGTGTGGCGTGGGCAAAGAAATGTTTGAAAAAATAAGCGAATAAGGCTGAGCTCATCCTTTATTTCTTAACCTTCAACAGAAAAACAGCTGTTCCTAGGCAGACAAGAATTGAGGAAGCTATGAAGACGTTCACGTAAGCTAAGTGCCTAGAGACTCCTAATATCTGTGTTTGTACATCTGCCAGTGGTCCGCCAATTAAGAGCCCTGCGGGTCCCCAACTTAACGCCATTACCGCGTTGTATCGACTAAACAATCGTCCCCTTCGATGTTCAGGGATGATGTCTCCTGCAAAGGCGAATCCAGCGGTTTGTATGGCCATCACTGATACGCCATTAATTCCGTAAAGAAGAGCCATAAGCTCTACGTTCGGTACTATTCCGTAGAAAAGCGGAGTTGCAGCCACGACCAAAAATCCTGAGAGAATAACTTTATCTCTTCCAAATCTGTCTGCTAACATTCCTGATAGGACGCTTATAGCCATTCCCCCTATTGTCCATGCCGAAAGCACTATACTCACTCCCAAATCGCTCGCGTTCAAGCCTTCTGGAAGTTGCAGGAAAAGCAAAAAAACTTGATTAACCGAGGCAGAGCCTAAGACAACGATTACGAGCGTGATAAGAAACCATTTGAAGACCCGTTCATTGGCATCATAAGTTCCTTTCAGTTCTGTAATGACTTTAGGCGACTGGGTCATGGCGGGGGTCACTGGTCTTACAGACCTAGACGAAAACCACATTATAACGGCTCCAGTGAATAGCATAGCAGTAACGATGTAGAATACTGTTCCTTCTCGGAAGCCTCTACCTCCTTCGTAGAGGAAGCCTGAGACAATTATTCCAACCATTCGACCAAATGTTGCCAGAAAGTTCATCGTTCCAACGAAGCCGCCTCGAATTTCAGGAGTGGTTACGTCTGTAAGGAGTGCTGCCCAACCCACGTCAGACATGGACCAAAAGAATTCTAATACGGAAAGGCCGATAATTATGGATAGTCCAGCGAAAAAGTTGCTTCCTTCGCTTAACAGAAACGTGTGGGTTAAAAACACTGCTATGTAGGCGAATCCGGCGATGACTTCTCCCATGATTATGAGTTTAGCCCTCAGCTTATATCGGTCAGAGATTCGACCCCATAGTAGGTTTTGTCCTAAAGAAGAAGCAATCATGTCAAGTGTTCCTAATAGGGTTGTGATTGTTACGTTGCCCATAAGGTCGAAGAGGTAGCGGTACATGAAGGAGTAGAAGACGCCTCTTCTCAGGAAGGTCAGCCACTGAAATGAGCTGAGACCAAGGAAGGTTCTTGTTTTGATGGATGTGAAAGCCCTCATTGTTTTATTGCTCCATGTTTTTCTCGTTTATCTTTTGATACTGTGACGTAATTAGTAGGCGTGAGTAAACAAAAGAATTATGTAATAACAGACGTTATGAAAAATGTTTTTAAACAGGCTAGCTCATGCTTAGAAGTTTAGAGGCGCACGGCTCATGTCGGAGAAGCGTGAAACGGCTGGGCTCTTGTACGAGTGCGTGAAATGTCACGCCAAAGTCTCAATCGAAGAGCTGGACTTACGCGGCGGCGGAGTGAAATGCACCTTCTGCGGATACCGGGTGCTCAAGAAGGTAAGACCGCCAGTTGTGAAGCGCGTCCGTGCTGAATAAACATTAAGCCTTTTTGGGATAATCTTTCATAAGTTTTAAAAGTTGTTTG
>CAZUFG010000126.1:0-3015 GCA_964618655.1 uncultured Candidatus Bathyarchaeia archaeon | reverse complement strand
TCAAATTTTTTAGGCTTCTTCCTAATTGGCTTAATCTCGAGACGAAACATGAGATGGCGTCACATAGCCATCGCATTGTCCGTTGGAAGCGCGGCGTTGACAGGAATGATTGGCTATCTGTTATCGATAGAAGCCTTAACCATTGACGTTGCCGCTCTATTTTTAGGCGTCCTCTTCGCCTGCTGTGCTATAGCGATCGGCGTTGGATTATGGAAGCCTGAATGGAAGAGTTACGGAATAGCATCGGTCGTCGGCCTTTTCGTGGGAAGCGCCTACATAGGTTTCGGCCTTTGGGGGTATAGTCAATTCCTTCCATTGCCCCTATCCCTAGGTTGGGAACGCAACGCCCCCTTCTACGCAAGTTTCCTCTGGCTTGTCTGGACCTTTGCCACAGAGATACCCTTCCTAATAACAATTGTTCCCCCCATCCTGAAAGCGTGCTACAAAGCCTTCCCATCCTTAGCTCCACAACGTGAAGAATAAGAGGCGACAGACGCGTGCTCAAACGGGCCAGAGCCTTTAGCCCAGCAGGAATTTCGAGCTTTTTTGAAATCTGCGACAAAACGCCAGATGGACGGCCTGTTTCAGACCTTGAACGAGTTGGCGCCCGAGGCGGAGGCTTCGCGATTGATGAAGGAGTTCTGACTGAAGTTAGCGTCACTGAATCAGAGAAAAATATTGTGAACGTTCTCATAAATGGAAAACTTTCTCCTGAGGCAGAAACTACCAAAACTGTTGCAGAGGCTCTGTTAGAGAAAGTTGATGGAAAATTCAGCGTTACTGTTAGGCATCGTGTTGAGGTTCCAATCGGAGCTGGTTTCGGGTCAAGTGCGGGTGGGGCATTAGGCACAGCCTTCGCACTTGGCAGAGCCTTAAGCATTAACCTAACATACCATCAACTCGGTCGAATTGCGCATGTTGCCGAGGTAAAATGCCGAACAGGACTAGGCACGGTTGGGCCACTCATGCTTGGAGGATGTGTTGTGACGGTTGAGCCTGGCGCACCAGGCTACGCCCTCATCGACCGCATCCCCGTCACGTCTGAGCACAGAATTGTTGCGGGCGTTTTCAAGCCCATGCCCACTAAAGAGGTGCTCGCATCTCCTCAAAAAAGAAGAATGGTGAACATGTGGGGAAGAGAGACCGTCAAAAAAATTCTCGCTGAGCCGTCATTAGAAAATTTTCTGCAGGCAAGTAAGGAGTTTGCGATAAAAACTGGCTTCGCTACTGACCGCGTTCAAAAGCTCATGGACCTCGCTGAAAAAGCTGGAGCAATTGGCGCAGCGCAAAACATGGTGGGCGAAGCGGTTCACGCCCTTGTCACATCGGACAATGTGGATAGAGTCGCTCAAGTTTTTAAGAAGGTTTTGCCACAAGAAAGCATTCTCACGGCAAAGATTGACCTCCAAGGCGCACACTGGCTGTGGTGACTGAACGTGAAGAAAAGATTTAAAGTGGTAGCTGTCGGTGGAACCTTCGACGAGTTCCATAAAGGCCATCGTGCACTGCTTACGAAAGCCTTTGAGGTTGGAAATCGTGTCTTAATCGGCTTATGCACAGACGAGTTTGCGGCCAAACTAATGAAGCCGCATATAGTGGCAACGTATGAGGAGCGCCTAGAAGATTTGAAGAAATTTTTGAAAAGCCTTAACGTTTTAGAGCGGGCTGACATCGTGCCGTTAAACGACCCTTATGGTCCTACGTTGTCGAGTGGCTGTGTTGATGCCATAGTTGTGAGCAGAGAGACGGAGCCTCGTGCCTACGAAATCAACGAGAAGCGAGAGGCGAAGGGACTCCAGCCTCTAGGCATTATAGTTATTGAGATGGTTCCCGCAGAGAATCACGTTTCCATCTCGACGACTAGGATTCGACATGGGGAAATTGACCGTGAAGGACATTTAGTGAAGCCCAAATTTTGATGGGGTTCTTGGTTGGGTAAATTGCCCCTCTTGTAGACATTGTATTGCTGGAGAATTTTTTTAGAGCTGCTGAAAGAATATTTTTAAGTACAAAAGGAATATTATTTATGATAACCAAGGTGATTTACTTAAAGGCGTGTCACCGCCTAGCCCAAGGGAAAGGCTGAAAGAGAACAGAAGGAGGTGAAAGAGACATGGAGACGTTTGAAACCCGTGCTTTCAGCTTAGGGCAGGGCCTTATATGGGTCTTCCTTATGGGCCCTTTTATCGTAATTCTTCACAGCTGGTATCTCTATTTCGCCGAACGCACCACTGCTTTCATCGGAGACCCAACCTATCCATTATTGTTCTTCACTCTAATAGTGAGTTCATTTTTTGTGCTTTTTAGTGCGGCAGCCTTCCCAAAGATAAGGATCGAGAAGGATAACATCGTTGTGAAATATGCGTTTATTCGTTTGCTATTCACCTTGGATGAGGCCCAAATCGATCCTCAAGGGCGTCTTCTGAAACTGGGAGGCTGGACGGGTGGAGGATGGTATGTTCCGTTCAAACAGAGAGAGTGTATTGAGGTTTTATCGAAAACTTCAAGAACTTACCGACCTAGGCCTCTTTTCCTTCTATACCTTTTGCCAGTGTTTGTCCTCGGCTTTTACCAGACATTAGCGAGACATCTGAGCCTCGAATTGAACCCAATGCTATGGACCATTCTATGGGGGACAATCGTTGCTATTTCACTAACAATTTTTACATATACTGCCCCAGTTGAAATGAGGATAAACAATCTAGACAAGGGCGACTCCTCGATGTTTTTCGGTTTGTCAATCGGCATCATATTGTTCTTAATCATGTCATTTGCAACACTCTGATTAGTAAATGATCATAGTCGGTCCTTACATTATCCGTGGAAAAAAGATGATCGAAAGAGTCGGTTTTTGATTGGGATAAATTCTGCCTGAGAAAGCATGTTTAAAAAGATTCTTTTTGTTTACTATTTGATGAAGAGTGAAGGCCGTTGAAGAGAACAGGCTTAGCCGAGCTTCCGCTTCACTACGGAAAGGCTCCTGGATGGCTCGTTTCTCGAATGATTAAGCTAGCC
>CAZUFG010000125.1:0-3024 GCA_964618655.1 uncultured Candidatus Bathyarchaeia archaeon | reverse complement strand
CATCCAAGCATGACGAAATCTATTTTCCCGCTCGTTGTTTGAAGCTCCTCGTAGACCTGTTTAAGATCGTGATCTGTCACACTGATCTTTTCCTCAGGAGTGTCTCCTTGGAAGGCTTCCTCTACAGTCGAGGCTTCAACAGTAAACCCAGGCATGTAAAACATGGATATAGCCCCAGGCACGTTTGACATCGCACAGAAGTTTATAAGCTCCTCAGTGTTCGGGCGCCTCGATAAACCAGTCAACACAGGAATGCCATAGCCTACCCGTTTGCCAACGTAATACCCCAGAAGCGTGTAATCGAACTCGTCCTTCAGGGTTGCCTCCACTCTGATTAGGCATGTGCCTTTCCGATTCTCTTTGAAATGCAGCCCATATTCTGGAGTCTTACCGATGACTCCCGCAGCTAGCGCACTTTGAGCTGCTTCACGATTTGTTCTCGCGCCAATAACAGAATTCACATAGGGCGTGGCGCTTGATTCTGAGAAAGCAACGGTTTCACCATAAAGCGGAATGTTTTCTGCCATGTATGGTATGCAACTCCAGCTGAGAATGGCGCCTACTCGCTTGTAGGCTTCCATTACTCTTCGAGCTACTTCACCCTCATCCTTTGGGACCTCAAACAGCTTATCGAAATATTCAAGGTCATACACTGGATTCGTGCTGGTAGGCACTTTACAACGTGCGCCCCCATCAGCCAAAAGCTCGACGAAGTACAGGTCTCCCTCTTGACCACTTGAAGCAGCATGCGCACGGCTTATGGGGACCATTTTTTCAGCGTCATACGCATCTCCAATCGCTATGAGCAACTCAATCGCTTTCTGTGTTCCCTCCCCGAATTCGCCATTAAGTATTCGTTCTTCATCTTTGGTCAAGTGCATCTCCATTCACCCCTCATTCATAAAGAGATATCCTAGGGTCATGTTAGCAAACATTTTGCGGGCACCCCTCCAAGAATTTCAGAACATTATCGATGCAAATATCGGTGCATCTCTTCGCCGCCTCGATAGTGTGGAATCCAACGTGAGGAGAAAGTATCGTGTTTTTAAGCTTGAATAAGGGGTTACTTTTGGATGGGGGTTCTTCTTCGAACACGTCAAGGCCGGCAAAAGATATTTTACCCGATTTCAACGCATTGGTCAAAGCCTTCTCATCAACTACCTTGCCCTGAGACGTGTTGATCAAGACAGCACTATTTTTCATGGCATCAATTTCTTTCTTGCCTATCAGTCTCTCCGTTTCCGACGTCAACGTGACATGCAGAGTTACGATGTCGCTTTCTTTCAGCAACTTATGAAGGTCGACGTACTTCATCCCGATTTCTTCTGCTTTTTTCAGATTTGGATACTTGTCATGACTCAAGATTTGCATCTTGAAAGCCTTAGCTAGCTCAGCGACTCGACAGCCAATCGCTCCCGTGCCGATTATGCCCAAAGTTTTTCCTGCTAATTCGCTTCCTCCAAACGGTCTCCAATCGAAATCGCCTTCTCTGACATGCCTGTCCGCTAATGGCAGTTTTCTGATAGCGGCCAACAACAGAGCAAAGGCGTGCTCGGCAACAGCTTCCGTGGCGTAGCCCGGAACGTGTGAGACCACTATTCCTTTTTCTTTGGCTGCCTCGAGGTCCGCGTAGTGGCATGTGGTAGCCCATATGGAAATCATTTTGAGTTTCTTGGCAGAATCAATGATGTTCTTAGTCATGTCACTCCAGCCTACTATTACGATGTCAGCTGACTTTATTCTTTCTTTCAATTCATTAGGTGTTTTAGGTGGTTCACCGAAAATTTCTAGATCACCGATCGATCGTAATTTTTTGATGTGCTCTTTTTCTAGGTAGACGTGGTCTACGACTACTATCTTCATTTTTTGTCATTGTTTAGAATGCAGGTCGTTACTTAAAATTTGCGTGGAAGATTGAAGATAGTTTTCTTCTGCCATTGAAGATTGGGATAAATAGTTTATCTTTGACTGATACGTATATTTGTGACGATGAGAAGCAAGTTGAAAATTCTGAAGACAGACTACTCAAAAATTGCAGACTACTACGACAAGGTGCGGGCACCCCTCGCTGACATATGGATATCAAAAATCATCGAGTATGGAAAGATCGATGAAAATTCCAAGGTGTTGGATGTTGGATGCGGAACTGGCAGAGTCTCTGAAGCCATATCGACTTCAAAAAATGCCAAGGTTTATTCTATGGACGCCTCTGCGGAGATGCTGAAAAAGGGCGTTGTTAAGGATAGAGATAGACGGATTCTGTGGTTACTCGGTGATGCACATAGACCGCCTTTCATGGAAGACTGCTTCGACTGCGTTTACATGACCTTGGTTATTCATCATCTAGACGATGAGGCGTTAGCACTTCAGGAAATCCATCGCATCTTAAAGGAGGATGGAAACTGCGTGATCATGACTATATCACACTCACGACTGAAAAGACATGTAATAAGTAATTTTCCTGGAGTAACCGCCATTGACATGAGGCGGTTTCCTTCCATACCTTCCATCAAGGGTTTGATGGTTAAGGTCGGTTTCAGGAGTGTTCACAGCCACGTAGTCAAGTATGACTATGGGACTTTATCCATGGCTGAACTCCTAAACAGAGTTAGAAACAAGTATATCTCAACCCTAACCCTACTCAGCGAGGAACAGTTTCAAAAAGGCTTTAAAACTTTTCAAGAAAGGGTGAAAAAGAAATACGGAGATCAAGTTAGGTGGTGGATTTCTGAGTTTAATTTCGTAGTCGGGCAGAAATGAACTTCGGCTATGCCATTTCTTGCAGTGCTTTTAGGCGCTTAACTATGTTAGGATGCGTGGAAAACAGCTCTAATACCCTGTCAGCTGTGGTCACTTTTCTTCTTAATAGTTCCTCGACAAGCTTTTGGTCGGTTAAGTGTGTTCCTGCCTGTGCTAAAGACACCGCATCAGTCTCTGCATGGTCTGGATCCGCAATGAAAAGTGCCTTAAATGAACTCGATCCGCCTGCGTCTCGGCGAAGTCTCTTCATTCTCCCAGTTGAGT
>CAZUFG010000124.1:0-3054 GCA_964618655.1 uncultured Candidatus Bathyarchaeia archaeon | reverse complement strand
GTAGTCTGTTCGGTAGTTGTGGCCTGACATCTCCACCCATCCCCAGCGTTCAAGGAAAACTTCTTGATCAAACCCTTGCCGAGAATAATGTGCCCTCTCCCAGTCGAGTTTTTCGATGAAGCGTTGTTTTTCGCTTGGCACGCCTAATTCTGTCATGAAGCGCTTTGCCAATGCCATGAAGAATGCTTGCCACTCCGCTTTTATGTAGCCGCCGCTTAGGGCTTCCTTAACCGTGACTTCGATGGGTTCTTTTACGCCTTTCAGCTTGTTTTCGGCTGTTATTAGCCTTAATGTTTCGTTTTGCACGTCTTTCAAAAGTGAGCATTGTGGCTCTTCAGGGTCGAAGAAGAATTCGATGTCTATTATTGTGAATTCTCTCAGCCTTATCGGCCCTTGCCTCGGAGAAATCTCGTTTCTTAATGCGTGGCCAATCTGAACAACCCCGAATGGAAGTTTCTCTCTGGCATAATCGTAGAGGCGCTTAAATTCTACAAAGATTCCTTGTGCAGCCTCGGGGCGACCGTAAGCGACAGCCTCAGAATACGGCCCAATGGTAGTGGTGAACATGGTGAGGAATTGTTTGGGCTCGCTGAAGTTTCCGCCACAGTCTTGGCAACGAATTTTTCGGTTCTTAATTTCATTCATCAACTCTTGTAGGCTGAGTTTTTCGGTTTCTGTGTCGCTCATTCCAGCGAGTTCTTGGAGCACGTGGTCGGCTCGAAATCTTCGTTTGCATTTGGCGCACTCGATCATGGGTTCTTTGAAGTGTTCCACGTGGCCTGACGCCTCGAACACTTTTCCAGGCGTGATTGCTGAAGACTCGATTTCTTGGATGCCGAGTGGACGTATGAAATACTCTCGGAACTTGTCTTCGATTCTTCTCTTCAGCACTGAGCCTAACGGACCGAACGTTATGAAACCGCTTACACCGCCGTAAATCTCATAAGACGGCCAGAAAAAGCCTCGGCGTTTGGCTAGTTCGCTGACGATTTCGAACTTGTCTTTGGGAGGCATGAGCCTTTTCAACTCCGCATTTTAGGAATTTTACAAACCTTTAAGGGCGTTACTGGATAATAAAGCAAACGTTATAGTCTTTAGACGAGTTGGTTCGGTTGAGAAGTCTAAGTCGCCAAGATTTGATGGACCTTGTTGATGGCGCCGCCATATTTTCGGCTGGCGGCGGCGGAGACCCCGAGGCTGGATACAGAATTGTAGATGGACTGGCTGAAGAGGGCTATGTTGCGAAGCTCATCGATCCTTATGAAGTCCCTGAAGACACAATTGCCATAAATTTTGCATGCGTTGGAGCCACCACAGCGGTAGGTTACGACAGTGAGGCTGCTGTAAAGACGCTTCAGACACTGGAAGAGTATGTACGCCGCAAAGCCTACGCAGTGATTCCAGTTGAACTTGGAGGCTTCAACACTTTGGCAGCGGTGGACGTAGCGACAAGACATGGGTTACCAATCGTGGATGCTGACGGAGCTGGAAGATCGGTTCCCGAGGTTCATCTTAAGGTTTATACAATAGACGATATTCCTCTGGCGCCGATGGCTGTGGCTGACGTTCACGCTCAGAACATTGTTATCGTAAAAGAGACAATAAATTCGAGGGCTGCGGAAAGAATTGCTAGAACACTGGCTGCAGAGTGGGATCAGAGCGCTTATACTGCACGGAGAATTTTGACTGGTAAACAGGTGAGGACGTCTCCAATTTTGCACACACTATCCATGTCAGTGGAAATTGGAGCCATATTAAGGAAGGCGAAGAACCCAATTAACGCAGTTCTTGAGAAGACAAGTGGATTCAAACTTTTCGAAGGAATTGTGGATAGTGTCAAGAGAGAAACTATGGCGGGCTTCACGTGGACAGAGGCGACACTTAATGGAATACGTGAAAATGAGGGGTCAAAGCTTAGGTTTAAAGCCAAAAACGAGGTTCTTGTCGCCTACAAAAATGAGAAACTCGTCGCTTTGGCTCCTGACATTATCACGTCAGTTCATCCAGAAACAGGCAAGTGCATCACTGCGGAGAAGATTAAAGAATCGGATAAGCTGGTTGTTTTGGGGATTCCTTCGCCGAAGAAGTGGAGAACCCGTAAGGGATTGGAATTATGGAGGGATGTTCTACAGCGGTCAGGTGTAGAAGAGACGTATGTTCCAATCGAGCAGCTGAGTCTCTAGAGCGCATTTAATTTTCACTTTTAGGCTGAATGTGCTCAACTATTCTAGCTTCTGATGCCCTTCCCTTTTTGTCAATCTTGAATCCTAACATCAGGCGGTCAGTTAACTGCTTCTTAGTGTTGAATGTCTTGTAGCAACTGCCACATTCAATGTCTGACTCTAATTCGACGACATACCAAGAAGCGTCGACGAAATATCTTCCGCAGTGTGGGCACTGAATGACGGAAATATCTAACCAGGCTTGGTCTGTCATCATAAACCCTCATTAAAGTTTAATATTAAACCTTAATTTAAGAAAACGCCAAGAAAAGAAAGGATGGTTTCTGGACTTAGGTCTTAGGTTTTCTGGGCAATCTTTTCTCTGTGAAGACGACGGCAAGCATTGTGAGAGCCATGAACAGTAGCAAAATCATGGCCGATGGAAATTCAGGTATTATTGTTATGTCATGCTCTGAGTGGGTGTAGTTTACGTATAGGTATGTGTTTTCCCCATCTGTCCAGTTTTTGAAGGGCCATGGCTCGCCATTTAGCAGAACCGTGTAATTACCCTGCCACAAGTCTTCAATGATGATGTTTGGTATGGTTATTCTGCAAAAGCCTGCTGTTCCTTCCACGCCGGCGACGTTGAAGTTTATCATCTGCTGGTCAACATCAAGTTGAAAGTTTGAAACAGTAGAATTGCTGACCACGTTGACATTGCGGGCTGTTCCGTTCCAGACGCCAACGTCAAAGGTGCTGACTGGAGCCACAAGCGGATAGCGGTCTTGGTTGTTTATATCTATGACATAAGACGTGTTCCATATCCCCGAGCCATCGAGCTCCCCTGCGTCAGGATACCTTTCAGTGTAGTCGCTCCAGTAGTTTCCGCCAG
>CAZUFG010000123.1:0-3062 GCA_964618655.1 uncultured Candidatus Bathyarchaeia archaeon | reverse complement strand
GCTTCTCGTATGCAGAATGTTACGCCCAGCGAAGTTGCTTCCTCTCTTCCTTCTGAGCCACCGAGGATGAGAGGCTTACCTGTAGTAGCTTCTGGTACGCTGTATCCCTTGAATCGGCTGTAGGTGTCCATGATCCACGCCATTGTTTGGGCGTTTGTGTAGACGTCTGGGGCGGGGACGTCCCTATACGGGCCTATCAAGTCTAGAATCATTGTCGCGTATCTTCTCGTTAGGCGTTCCAGTTCGCCTATGGACATCTGTTTGGGGTTGCAGCACACCCCGCCTTTCGCGCCTCCGTAAGGTATGTCTACTACCGCGCATTTCCAAGTCATCCACATGGCTAGGGCAGTAACCTCATCCAACGTAACGTCTGGATGGTATCGAATTCCGCCTTTGTAAGGGCCTCTAGCGTCACTGTGTTGAACTCTGCATCCCATGAAAACTTGAACTCCTCCATTGTCCATTTTTATTGGAACTGAGACAACGAGTGCTCTTTTCGGATGCTTAAGCACCTCATGAATGCCTGAGTCTAGGCCTAATTTCTCTGCGGCTATGCTTAGTTGCTGTAAGGCAACATTTAGCGGATTAGGCTTCTTTATTCCCAACTAACAACCTCCACTGCTGATATTTTATTTGTTGGATAGGATGTATTACAATATGGGCATTAACTCCAATTCTACTAGTTTTCAACAATTTAACATCTATCTCTCCAGATGCAACTAGCTTAATGAAAGAATCCATAGATAACAAAGGATATTTATTTAATCTATTCTCGTTTATCCACCAATTAAATAATTTGAACCATTTAGAACAAATATCACAGCAATATCTCCTTGTTGTCAAACTCTAAAATATTTCCAATCATGATTTCAAATTATTTCTTCACACGAAATTAAACGATAAATTATCTTTATACCATCTTCCCTCACTCTATAATAATTTCGATACGTAATTCTGTAACTTTTTCCAATTGTAAAATTATATATATCCCCATAAAAAGTTAAATGCGTCCCATCCTCAAAATAGACTGTTGTAAAATGTGAGACATCAAGGGGTTGCCATCTCCCAATATTAACAACTTTTCCTTCTTTGACATGAATTGGAGATAATGAAATTAGATAATAAAACGCAAGGAACAGAGAAATCAGTACAATTCCTACTAAAACTATTCCAGCCTTAGCCATTTTTATCTGTCTTCTTTTAATTTATCTATATCTATAATAAAATTATTATCCCATTTTTTATTACTTTTCTCTACAAAATTTGTAATGAACAACTAAGCTCTATGAGTTTCTTTCTTAGAAAGAAAAAAGAGCATAAAGCTAAAGTAATGGAAGGCTTCTTTTCATTTCTCACCAGACATTAGGTGGATGCGATGCCCGTAAAAGTTGAGGTTTATACGTCACCCACATGCCCATACTGTCCATACGCCACCCGACTAATCCACGAACTTGCCCCACCCTTCGGCGATAACCTAACCGTCGAAGAAATTGACACATGGTCACCTGAAGGCGAAAAAAGAGCCATAAAATACAATATTATGGCTGTTCCCACAATCGTAATCAATGGCAAAGTAAAGTTTGTCGGCGTGCCGAAAAAAGAGGACCTCGAAAAAGCAATCCGAGAAGAGTTAAAGGAACGAACTCAGCATGAGGCTTAGTCCAAAATTTAGGCTGGACTAGACCAATCCCGCCATCGCTGTTCCAAAAACTTTTTTGACAAGTTCCAAGACGACCCCTAACTGTTTAGTGTATAACCCCATGGCAATAAAGGTTAAACCTGACAACAGCAAGAGCGAACCTACGATTCTCTGTTCTGAGGGGTTCATGAACTTGGTTCTCCGTCACCAAAAGATTGCAACTAGACATATTTAAGGAAATCCAGTAATTCTTCGCTTCCACTTTTCTATTTGGAGCCTATTTGGGTCATATACGGGATGGTCTAGGAGCGTGTGCGTGTCCGCCAACCTCTTTTTTACATAGATTCTAACAACGATTTCACTCGTATCCAGCGAATCTCTAATCAACATGAACCCTAATTTAGTAGGTATCATTACCAAATCGAAGACAAGTCGTCTTTTGAAATATTCTATCTTTCAGAATATTGGCGCACGAAGACATATAGCATCTTAATCCAGAACCCCTGGGATGAGTCGGCTGGAGCCGGGGATGGGATTTGAACCCATGTTCAGCGAGTCTGCAGCCCGCCGCCTAAACCGCTCGGCCACCCCGGCACACAAGCCTAAACGAAAAGCCAAACAACATAAAAACTTTGCCAATGCCGCCCAAATTATTTCTTGGAGACATCAGGACACATACGGCACTGGTCTGGAACAGAAACAAAATCTCTGTGAAAGTCACAGATTATGTCTCGCTTCCTCAAAGCCATGCACAGTCGACAAAAAATCACCATAGCATCGATCACAGAAAACTTCTCATTTGCCACCCCTTCAGCCACCTCGTTCGCAGCAGACTTCACTGAAGGGACCATGCCCAACTTCTCTATTCGCTTGTCACCGCGCTTCGAATCCAAATAATAACTAATCGCAGCTTGCGTGGTTCCAAGTTTTTCCGCCGCCGCTAGCTGAGAAAAACCGTACTTCTCAATAAGTTCTCGTGCTACTAAAGATCGAAAGGCTGGCAACACGTACCGAACAACAAGCTCGCAAGGTGGTCGCATCTCACACCACACCAGATATAACGTCGTTATAAGATATAAACCACTCTATCCAAACTTGAAACCCTCCACAAGCCCGGCCTAAAGCAAAAAATATTAGAAGGTTTAGGCTAGATAATTATTCATAAATCGTAAGTTATAAGATAAAATCATATCAAACCTCTATCGTTGGTCTTGGGCATGAGAGCCGCTTCTTGGCTGTGTTTTATTCTTGCGTGCGGTTTGGCACTGTTGTATCTTTTTCAGGGATACTACCCTCAGTTCATGGAAAATTTCTCTAACATCTTTCCTCCCGTCATCTCTGGTGTGGCGGTAGTTACCTCTTTCTTTGGCGTTACGAAAATATTGGGAAAATCTTGGGAGCCGGTTGTCCAGAGTTTGGCTTT
>CAZUFG010000122.1:0-3080 GCA_964618655.1 uncultured Candidatus Bathyarchaeia archaeon | reverse complement strand
TCAGCTTGATATTCCAGAGAGCATAGCCGACTTTATTGAGGGTAGGGTTCCAACGAGGATAGGCGCTAAGCATTATATGGCTTTGGCAAGGCAAGCAGACCAAAAATATGGAAGATACGCCGAATATGTCGCAGAGCTTAGGCGGAAAGCAGGCTTGCCAGAATAACCTAAACTTTCCCTTTTTCTATTTTCCAGAAAGCATTGTTGACTTCAAACAGGTCGGACGCCTAAAGCCATAAGTGATGTTTCATGAAAGCCCTCGTTCATTTTAGTTATTCGACGTGTATCACGCTATATACTTATTAACATGACAATTTTTTAATTTACGGGGATTAGAATGCTGTTCTTGGAACGTGCCAAATGTCATAAATGTGGGAAGAGCTTCCCAAAGAATGAAGCGCAACTTTTTTGCATTCACGAAGAAAAAGGAGAGAAAGGCACGCTTGCTGCGCGTGAAATCAAAATAGGAAAGTCCGAGCAGATTACCTTTTGTAGCTTGAAATGTCTGATAGATTGGCTTACTCCATACGTAATGGAGTTCAAAAATGCGATAAAGGACAGAACTTTTATTCCTCATGAGCACGACGCAAACGAGTGGTTTATGCATAAAATGGGGCTTGACCAAAAGTATGACCCAAAAAAATGGAAAATTGACTGTGGTTTGGGGAGAGAAGATTACCCACGAGAATGGCTGGTTGTCGGACAGAAATTGGAAATCGGCTCCTTCAATTTCTGGCTTCCACTTGAAGATGCTTCACTTGTGGAAGAAAAAAAGCAAAACCTTTTGGCAAAGGCACAAAAGTTGGAGCGCGCTGGTCACTACGAAGAAGCCGCAACACTGTATGAACGAATTGCAAAACGTTGGAAAGATGAAATTTTATTGGACAAAGCGAGAGAACTCAGGGACAGAGCACGAATGCCTCCACCCCTGAAGGTCGTTTCTGTGGATATAAACACATTGATTCGACAAATTAAGGAAGGTGGACTTGTTGTTGTCTACCGATGCCCCAAATGTGGGGCCAATATCCAAATTAGTGGCGATACAAAAGCAGAATCACTCAAGTTCTGCAACTACTGTGGGACTAAAATCGAAGCAATGAGCTTGGCTGAATTCCTGAGGTCTACATTGTCCTAAGCCTTTCCCAGAAAAGGTAGGCTTTCGTTTGCATTAAGAAGCCGCAGACTTTGATTAGGTGTGCAAGCCTTTCAAGACTGGCTTTTCTTATTTCCTTTGTGTAGGCTTCCCTTTTTCCAAACAGCTGATGGGGAAAGAAGTATTTCATGAATCGAGCATAGCTGTTTCTTATGAATGCTTCTCTAACCTTAACTACTCCTTCGTCGCTTAGAGTTTGAAGACTGCTCAATACGTATTTTTCACTGCTAAGCAGCTGAGTGTTAAATCCGAGTTGGCGAAGACTTTCTACGACTTTTAGGGCTTCTTTTGGCGGGCCCGGAGGGATTTGAACCCTCGATCTCCGGCTAACCACACCAGAGCCACTACAGGACTCCGGCTCCGCAGGCCAGTGTCCTAATCCAGACTAGACTACGGGCCCAACATAACAACCATAACCACAGAGTAAAAGAGTTTTCGATAACCTACTCTAACAACTAATGCCTTGTCGATACTCTTTTTAGTGCCTTAATTACGTTTTCTCTTCCCATGGCGACGATGTAGGGACCAAGTCTTGGGCCTTCAGGCACTCCCAAAAAGATTGTGTAAAGGGTTTTGAAGAACTGTTTCGGCTGAACCTTGTTTTTGCTTGCGATGTTGAATATGGCGCTTTGAATCTGGTCTTCGTTCACCTCGGTTTTTAGAGTTTCTATGAGTTCTTTTACTGCGCCAACTTCTTGCTCGCTGAGTTTTATGGCTCTTTCCTTAATTTCTCTAAAGTCTCTTGCCCAGTTAAGCGCGTACTCGATTCTTCTCTTGAGGTCATCTGGAACCGCTTGGCTTGGTTTTAAATATCCGTAATCTATCAGTTTTTCCATGATATACTCAGTTTCTGAGCCTTTCGGCGCTACCTTAGCCAAATAAGTGAGCAGATTGTAAGGCACGTGTAGGCATGGCTCAGAAAGGGGCTTCAGTAACTGACAGTACAAGTATAGGCCGGTAAGTTTAGCTCGCTCTTTAGGATCAGCAACTGGTCTCTTCCCGAAATAGACGTCTTCCAACTCGTCAAACTCATTCATGTATGACGGTATATCAATAACAGAAAGCGTACGGGTTCCAACAAACCTTTTCAGCGTGAGCAAAAGAAGCGACTCCGCCGAGCCGTATCGGAACCAAACCTGCGGCGTGAACACGTTTCCAGCCGACTTAGAAATTTTCCTCCCACTCTTATCCAGGAACATTTCGTATTGGGCATGCATGGGCGGAGTACAGCCTAAAACATCCTTACATATTCGGTCGTTTATCCGCACCGAGTCGGCGATGTCCTTTCCGTAGGCTTCAAACCGTATGTCTAAGGCTTTCCATCTGGCTGCGAACTCTGACTTCCAGCTTAGTTTTCCTTCGCCCTTCCTATAGTCAGCTTCGCCCTTGTTTCCGCATCCCTTTAGCCATCGTCCCTTCACCTCCATTCCTTCGCAGGTGTAGAGCACCTTATCCTCTTTTGGCAGAAACTCGTAGGCTTTGGTTGTGTAGATTCGACCGCAGTTGGAGCATACAGGAAAATATGGAAGCGCTTCTACATACTTTTCCTGCCCAACTTCCTCTCGGACGATTTGTCCAATTTTCTGAGCATTTAGGAGTAGCGTCTCAATTTCTTTGTTGAATATGCCTCGTTTGTACGCGTCTGCGCCCGACATGAACGTGTACTCGATTCCGCAAGTGTCTAGGGCTTCTAGAAGAAGCGAACTCATGTGCTCACCATAACTTTTATGGCAGGCGTAAGGGTCAGGAATGGCAGTCACCGGATAGCCCAAATACTTCGCCAACGACCTCGGAAGCCCAGCCGGAACCTTTCTTAAGCCGTCTTTGTCGTCGGAGAAGGCGATTAACTCTGACTTGTATCCTTGCTCTCGAATGGCTAGCGCTACCGCACCCGCTCTTGTAGCGTCTGCAAGACTGCCGATGTGAG
>CAZUFG010000121.1:0-3130 GCA_964618655.1 uncultured Candidatus Bathyarchaeia archaeon | reverse complement strand
CCAGAGAGATCGAAACGTTACTGAAAGAGGTCTGGCCTACCGCCTACGAGTATCCTGAGGAGTGGAGAAAGAAGAGGACGTTGAGTCATAGAGGAATTGAAAAAGAAATGGACGGTGGATATCAATACTTCGGCATCAGAATCCGAGGCAAGATCGTCGGCATATACAAAGCTAGCATTCACGAAGACGGATGTTTCGGCGAGCATCAGTCAATTCATCCAGACTATAGAGGCAAAGGACTTGCAAAGCTTATGTATAAACAGTTCTTTCAATTAGCTCGAAAAAACAAGTGCAAAAGAGTGTACGTAAATATTTTGGCGAACCAGCTCGCGACGAGGAAATTTGTCGAATCATTAGGGTTCAAGAAGAAAGGCCCAGAATACGAACAAATCAAGGGTATGCTAGTCCAAATGTATGAGAAAAGAATTTAGTGTACTAGCAATGTCTTGGCTCACTTTCGCTTCCTGAAGATCTTTCCGCCATCACTGTATTCGCCAGTGACGTACTCGAATCCGGATTCGATTAGGGAGCATGCTTCCTTTATGTTGCTGGCTACTCTTACGGTGAATTGGTCTTCTACGCTTTGGAAGACGGCGTTTTCAAGGTTTATGTAGATCAGCGTGTTTTGGATCGAGTTATGCCCAAGGAGCTTCTTGACGTATAGTATGTCTTTTGTTCTGTGGTATTCTATTGCGCCTTTCCAGTGGCGGAAAGTTATGAAGCTGATCTTCAGCAGTCTAGGGTTTCCAAGCTTCAATGCTGTTCATAGTAGATGCGAATTCGAACGATTTTGACTAGTCAACAGCCAACCGGCAAACCATAAATTCGTATCTACTGGTTTAGGAAGCTATATATAACGGTGTTATATCAGCCCATGTTGTGGGATAGAAGTGATTGCAAAAAACATCCTAGACCTCATTGGAAACACTCCAATGGTGCGGATAAACTACCTGAATCCAAATCCCAACCTTGAAATGTATGTAAAGCTCGAAAAATACAATCCAGGAGGATCGGTTAAAGACCGTATAGCCAAATACATGATTGAACAGGCTGAAAAAACCAAGCAACTCACCAAGGATAAAATCGTTATAGAACCAACGAGCGGGAATACCGGTATTGGACTTGCCCTAGTTTGCCGTGCAAAAGGCTACAACCTTTTCCTCGTTATGCCAGAAACCATGACCTTAGAGAGACGCCAAATCCTAATTGCCCTCGGCGCCAAAATTATACTAAGTGAAGGAACTAAGGGAATGGATGGGGCAGAAGACTTAGCACGCGAAATCGTTAACCAGAATCCAGACAAATATTTTATGCCCGACCAATTTGCCAATCCAGCCAACGTTCTCGCCCATTATGAAACCACAGCGGAAGAAATATGGAGAGACACGAGGGGCAGGATCACCCATTTTTTAGCGGGAATTGGCACCAGCGGCACTCTTATGGGTGTTTCTAAACGACTGAGAGAATATGACCCCAACATTCATATTGTCGCGGTTCAACCAGAACCGAACACAGCCATACAAGGCCTAAAAAACCTGCAGACGCAATACGTCCCAGCAATTTGGAAAAGGGAGTACGTAGACGAAATATACACGGTTCATCCCAAGGACGCCGAAGAAATCGCGAGGCGTCTCACCCTACAAGAAGGCGTTTTCCTGGGACCCAGTTCAGGCGCCATCTTTCACGTTGCATTAAAAAAGGCAAACGAAATCGAAAAAGGCGTCATGGTAGTCATGGCCCCTGATGGAGGAGAAAAATATCTTTCCACAACACTCTGCGACCCAATCTTATGTTTAGAATGCGCACGAAAATATGGCATCCAATGCTCCTACATCGATGGAACTCCCATATTGAAAGTACCATCCCCTCGACGAGAAATAATTTCTCCCTGAAAACTTGCTGCGAGCACGAATTGACGTAATGGTGCTAATGGCAATTTTACAACACTGGTCCCGAAATAGCGTGTGATGTATTAATATTTTCCATTCTATCCAACAGGCGTTGCCCTAGGACGTTTGTTCTAGGAAGCTTCTCGGATGCAGTTTTTCCAGTAAGACCTCAACTCCATACGGTCGTGTAGTCGTCAAATCGTATTGATCTCGCAAGCGAAAGAACTTTGCTCACCATGTGACCACCGCAGTGACACATCAGGATTGCGTGACTGTTCTGACTGAGATGTCTAAACTGTTTGGAGGGCTGGACAGCACCGGCGTCTATCCGAAACTTGTTCTTATCATCAGCGAAGTAACTAATGAGTATGGAATTCAATCATGGAAAGCTATAGATGAGCAGAATATGCCTTGGACGATAAAATCTTCAGAATGGCTTTATCCGGGACAACATTGTTTTCTGATTGGTGGAATGCCAGGAGTTGCCATCGATCCGATTATTGTAAGACGTTTTTGGGAGCCGGGTGGCTGACAACGCATTTGTGGAAAGTTGCGAATAGAGAATATGATCTGTTCTGAAATCTAAAGTTAAGACAATAGGCACGTACAATGAAGAGTTGTATCCTAGTGAAGGTTGTGTTCGCTGAACCTCGAAACCGAAGATCAATGATGCCTAGCGGCGGTAGGTTCTGAACTTGAAGTTCAACTCCCACACCCGGCTCCATACTCCCAGTTCGATGGCTACTCGATCAGCTTGATGGCCTCTTCTCTTGTCACTGCGACAAGGGTTTCCGTTGAGACTAGGTCGCCGAATCGCAACAGGGGGTAAGGGGTCTTGTGAGGCTGGAGATCCCTTACCTGTCCTTCCTCTTCGCCTCTACACCGTAAAGCAATTTCGAAGATTTTGACAGCAAAAGCTTTTGAGCTGAAGACGCGAAGATCAGATTGGCGATCAGTTTTGGAGACTAAGCTTGCTGATTTCCTTAAGTCGGGTAAGGACTGGGAGAGGAAGCCTACTTCTGTTTCAGGTGTCTTCGTGCTTAAGATGCCTCCTTTCAAGGGCAGTCCGGCTAGATTGGCTGTTGAGTTGAATCCAGCTGACGAGGCTGGTAGGCCTACTAGGAAGAGAGGTGTTCTCCTGAGGTCTTCTACAGAGTTGGCTGAGTATAGGAAGCTGATGGAAGACGAGAGGCTTGTCTCTCTACTCAAGAGTATAGACAGCTTAAGCCCGAAGCCTGTTA
>CAZUFG010000120.1:0-3142 GCA_964618655.1 uncultured Candidatus Bathyarchaeia archaeon | reverse complement strand
AAAAAACAAACTGAGAGCAAACCCAAAATCATGCTAAGCTTTTTCATGGCTCATTCCTGCTTACACGCATTTGTTCACTAAGCTCTGTATTAAAAATTGTTAAGCCTCTAGCCGAAGAGTTAACAGTGTTCTGTTTTTTGACGATAGTAAACGGTGGAGAAAGGGGGGGCAGTTAGGGCTTCAGTTTTCTTCGAGTTCTTCTCTTTTGGAAGATAACGGTAAGCGTGGTGAGAAGTATGAGTAGTGGCGGAATTATGGTTTGTGGAAATTCTGGAATTACGTGGGTTCCTATTATTTTTACGGTTTTTGCGCTATGGTTGTAGGTGAAGTATAGGTATGTGCTGTTTTTGTCAGAAATTATTATGTAATTTACTGACTGTTCTCCTACATAGACTGTCCATCCGTCTTCAACCCATAACAGGTTTCTTGGGATTGTTACTCTGCAAAGACCTGTGGTTCCGCTTTCGCCAGTTACATTAAACCTTAGAAATGCGCCTTCTTGGGGGTTGAAGTAGAAGGCTGAAACTGTTGAATTGCTGATAACGTCTACGTTATATGATGTTCCATTCCAGGTGCCAGCATTAAACACGGTAATTGGAGCTATAAGTGGATAGTAGTCTATATTGTTCTCATCAACAATGTATGGCATGTCGCCTATTCCATCGACGCCTGTCCTATTCTCATAGGGACCACCATACAGGTAGTCACTACCGTTATAGTCGCTCCAATAGTTTCCACCAGAAGGATAACCGTCATCCCAAATATTCACAGAGTCATAAGAAATACCAACTTGATTGGTATTGTTTATGAAATTATTGTGATAGATTGTATTGTTGTAACAAGATGTGTAGAAATAGATGCCCCAGTTGTTTGCTGTTACGCTGTTTCCAAATATGCTGTTATAAGAAGACCCACAGAGCTGGATGCCATCCCTGTTGTTTGCTGTTACGCTGTTTCCAAATATGCTGTTATAAGAAGAATAATCGAGCTTGATGCCATCCTCGTTGTTTGTTATGTTGTTTCCCTGTATGCTGTTGTAAGAAGAACCTCCGATATAGAAGTTACCCGAAAGATAGACGCCATACTCGTAGATGTTTGCTTGTATGTTGTTTCCATTTATGCTGTTGTTAGAAGACATTGCGAGATAGATGCCACCACGGTTGTTTGTTATGTTGTTTCCCGAAACACAGTTGTAAGAAGACCAGTCGAACCATATGGCTCGATCGTTGTTTGCTGTTATGTTGTTTCCAGATATGGCGTTATTGTTAGCGGAATCGCCCCTGATGCCTTGCCCGTTGTTTGCCGTTATACTGTTCCCAGATATGGTGTTGTTAGAGGAACTGTAGAGCCTGATACCATACTCGTAGTTTTTGATGGTTGTATTTTTGATGGTTACGTTATCTATGCCAGACAAATAAAACCCGTTTCCAGTTCCTGTGCCTTGAAGCGTGCATCTGTTTCCATCTATTGTTATGTTGCTTCTCTCAACCACGATTTCATCATAAATGTTGTCTGTGAAAGTGTAGGTGACATTGTCAACGGTGGAAATCGGTGCTGTAGTCGGGTAAATACTTCCATCAGCCCGTATGTATAAGGTTCCACTTGCTTTAACTGGCTGAATATTAAATACCAAAGTTAACATGCCTATTAAAACCAGCATCAGCATCATTCCAGAAACAGCTTTCCTTAACAAATCAATCATCCCTAACTATCTTTACTGTTTCTTCTAAAAATAAAACTTACGAAAATCATCCTCTGCCATTCAGCATCCTATAAATTGTTGCCCACGACAAGTTATTGCTAGAGTTATGTACATATTATTACCCTCAACACAACCTGTAGCAAGTATAATCAATTACAAAAAGTCGCACATGCCAGGAACCCCTCCTCACCCGTATACATCGCCAAGAAGTTTGATTTTCATCCCTCCAAACAGAACTCACTCTAAGCCCCAGCAACAAAACAGAGCCAGCCCTAACGCCAGATTTCACCCCTCCCATCAGACCCCCCTCTAGACCAATCCAAATTTTTTCACGACAAGACAAACGAAAAATGTACGAGTATTGAGCAAAGTTTATTAGCATGCACATTGGTTTACGTTGTTAGTTCCGCCAAAATATTGGCTGGAAAATAGCCTTTCGAGACCCGGCTTTTCGGGTCGGATGACAAGCCGGCCCATCGGAGGAATTCCCAGAGTTTGAAGGGAATCGTATCAAACTGCGTAATCCTTCACGTTCATTTAAATGAGAAATTAGAGTTTGGAGGAAACATAGTTTGGAAATCTCACATGAGAATCTCCTAACGCTTCAAAAATCCTTCTTTAAAGAAAAAGGTTTAGTTCGCCAACATCTTGACTCTTATGACGAGTTCATTGAACATGGCTTGCAAGAAGTTGTGGACGAAACAGGCGAAATCGAAATAGAGGTTCCCGAAAGCCCATACAAAATTAAGCTTGGCCAGCTTTGGCTCATCGACCCACAGTCCAGAATTAACGGCCCATACATAACCGAAGTCGACGGAACCAAACACGAAATCTACCCAATGGAAGCACGCTTCCGAAACCTAAGTTATGCCGCTCCTCTCTCGTTAGAAATGACCCCAATCATCGACGGACGAGAACTCGAAACCGAACTTGTCTTAATTGGCGACCTCCCAGTCATGCTAAAGTCTAAACTCTGCGTTCTCTCCCAACTACTCCCAGAAGAACTGATCGCTCACGGCGAAGACCCAGACGACCCAGGCGGATACTTCGTTATAAATGGTTCTGAACGAGTCATAGTCGCCTTGGAGGACTTGGCCCCAAACCGCATCCTCGTAGACATCGACACCCGAGGCACAAAACCAGTTTACCAAGCCAAAATATTTTCCACAACCGTTGGCTTCAGGGCAAGAATCGAGTTAAGACTGAAGCCAGATGAAGCCATCTACGTTTCCATGCCTGGTGTACCAACGGAAATTCCTCTCGTCATCTTAATGCGGGCACTTGGACCTGAATCGGACAAAGAGATTGCTGAAGCGGTTTCTCCAGAAAAAATCGTGCAAAGCGCATTGGAGCCGTCTTTTGAAAAGGCTTTAGGAGTTGACACTATCGAGGACGCCATACTCTACATCGGAAACCGTGTAGCCCACGGCCAAGTAGAGG
>CAZUFG010000119.1:0-3169 GCA_964618655.1 uncultured Candidatus Bathyarchaeia archaeon | reverse complement strand
GGCTTTGAGGGATTCATAGTCAAAACGTTTCCATTCATTAGAACCATGTCTGCGCGTATCATCACGTTCGCCTCTCACACTTACGTAGTGAAACAACAAAGCCCGTAATAGCGCTTTTCAAGAATCTAAAAACTAGAAACCATTTCTAAAAGACGCTGAGCGTTTTCAGAAAGGTTTTTAAGTTCTCCTCTGGCTTCCCCAGTTTTGTCCGGGACTACGCTGAAGAACTACTCGTTTTTCGTAGTTGCGTCGACAACGTATCCTAGGTACTTGCCCCTTTTTGGGAGTGGGCGCAATCTTTGGGGTTTGTGAACGGACCTTTCCTGCCTTTGCCAATGATCCGTGAGTTGGTGCCAATTCGATTCCTCACGCTTATACCATGTGAGCGTTCTTTTAAGGCTTTCCCATCATGGTTTTCTGCAAATAGCAACATATCCTTTCAGTTGCCCGTTTGTTTTCATAACAACAGTCTCTAATTCTGCCTCGTTGAGCAGGTTTTTGAAGGCTTCTTGAGTGAACTCTTTCTTTAATCCAGTAGCCACAATAGTTGCATGGCGCTTGCTTACTCTTTTCATTTCTTGAAGCGTCCTGATGGGTTTCGGCATGTTCTGCAGGAGGGTTATGGCAAAGACTGCGTCGAAGACCTCATTTTTAATGGGGATGTGGTCAGCATCGGCTCGAATAACGCAGACTCTCGGGAATTGTTTTACAAGTTCCTTTGCCTTGCTCAGAATTTTCGATGACGTGTCCAACCCGATGACGAGTTTAGCGTGGCTGAGAAGGTGTTCAAAGAGTAGCCCAGTTCCGCAGCCTACGTCTAGTAGGAGACTGTCTTTTTTGAGAGTCATGCTGCTTAGTGCCGCCTTTATCTTTGCGTTTTGTTCCTCTGCGTATTGAGCATCGTAAATAGCAGCTAAACGGTCATAGTGATGCATGACTCTGCGTTTTTTAGTCCACTCTGTCATGGCCTTTTCAGAAATCTTATCTGTGCTGTCTTCTTCTAAAGATTGTTGGCGAATAACGTGCCAAACCGAAAGCCCACCGTAACCTTAGAAAACCCATCGGTCGAAAAAGCAGAGGCATTTGTTAAGGACGCCCTTTCTGAGCGGAAAGCCCTGATTATCATTGGGAACTGTTCGGTTGAATATCGAGGACGAGCAAGCTCAAAGCTAGAGCCCGGCGAGCGAATCGCCATGATTAAGGAAGACGGCTCGGTGCTGGTTCATCGTCCGAGCGGCTATGAGCCCGTGAACTGGCAGCCTCCGAAGTGTTTGTTTCAAACGCGTGTAACTGAAAATGCTCTGCAAATACGGGCAGTTCGCCGGAAGCCTCCTGAGTCGGTTAGGCTGGTTTTCGACCGCGTCTATTTGTTGTCTGCTCTAAGCTTAGTCGACGCCGGAGAATTTTCCCTGTACGCAAGTGAGGAAGACATGCAGAAGGCGATACTAATTGAACCGTCCATTTTAGAGTCGGAGTTTAAGCCAATCACGTATGAGAAGAAGGTTGAGCCTGGATTCGTCGACGTTTATGGAATTGACGGAAACGGAAAATTCGTGGTGGTGGAAATCAAGCGGAAAACGGCTGGGCGCGGGGCTGCGCTTCAGTTGGCAAGATACGTGGACTCAATTCGGGGGATGGTGAACCGTGAAGTTCGAGGAGTCCTTGTGGCTCCGGGTTTAGCGAAGGGTGTTCAAAGACTACTCACGACTTTGGGATTAGATTTCAAGTTCTTGGATCCAAGAAAATGTGCAGACGCCCTGAAACGGTCTGAGACTAAGAGACTCGCAGAGTTCTTCAAAGTAAAGTAGAGGCTTAGCAGTTGACATCTTTTTACGTTTGCCGCAGAAACTCGAAGGAGTGTAGAGACTGCGGATTCTGCACCGAACACTTTTCTTGCCCAGGCGTTGGAAAGCCGAGCATCGAACGTTTTGAAACGGCTTGCATTGACTGTGGTGTCTGTTATGTGGCGTGCCCGTACAGGGCGGTTGAACGAGTAAGGGATACGATTCCGAGGAAGCAAATCACAATAACGGTTGATGATGACCGTTTTCGAGTGCCCGAGCGAGTCACGGTAAAGCGAGCGCTCGAGTTGTTAGGCTTAGAATTCGGAAAGTTCCCCAGTGGAACCAAGATTTTTGCTCCATGTGAGACAGGTGGCTGTTTCGCTTGCGCCATGCTCATTGATGGGGAAGTTAAGCCGACGTGTGTCACGCCTGTTCGGGATAGGATGAGAATCAGTTTAGAGTTGCCTAAAGACTACATGCCACTTCGAAGAGTTTCGGGTTTTCAGCCTCATCCAGTTGGCGGCGTCGGCACACCTTGGCGGGTGAAGAAGAGCGAGCGCCACTACGTTGAGGTGGCGTGTTTTGCACATGGTTGCGACCTGCGATGCCCACAGTGTCAGAATTATACGGTTACATATGATAATGTGGCTCCGATTTTGACGCCTTTAGAGGCGGCTGCAGTCTTAACAGCAGAGCGGAAAAAGTATGGCGTGGACCGAATGGCTATTTCTGGTGGAGAACCCACGCTCAACCGTGCTTGGCTGATACGATTCTTTCAGGAGTTGCGACGGATGAATCCAGACGAGCGGGCTCGACTGCATTTAGATACGAACGCAACTGTTTTGACGAATGATTACGTGGATTGCCTAGTAGAGGCGGGAGTCACGGATGTTGGTCCTGACTTGAAGGGATTGAGAACCGAGACGTTCATGAAAATTACAGGAGTGACTGACCAAAAACTGGCTGAACAATACTTGGAAAACTCTTGGGCTCTAACAAAATACCTAATCGACAACTACTATCCAGAACCACTGTTCATCGGCGTAGGCGTTCCATACAACAAGTACTTCATATCTTTAGATGAGATTCGAGAAATGGGCGTAAGAATAGCTAACATAAATCCAGAAGTACAAGTTTGCGTCCTCGACTATTTTCCAACATTCCGCCGACTAAGCATGGAACGACCATCCGTCACTGAAATGCGAAAAGTTAGAGAAACGTTGCTGGAAGCTGGACTGAAAACAGTTTTGGCTCAGACTGAGATAGGCTACGTTGGGCCTTAAGCCATTCTTTCGTTAGGGACGAGTTTGGTAGCAGTTTGTTTATAAGTAAATATTTAGGATGGAGTAACGAAAGGTTAAGAGGACAGTGGTAAACGATGCTCT
>CAZUFG010000118.1:0-3189 GCA_964618655.1 uncultured Candidatus Bathyarchaeia archaeon | reverse complement strand
GGGCGCTCCTATAGGCGCCATGGTTTCTGGTTTCTTGTTTAGAAAAGAGTGGAAGGCCGTCTTGACTTATTTTACAGCATTGCTTACAATGTACTTTATCACGCCTGTCAGTTGGCAACTTCTTCTATGGGGAATGTGGGACACCTATCTCGCATACGCCGCCCTTATATTCGTCATTCTGCTTATTGCCAAGTCAGGATCATGGAAACCCGAGTCGAAAGGGTTACGTGGTACCGTTGCTCTGTGCACATTCATTGGACTAGAAGCCGATGTGCTCTTCAGAATTTTCGTTTTTATACCATGCCAGACATACAGGCTTCTCTATAATTTCGGTGTGATAGAGTTGCAGTCAATATGGGTTGCAGGAGCCGCTGAGACCCCAATAAAAGTAGCGATGTCCATCCTGGTCATGGCCATAGTTGGGCCTCCACTCATCAAAGTTCTGAGGAAAACACATCTCATATGACAGTCTGTATCGTGGTAAAGCTATGTAAATTTACGACGCCTGATCAACATTATTGAAACAGAAAAGAAAAAAAGAGATAGGGGATGCTATTGACTACCTTTAAACATTTCTTCTATTGCTTTACTTCTTCGGAAGATTGGACCACCAACATACATTAGAGCAACTGCCAAAGCTTCTGCTACTTCGTCTTCGGTGGCTCCAGCCTTTAGAGCCTCTTCGGCGTGTCCTTTAGAGCATTCGGGGCAATTGACGGCTAAGCCCATACACATTGCGATGAGCTCCTTGATCTTAAGTGGCAAAGTCCCTTTAGCAAATGAAGCTTGAAACAGTTTTCCAAAGGCTTCAGCTACCTTAGGCTGCTTTCTTTCTAACAAGCTTTTTTCAACCAAGGTAAATCCCTCAATTAAACTCATCAATTATATTGCGCGAGCCTACATTAATTTTGTTTGTTTTTATTTCTGTTTAAATTCTCCGAACTTCCCTGTCCGAGTTTCGATAACATCCCGAGAAAGTTGTGACTGTCGATTAACTACATGGCCTTAATGAACTTTGAATCAGTTTTGCTTTGCTTTTTGCTTCTCTTAACGAGGAGTTTCTGTCTGTTCCTTCCGTAACAATGGAGGAGATGGGTTCACCTTGCTCCACAACAACTCCTGGCAAGGGTATGTCCCTAACTTCATCGAGGGCGCTTAAGTCAGGCACAACTGAACGTTGTGAGGCGAATAAGATTAGTCGGGTGCAAAAAACTGAAGGTCTTTTTAGAACCGTTGGAAGTGTTCCTTGGATACAAGCCTTCGCATGAGCCTCTACCAAGTTTATTCCGAGAACTCGCTCAACACATTCTAAAGTTCCCTGAAATCTGGGATTCACCTCAATGACATAGGGGATACCATCTTCGGAGATTACCAAGTCTACGCCGTTGGAACCCAGAAGACCGAAGTGTGAGACAATTTTTTCAATTGTGCCCTCACACGCTTCAGTCACTGCTTTGGTTGTCGATAACGGAACTATGTTTCCACAGTAACCGAATAGCTCCTGTTGACCCATTTCATGCATTCCTAAGAGTTGCTCGTTCAATGTTAGAGTAACAGCCCCCTTGGCAGACGATATCAGAGACACACTTGCTGGCGTTCCAAGAATATGCTCCTGAATCAAAACTTCCTCATTAAGGAGGGAAGCATCTTTATATGCTCTTTTTAATCCTTGAATATTCTGCACTTTTCTTATGCCCACGCCTCCGGAGCCACGCGAAGGCTTCACCACGACAGGGTATCCTATATCTTTGGACCTGCTTTTCGCTTCTTCATAATTCTTCGCAATCTCTGTTTCAGGATGAGGCACTCCCAAATGTTTAAGCTCCTGAAAAAATGTTGTTTTGTTGCGAACCTTTCTGACAATGTCGGGACGATTTCCAAGTATAGGAACCAACTCATTAAGTTCAAGTAAAATATCTGGGAAGTCATCCAAACCTGAAGCCAGTAATGCCGCATCGATTTTGCATTCCTCTAAAATCTCTCTTACTAATTTAAGAAGAGTTTCATGATTGAAATCCATGCCTAGCCGTCCACAACTTTCTTTCGCCCTTTGTTTAATGATGGATCGGCTTCCATGGCACATTCGCTTAAGGTCTTGGTCTCCAAAATAATCCACAGCACAGACTTGGTAGCCAGCCTTGTTTGCAGACGTGGCTAATGAAACCACGTCGATGCCTACCACCAAAAGATTGCGAATGTTAGCTTCTGCATTCAAATGGATAAACTCCGTTGGTCAGTTGATTACTGTAACGGTTACCCTCATAACTTTTTAATCTATAGGCGCAAATCTATTGTTGAGATTGCTGAAAAACTGTATGTTTCATATTTGCGAGGGTTGCGAAAATGAATTTCGTTTCGCCTAAGGCAAAAGTTAAGGCACGGCTAGAAGGAGAGAACATTATCCTCGGTCCAACAGTGATAAGTGAAGGCTCTCTTGTCGGAAGAGGCGTAATCGTTGGATATCCAGTCCGAAAATCCATTCAGACTTTTCATTTTCCAGAACAATTTAACATCGAAAAATATGACTCAATCAGCAAAGGCGCCAAAATCGGTAGAGGCTGTATTATTCGGTCGGGCACGGTGATTTACGAAACTGCAACCGTCGGCAATGAGGTTGAAACTGGGCACAACGTCTTAATTCGAGAAGGCAGCGTAGTAGGCGATAAAACACGGATCGGGTCCTCGACACAATTGGACGGCACTGTAAAAATTGGAAAAAACGTGAGTATTCAGTCGAATGCTTATCTTCCGCACCTAACCGTTGTAGAAGATGGGGTTTTTATAGGACCAAATGTTTGCATCACTAACGACCCTTACCCATCCAGCAAACGACTAACCGGAGTCGTGGTTGAGAAAAACGCTGTTATCGGCGCAAACGCCTGCATAATTGCAGGAATCCGTATAGGTGAGAGCGTCATGGTCGGCGCTGGGGCTGTCGTCACGAAGGATGTGCCAGCAAGCACTGTGGTCATTGGGAATCCTGCTCGTTATCTCACCACACGAGAGAAGTATGACGCAAAAAAACGGAAGTGGGAAGAGGGCTGATGGAGAAAACTGGAAAAATCTTAGGCGTTCAGCCCACTCCTCTTGTTTATGACGACTTCTTTGGCTGTCATTTGAAGCTAGAATGCAATAACCCTTCGGGAAGTCATAAGGACAGGGAAACGCTCTATTTAGTCAACAAGTTTG
>CAZUFG010000117.1:0-3201 GCA_964618655.1 uncultured Candidatus Bathyarchaeia archaeon | reverse complement strand
TACATAGAGGCTGGAAACCACACGAGGCTATTCTTATGCTATCCCTACTTTGGAAACAAAACTCTGGAGCATGATCCGTCGCTTGGCATCGAAGTGATACTTCCACTGGTTTCGCCAGAGCTCGTGGTGATTCTTGTGGGTGCAGTATCTGTGATCGCCGTCATTGTCTTCGCCGCTAAGTGGAAAAGAAAGGTTGTCAACGTAGTCGGGGTGAGGTAAAATTATCTCCCCCATCCCCATTTTTGACTGAAAACAGAAGTGCAGATCTCCAGTATCGTAAGATGACATATGTCAACCTTCGCCATGCAGATTAAAATATCTTAACAATGAAAAATACGATAGAGGAGAAAGGCATGAAAAACGATGAAGTTCGTTGGCAAATCGTGAAAGCGTTACTCGACGAGTTTCCGCCTCTGAAGGAAAGAGTAAAGAAATACTTAGAGACTCTTCCTTAGATTTTTGAGAACTCGCTTCAAAGACCTAGAACTAGGAACAAGAACTATAAAAGAACTATAAAATTCATTTCCAAAATTTTGACTTAATGATCTAAGGAAAAGAAACATCCTTATTAGTCAGAAGAATCCGAAATAGGCCCATCTGTTATTAGAACGGAGCTGAAAATTAGTTTAAGGAAACTCGTTAGGTTTTGATGAACGCTTGACGTACACGATTTGCGAGCCCCGTTTCACCCAGCAAGGTGACGAATTGTTCTCAACGTTGCGTTCTCCTTCCTTCTTTAGCAGATCTCTGATTTGCCTGTAGTTCTGAAGGAATCGAATGCCTTTGCGGGTTGTTTTATAGATAGTCTTTTCTTCGTTCGAGAAGACCTTAAGGAGATCTGTTTCGAGAAGGAAGGATAGGTATTCATTCAGTTGGGCAAAACTCAGATTCGCTTTATACATAATCTGGGTCTTAAGAGTCCCGTCTCCAGCTACTTCAAGTATTTCCGCGATTATGTATAGGCGATCTCGACGTTTGCGCGCATTCATTTCCTCGTTTATTTTCACGACAAGCCCTCGCTAAGCCTTTTCTATAATATTCGTCTATAATGCTCCTACACAAGGAAAGCCTAAAAGGAGTGTTTCCGACGGAACAATATTCCAGCACATGAAATATTCACAGTCATCGAACCAAAAACGTGATTTCCTCTACCAATGTTTCTGGAACTACGTTTCTTTTCCCACTCTTCTTGAACATGACAAAACCCAAATTCTTTAGCACACGAAGGTCTTCGTACACGTTCTTTACGTTTCTGCGAATCTTCTGCGCCAAATCATTTATCGATTCTATCCGGAGGTCAGCTAAGCCATAAAGCAGTTCTAATCGTTTAGGGGTTAGAAGCGCGACCTCTTTGGGGCTGAACTCGCACATCTCATCAACCACGTAGTCGAGTTCTCCGCTTTCCACGTAAGCACGATAGGCATGAACTAAACCTGCCCACTTGAAATACGCGTCCACCATCTCTGTGCTTAGCCTCTTTTTTAGAAAGAGTTCTTCAAACTCGTCGAATGTCATGCCAAACTCTTTTTCAAACTCTCCGATTCGTTTGTTTACCTCTTCCAACGTGAGTCTCCGAACGACCTTGACCAGCATGGTTGTTCGCTGCCCATAATCATGGAGGCGAGACTACAATTAAACTTCTTTGGCTTAAACACCATAAACGCTTTGCTGGCACAACTATTATATGAATCGCTTAGAAGTGGAACTAGATAAAGGAGCGCATGACTAGTGACGCAAAACAACCTTAAGGAAGAGATTAAAGGCGTTCTTCAAAAGAAGTTCGTGGACCTCGTTGGATTCACAACAGTGCCTGACAAGCAGAAGTATCCTCCAATTGACGTTTTAGAGGCAAAAACCCCTCATGATGTGATGCCCAACGCCAAAAGCGTAATAGTATATGGGAAAGCTCTTTTAGACTCAGAGCGTGATGTGTGGGCTGTTTTTTCCAGTAGGGAAGGCGACAGCTTCGGCGCCGTCTATGGGAGACTCATAGACGCGGGCTATTCGCTGATTTCCCTGCTAAAGGAGAAGAGACACGAGGCTCAACACTATAGGGCGCATTACCTGAAGTTCTTTGCCAGCCAAGCTGGTCTGGGCTGCCTAGGAAAGAATAGGCTAGTTATCACGCCTCAGTTTGGTCCAAGAATACGGCTTTGGGGAGTCCTAACCGACGCAGCGCTAAAACCCGACAAGCCTTTCACTGAAAACTTGTGCATCAACTGTTCAAAATGTCTAACCGCCTGCCCCGTCGAAGCTCTAACCGAGCATGGATTCGACCGAAAACGCTGTTGGGACAACGTTTTTTCCAATCTTAAATGGATGAAACCGGGCGTTTACACGTGGTGTTCCGCCTGCTTGGACGCTTGCCCTGTTGGCGCCACTGGCTGAGACTCGGCGTTTATTGGTGAAAACAGTGTACAGCACGAAACTCAACGATTCCCTGTACTTACTTGATTTGAAACCTTTTGGAATTGAGGCTTTCATCTCCTCTTATGTGGTGATTGGCGATGTGGTGGCGATAGTTGAAACTGGACCAACCATCTGCGTCGAAAATCTGTTGCGTGGCTTGAGCGAGACAGGTGTAAAAGTTGCCGATGTGGACTACGTTGCGGTTTCGCACATTCACATTGATCACGCTGGCGGTGCCGGAACCCTATTAAATCATCTGCCCAACGCAAAATTAATTGTTCATGTAAAGGGAGCCCCTCACATGGTACAGCCAGAAACGCTCTGGAAACAAACCAAACTGGTTCTAGGCGAAATCGCCGACATGTACGGCGAAATTCAGCCAGTTCCAGAAGAGCGAATAATTACAGCCAAAGACGGGATGGCTGTTAATTTGGGCAAAGGAATTGAACTAGAAGTCTTGGAGACACCGGGACACGCCTCGCATGAGTTGAGCTTTTACGAGAAAAATAATAAGGGAATTTTCACTGGTGACACGGCGGGCATCTATGCGAGAAAGTTTGATGTTGTTATGCCAACCGCGCCAGCGCCCTTTCATCTGGAAATGGCTTTGGCGTCGATTCAGCGACTCATAAAACTGAAGCCTGAAAAATTGTATTATTCACACTTTGGGCAGGTGAGTGAGGCTGTTAAGAGGCTGGAAGCCTACATGGATCAGTTGAGGCTTTGGGCAAAAATCATACGTGAAGAAATGGAGCGTGGAAAAGATGCGAAGGCAATCTATCAAAGAATTTT
>CAZUFG010000116.1:0-3249 GCA_964618655.1 uncultured Candidatus Bathyarchaeia archaeon | reverse complement strand
TCTGCTATGTTGCCAATGCCGTCGAACCTTCGATACGGATGCGGTATGACAATGACTCCATCTCTTTCTCTCGCAAAGTCGATCAGGGCTTCGATTGGCAAAAGGTACGCTGGCTTCTCCTGAATTCCTAAGACGGTGACGTGACCTTGTCGTGTGCTCACTTCTATTCCCGGGATGATCAAAATGTCTTCGTATGCCATGGCGAATCTGCGTGCCTGCACATAGCCATCCAAAGTGTCATGGTCAGTGACTGCAACTCCCTTAACAAATGGATGAGTGTAAAGCTGGTCCACCAAAAATTTTGGTCTTATTCTCGAGTCGCCAGAAAAAGTGGTATGCATGTGCAAGTCTATCCGAATCATCTTGTTCCTCTCGTGCTCATTACGTTTTTTATCGCAGTGGTAAGTTCATTCAACGCTTGTTTGTCCCAGGGATTTTTCGCTTTTATTATTGTGAGGGAAACGTTTTTCTTGTGGCATAAGTTTCGACAGGCTGCGGCTATTTTTTTCTTCCATGTTTCAGTGTCTTGAAGCAAGATAATTCTCCTGTAATTCGTTAGGGCAATGTAGTTTGCCACCTGTTTTGCTGTGTAATTTATACTCTCTTCGTCGGGTGGAGTTGCGATTTCATACTGGGAGAGTGGATAAACCTCGTCGATTTCTGCTGGCACGATTCCGAAGGGCGCTGTATAGGTGCAAACATGAACTTTGTCCGTATTGTCGCCTATTTTTTGCTCAGTTTTCCTGGAAACCCTTTGATGCTCTCTTGACTTGTGAAACGGTTTCGTTCGAGTTGGCGGTAACAAAACCAGAACCATAGCTTTTTTTGGCGGAGAATACCTTTCAAACAGGCGCTTTCTATGGCGAACAACCTCAGGGCGTATTAGCCCTAGCGAATCGAAGAAGAAGACCCCACTTTTTTTCGTAACTGGGCTTTGTCTCTCCACATACTCGCCATACTTTCCCAGAGTTTTTAGAGCATGAAGGAGGGCTGGATGCCCATGAGCCCTCAATTCTAAATGCTCCCAGAGGCGTCCCTCAATTATCGCCTGCTTTATCCGCTTCATCTCAGAGAAACTAACGTGAAGGTTATGCTCCGCCAACAGTTTCTGCCGCTCAGCCTTCGCCATCTCCATAACGCCCTGTGGGTCATTTTTGGCGCATACGGGGCATGGGCATGGAAAGTATTCGAGTTTGTTAAGCCTGGTGGTTCCGTACTCTGTCATGTAACGATTTTCCCGAGCATAAATGGCGTACGCAGCCGAGTCGAAGAGGTCACAGCCTAGTGCTACTGCCAACGCAAACATGAAGGGGTGCCCAGCCCCGAAGAGATGTAGCGGACGCTCTAGTGGTAGGTTCATTTTTGCCGTCATGACCATGTCAACCAGCGTGTCGAAGAGATACTGCTCCATAACAGGCGTGGGGCTTCCCAGAGCATGAATTTGGTAGGGCAGTTTTCCCATTTCCTTGGCTGAGTAAGCAACGAGGTCGAGATGTCGTCCTCCCTGAACTGGACCCACCCAAATGATGTCGTCACGAGTTTTAGTCTTTGTCAGTTCTCTTGCTCTTTTCAGGGTTTCATTGACTGTGTGTTCGGCGTGTCGTTTGGAGACTTTCCAGTCTGTTGGCACGTCCAGTATCGTGGCAATGTCCGTGTCTATTTCTTCCTGATACCGTACGATTTCTTCGGGAGTGACCTCCACGTCTCCGTACACGAGAATTTGGTAGGCTCCTGAGTCGGTCATAACGGCTCCGTTGAAATCTAAGAACCGGTGAATCCCCTTTTCAACAGCCTCCTCTTTGAAATTCTTTCTTATGATGTAGGCGTTGGTTATGAGCGCCGGATAGTTAAACGTCTTCTCTATCATTTTTGGTGAAATCGGCTGGACTGTGGGATTTATGACTGGCAGTAAGAGGGGAGTCTCAATCGTGCCGCTCTTGGTTTCCAGCTTGCCAATCCTCGCAAGCAAGTCTCGTTCTCGTACCTCGAAGGACATGGGTACTAGCCTGCCAAGACATCCTTTAATAACACTGATATGCCTCTTAATTATGCTTGTCTGGGAGCGCGTCTTAAACATGGTCTGCGTTGTTCGGATGCTCGAAAAGCCTAAGCTGGATAACCCTGTCCTAATTGAGGGATTGCCAGGCATAGGATTTGTTGCGAACATCGCCGCGTTGCATCTTATCCAAGAGTTGAAGGCAAAACTTTTTGCAGAAATCCATTCCTCATCTTTTCAAGACTTCGCCATAACAGCGAAAGAAGGCAAGGCACGTTTTCCAATCAACGAACTCTACTATCATAAGGGCAGAGACGAAGAGGAGCGTGACCTCATCATCTTGTATGGAAACACGCAAGCACTAACAACTATTGGGCAGTATGAACTATGCGGACGTGTCTTGGACGTTGCCGAAGAACTGGGATGCCACCACATCATAACCCTCGGCGGTTTAAGGCGGGAAGAAAAAGTGGACATTCCGAAACTGTACTGCGTTGCATCTGATTCTGAGACTCTGCAACAACCATTAAGTTTAGGCGCTGAAATTATTGAAGGACAAATTTTCGGCGCGGCTGGGCTTCTCGTTGGGTTGGGAAAGCTGCGCGGCATGAAAGGCTTCTGTCTTCTCGCCGAGACTCTGGGCTTTTATCCAGATGCAACGGCTACACGTGAAATTTTGAAGGCGGTCTGTAAAATGCTGCATTTGAAGATAGAATTAACCAGACTAGACGTGGCTGCAGAAGCGACCCGTGGCATATTAGAATCGTTCGGTCTAACTGCCTCTCCAGCGGAAAAAAGAACAGAGAAGGAGTTGCGTTCTGGCTGGCTCATTTAAGCCTTCGTTTCGCTCAAGAATAAGTCATAAACCTTCTGAACCCGTTCAGCGGCTGGTCCAGTTCCTTCAACAACGCCTTTCTCCGTGACCTTGATTTTCTCCATAACCCAAACGAAGCCCTTATCTTCGTAAAGCCTAACCATGGTTGGGAAAACTTTCTCTAGCCGTTCAGCTAACGCCTTTAAATTGAACGGCTTTTCCACGGAATAAATTTGAGCGACCACGTTGCCGTTCAGGAACGCTCTGTGAAGGATTCTTCCCTTCTCATCTTTTGCATCTGCCAAACAAAGGCTTAAGGTCTCTGGGTTTATTCCAACCACTGTCCCAGTGAATTCCTTTCCATCCATCGTCACTACTACGACTGTTTTGTCCACTAACGCGGCTACTTCTCCGAAGAGTTTTCTCTGAGCCACTGACA
>CAZUFG010000115.1:0-3251 GCA_964618655.1 uncultured Candidatus Bathyarchaeia archaeon | reverse complement strand
CTTGCATGCCACGCAGACGTGCGTAAGCTCCCAACTCTCTAGCCAACCTTGTCTTGCCAATCCCAGCCTCTCCATACGAAAAAACGACGCCGCCCTCGCCACGAACAGCCCTATCAACAGCCTCTCTAAGAAGGCGCATCTCATCAACTCTGTCGATAAGCTGAACCTCCCTCACGGCAATTGGACGAGGACTCGGAACAACAACGACTGGCTTGTGAGAAGGCACAAGAGTCTCCTTCAAGAACTCTTCAGCAACCTCTCTCAACACTTTAAGCAAATCCGCCGCACTTTGATACCTCTTCCCAGGCTCCTTTTCCAAAAGCTTCATGATACAATCAGCCAAAACCTGTGGAACCTTCGGATTCAGCCTACTCGGCGAAACTGGATAATCATGAATGTGACTAAAGATAATCTTTACCGAGTCTTCGCCTGGAAAAGGCGGTTTCCCAGCCACCATCTCGTACAACACTGCACCAAAAGAGTACAAGTCAGACCTAACGTCGGCGCCTTTCCCCAACGCTATCTCAGGAGCCACATAAGCAACCGTACCCACTATAATTCCCTCCTGCGTAATGCTAGGCTGACCAAGCATCCTAGCCAAGCCAAAATCCATCAGTTTCGCAGTACCCTCTTCAGAAATCAGAATATTTTCGGGCTTAACATCCCGATGCAGAACGCCCTGAGAATGCGCATACTCAAGAGCACTACAAACATCTATGCTAACTCTTAAGACGGTTTGCATGTCGCATCTGCCGTCAGGATACGTTCCCAAAAGCTCGCGAACACTCATTCCATCAACAAATTCCAGGACAAAAAACTGTTTTTCGTCTTCTTTGCCAATGTCGTAGATGGAAACAATGTTCGGATGGTTAAGTTTCGCCACGACTTGCGCTTCACGCATAAACCGTGAATACGCCTCCTCACTTAATGCAGCGCTTTTAAGCATTTTAATTGCGACAACACGGTTCAAGACAGTGTCTCTAGCTTTATATACGACGCCCCTTCCACCTTCGCCAAGCTTCTTTAAAACAGCATACCGACCATTCTGTAAATGTTTAAGAGACGACAAGAAACCTTCTCCACATTTAACCTCTAGTCACATTTTCTTTTCACTGTACAATCTTAAAAGTATATCTCAATAAGAATTTTGATTGAATTTTACGATTCATAAAGAGGCTTTTGTTTGAGGCTTCTTTTTCACCCTAACGTAACTACTTTCCAGATGTTTCGAAGCCCCAGCGTGTTGCTTTTGTCGGTTGGATTCTCATGATTCTTCTTTTTTCAGGGTCTTTAGGCAACAAGTCAGCCCTAGCCCACTGCCTATACTGAGGATACTTCTCTGTAAGCAACTTCCAGCCGTGCATAAACTCAACTCGGTCATCATAATAACTTAACACCCTAACTTTGCCATAGACCAAAAGCCCACAAAGAACTTTCCAGTCGCCACCCTCCTCCATGTACCTGTCAACCAAAACCGAAACTTTGCTCCCCTCACGCACATTCTTGAGTCTCTTGCTCCCAACATGAAGCGTCGTATAGATGGCTTTCCCGTCGAAGGCGAAGCAAGCAGGAACAACATGAGGCGACTTATCTACGGCATTTACAGTTGCTATACGTGCAACCCTCTCTGACGCCAAAAACTCCTCTTCCAGTTTAGAAAACATAGTAAGTCCACCACGATTTAACCATGCTAAGCTAATGTCTCACTTTCCAAAATCTGTTTTACCCCTTGCAAAAACTGTGCGGCAGGTGCACCATCCACAACCCTGTGGTCGTAAGACAGACTCAAGAACATCATGGGCTTGACCGCGATTTCCTTACCCACAACAACTGGTTTGTCCACGATTCTGCCAACACCCAGAATAGCGGTTTCTGGAGGATTAATTATTGGCGTGAACACATCCACCCCATACATGCCAAGGTTGGTTATGGTGAAGGTTCCGCCAGTCAATTCTTCTCGGCTCAGTTTGGCTTGCCTCGCCTTTTCTATAAGTTCTTTAAGCGTTGAAGCGACCTCAGTGAGTGACTTCTTGTCTGCATTACGTATCACTGGAACAATCAGCCCCTTTTCCGTGGCCACAGCAACGCCCACGTTAACCTCATCAAAAACTTTGATCTGCTCCCCCTCCAACGTAGAATTCATGATTGGATGCTCCACCAACGCCTTCGCCACCGCCACAACCAACATGTCCGTGTAAGAAGCCTCAACCCCTTCACGCAGTTTCGCCAGATTAGACATGTCCACCTCCATGGTTATCGTGCTGTGCGGAGCAGTTCTGGCGCTGTAGGCTACGCGTTCTGCTGCCGTTTTCCTTATTCCAGTCAAAGGAATCTCTTCGCGAACTGGCGGCGTAACCCTCCTTCCCTCAACAAAGTGCCTCACATCCTCCTCAACGATTCTTCCCTCGGGACCCGTGCCCCTCACCTCGTCCAAGTCCACGCCATATTCTCTTGCCAATCTTTTGGCTGCAGGAGAAGCCAAAACCCGCTCCTCAACCTTTTCAACGATTCTTTCCGCTTCTTCTGGGGGCACCTTGGCGGGGACCTCGGCTTCGGGTAGTTCTTCGTCTGGTAATGTTATGACAGCCAAAGTCTCAGCGACAGGCACGTCCACGCCTTCTTCTACCAAGATTTTTCGTAGAACTCCAGACGATGGAGCCTCCACGTCGTAGGTTACCTTTTCAGAGAGCACCTCTACGATGGGTTCTCCCTTCTGAACCGTGTCGCCTTCCTTCTTAAACCACTCAACCACGGTTCCCTCTTTCATGGTTAAGCTGAGCCTAGGCATCAAAACCTTCGTCGCCAATTATAAAACTCTCCATTCACGACAAAGTTAGTAACCAGTTGAGGTTAAAAGTTTGAGGGAAAAACGAGAAGCCCGATTTAAAAAGTTGATATTTTGAAAGAATGTTTGAGACGGGGGATAGTTAAAATATCGGTTTTCTGATTTGAGTAGGATACCAACACAAAGGATGCCTCCTAATGCATGCAACGCCAAATTTCGCCGAAATAGAAGACATCGTCAAGTTCGTCTCAGAAAATGACATCAAAATCATTAATCTATGCCACATACCAGAAGATGGAAGGCTCAAAACCCTAAGCTTTACCGCAACTGATAGAGAAAAAGTTTGTGAAATTTTGGAGTTAGGCGAGAGAGTTGACGGTTCAAACTTGTTCTCCTTTGTTGAGCCAGGTAAAAGCGACATTTACATAATGCCTAAACTTGACAGAGCCTTCAAGAATCCTTTTTC
>CAZUFG010000114.1:0-3307 GCA_964618655.1 uncultured Candidatus Bathyarchaeia archaeon | reverse complement strand
TTGGATCCTATTTGGATCATGTATGGGATGGTCTAGGGGCGTGTGCGCGTGTCAGAGAGGCTTCTTTGCTGGTCATCTGGTAGCAGGCTTGTTTAACACTACTAATAACATGTCTGCTCTACCCGTGTTTTTGTAGCCGTGTTCCTCGTTCGCGAGAATCAGCGCCACATCGCCTGATTTGGTGTTGTACTGTTTTTTGCCGACCCAGCATTCTCCTTCGCCGCTGAGAAAGTAGAGGACATGAGCGTGTGGATGCTTATGCCTAGGAAACTCTCCGCCGGGTTCTACCTTAAACAGGGATAGGTTGAACTCTTCTGCGAAGGCTTTTGTGGACATGTCTTTGACATGGACTCCTTTCGTGGCGCCTCCAAATAGTCTCCATTCAGTTTTCTCTAAGTTGAAAAACGGTTCCGTCTTCATCTTGAATCCCGCCAATAGACTTACCTCTGAAGCCTTAAAAACAAACGCCTCAAAGATTAAGATTACGAAGGAAGAAGGGCTTGCATGTTCAAACATTTCAAGTTAAAACAATCTCTTGGGCTCTATGTGCAGTTTCACAAATTTTAATTTACTCTTTACGGTTAGTTAGAAGGGGTTAAAGATGAGCGCTGAAGAAGAAGATTATTACACTACTTGTCCGGGTTGCGAAGAGGTCGTACCTAAATACCATAATTATTGCCCCAAGTGCGGTGCAAGGCTATTTCGTCCGAGTTGGGCCCCATTGCTGTTAGTGGCAGGCGGACTATACCTTCTAAACATGATACTCATTATTCTATTGTTTGCACCTTTTCTTTTAACCGTAACCATATTTGAGATGGCCGCCGCAATTTTGTTGATGACAGGAAGGAAAAGTGGAGGCTATATTGGCTTAATGCTCTCAATCCTCAACCCTATATTTCTACTGTATTATCTCGGCGCTATATCATTCAACTATATCGCTTTGCTATTAATAATCATCCATTTAGCAAGCGCATACCTAATTATCCGCGAATGGGAAGAATTGGCATAGCACATGGTACTAAAAGGTCTTCAGAGTGAGTGTTTCTTACGCTTTTCAGAAAGTTTAAAGCCCACATACCAACAGAAATACGTCGCCCCTATTGAATGGAATAATAAGCGAATGAGAAACAATGTAATTACGTTAGAATGTTTAGGGGATTTGGAAAGTGAACATCCAAGAGTTTCAGGACATGATGAAGCGTATTTATTTTCATCGGGATTCAGAGCGTGGAGCAACTGGAACTTACGAGTGGCTCATGGAAGAGGTAGGAGAACTAGGGGAGGCGATAAAAGGAGGAGACACTCAAGCCGTAAAAGATGAGTTCGCTGATGTTCTCGCTTGGTTAGCATCACTAGCAAACGTAGTGCATATAGACTTAGAAAAAGCAGCACTGTGCAAGTATGCCCACAAGTGTCCAAAGTGCAAAAAAGAACGGTGTAACTGCTCTCTTTAAACGCCCTCATTTAGACGGCTTAAAAAATGCCAATACTAAAAGATTCCTAACAACGAGCCAAAGTCCAATAAAGGCTAAAAGTCCGCTGAGGAAGGCGAACCAACCAACAGTCTGAGTTAACAACAATGTTGAAACATATCCAGCCCCTAACCAAGAGATTATACTGGCAATTGTTCCAGCCTTTCTCTTCACAGAGTCTTTAAAAAGGAACCTCAAACCTAGAATGGCAATCTGTAAAATACTGAAGGCGAAACAAAACTGTGCAAAAGCCCTGTAAACCACGGGATGATCAGATAAAGGCGCAACCAACTTAATATTCGGAGAAACATCAATGATTCCAAAATCCTTAACAAATGCAACAGCCTCATCATAGTAATTCGGTGTAATCATCAAAACCACGCCTACGAGCGCGAGAAAGAAGCCCGCTGAAACAAGCGAAAGCCTGTCCCATTCTTCGCGGCGCTTCTCCTTTTCAGTCGATTTTTCAGTTGCAGTCATAAACTCACCAGTTAAAGCCTAGTTAGTAGTTGAATATTCTGAACTTAAAAACACTTTCATCATCTATCCATGTCAACGAAAACATAATCAGCAAGAAAGAAGAAAACATGCACGTTCAGGGAAGACACACATGAAAGTTCTCTTTGTGGAACCGCCCAAGGACTACTGGTTTGTCATGGGAGAATATCTCCCACCACCCTACGGAATTCTTCAACTCGCAGCCTTCCTTGAAAAAGAAAACAAAGACGTGGAAATAGAGGTGGTGGACTGCCAAGCCAAATTACTGGACTGGAAGGGACTGGAAAAACAAATCGAATCTTTCGACCCTGACATCGTGGCTTCAAGTGGGTTTGCCACCTGTAACGCCTACATCACAATTCGAGCTCTGGAAACTGCAAAGAAAGTGAAGCCAGACGTTCTAACTGCTACCGGAGGACAGCACTTCACCGTAACAGCCCAAGAGAGCCTCCAAACCTATCCAGAAATCGACGTCATCGTCCGAGGTGAGGGAGAACAAACATTCGTGGAATTGGTCCAAGTGATGAGTGAGAAGTCGTCTTTTTCGCAGATAGATGGCATCTCTTTCAGGCGTGAGGAAAAGATATACCATAATCCTTCACGGTCATTAATCAAGAACTTAGACGATTTACCCTTCCCTGGATATCATTTCGTCGAGGACGTTGCCCATAGATACCATTTCGCCATGATGGGGGGCTCTAAAGCAAGGTACGCCATGATAGAGGCGTCTAGAGGATGCCCCCACCGCTGCACGTTCTGTTCACAATGGAGACACTGGCAGGGAACGTGGAGACATAAATCAGTAAAGCGAATCGTTGACGAAATGGAGTTCTGCCACGAAAACTATGGAAGCAAGCTGCTTTGGCTGACAGACGACAATTTCGGCTTGGGCAAACGCATGAACGACCTCTGCGACGAAATTATTAAACGAGGTTTTCCCGACGACATAACATGTTTTCTTCAGGCACGATGCGACGACGTTAGAAAACACCAAGAGCTTCTACCCAAAATGCGAAGGGCAGGAATCAGTTGGCTACTTCTCGGAGTGGAGAGCGGTAGCAAATCCACACTCGCCGCTTTTCACAAAGAAACAGGTCCTGAAGACGCCAAAACATCAGTCAGGCTATTGAAGGAAAACGACATTTTCACTCAGACGACTGCGATCATTGGAGAACGCAAAGACTCGGCTGAATCAATAGCAAGCCTAAGAGAATTTATTGACGACGTGGACCCCGACTTGGGACTTTTCATGATTCTCACCCCGTTTCCTGGGACTGACGTATTTGAAGAAGCCAAACGAAACGGATGGATCGAAGACTTCAACTGGGCAAACTATG
>CAZUFG010000113.1:0-3338 GCA_964618655.1 uncultured Candidatus Bathyarchaeia archaeon | reverse complement strand
AAGCCGGGTTTCCATGTTGTGCATTGTGAGGAGAAGCATGATTGTACACATGATAAGATTTCTTCACTATCCATCAAAAACGGTTTTTTCACGCTCAGTCCTCTTTGTTCTATGTGTTCCCAATTTGTAGGTGGGCAAAATTGTACGGAGGCCAAGGTCCGCTGTACTGGAATCTCAATCCATGGTTTTCATGTTCTCTTCTAAGTGTTTCCAGCGTTTTTTCGAACTCCTCCATTTTATCTCTGTCTACAAGAAAAGCCCCATTCATTATCATGTCATCACTTATTCGTTTCATTAGCCTACTGTCTACTGCGACTTTGCCAAGAACTTCGTAAATTCTGACACCGTACTCGTATGCTTTCTTACTTACCTCTTCTACAAACTTGCGTGTAACTGCTGTGACCAATTTTTCCCTTGAAAATCGATCTTTCTTTAAGTGCTTAGATGCCAGCGCCTCTTTAAGTTCTTTGATCTCGTCATTTGTATTTTCGATATCGCGTTTGGCAGTTTCCAGGTCATAAAAGACTTTAACTCCCATCTCGACTTTGCCTTCTAGTTTTTTCAGGTAGATTCTGAAGGTTCTGTAAAACTTCGTTAGTAGCCATTTTACTCTGTTTTCGTTTATGAAAATGTTGTTGAACCCTAGTGGAAGTACTGTGTGTTTCTGCAAGACATGTTCAACAACTTTCTCATGGGCTAGTGCGTTGGCTTCACTCGGCTCATATTCCCTTAGAGGCGTGTCACTAACAACCGCACTTACGTCATTGCAAGGTATCGTGTAAACTGTAGCTCCATCTATTCCGATTTTACCGAAGTTTTGCTTTTCTCCTCCCTCTATTATGCAATAAACGTATTTACCCTCGTAGTGAATTTCTTTCGTCTTCTCAGATTTGCGTGACATTTTTTCACCTTCGATGATAGGATCATGTTGGGGCTACGAAGCTATATGGGGGCCAAGGTCCCGTAAAACGCAAATCCAATCCCCTCGATTCTTTAATTTTGGCTAGTTCTTCTCCGAGGGACAAGGTTTTGTCTTTATTTACCAAAAGTGACAAATTTATGATCATTTGTTTGTTCTTGTCTACTTTCTTCGTCTTTTCCACACGGAGATCATCGGCATACCTTTTAATTCTCTCATAGAAACCCTTGAAAAACTCGTCTGCCTTTTCATCCATCGCTTTTCTTAGTGCTTGTTCCATCTTTTGCCTATAGAAATAAGCCATTCCGGGCGGTTTTTCTTCCATCTCTTCTTTCAGTTTCCTGATTTCCTGATTTGTCTCTGTAAGGTCTTGCGCAATAATCGTTGGGTTCCAGAAGATTTGAACACCAACTTCAACTTTGTCTTTGACCTTCTCGATCTTTGCCTTCAGGTTTTCGTAGCTTTCTTCCAGCCACTTAACCAAATTTTGTTCTGCACTGACTAATTCATCACCCTTAATTATCGTGTCGAACCCCAAAGGAAGCACTGTGCCGAATTTTTCCCAAGCCGTTTCAACCACCTTTTGATGTGCCAGCACCCATTCCGTTACCTTTTCAGCGTTTTCTGACCTGTAAGGTCTTGGAAGGCACTTATGGACGACTGCGCCAATGTCTTTGTAAGGTATTATGTAAACCTCATTTTCATCTATCCCTATCTTGCCAAGGTTTGCCTCTTGCCCACCGTCTGCTACGCAGTAGAGATATAATCCCCGTGTTGACACGGTTGGTTCAGCATCTTTCCTATCTGCGTGAGTTTGCATCTTCTTCATGCTCCTTTGGTTTTGAGGGTTCGTCTATAAGGGTTCGTAAAGACACATAGTATGACACTTTGGCGCCTTTGATTCCTCCAAAATTCTTCATTTCTCCTCTCCTCTCAACTTTGGGCTCCCCACTTTCGAGCTTTGTGGCGAAAGTCTTCAACAGTTCTAGCAAGGTTTCACATTTACTCGGATTTGGCTTTTTTTCTTCTTTAGACGGCAACATCCTCACCTTTAGGTGTTCTTAAAATAGATCAATGTTTATTTGGCGCCGCCCAGTTTCGAGTTGCTGATCACGGAAATTCTTTATGGCTGTTGTTAGTTGAGCTTCGAGTTTTTTGTATTCTTTCTTGCTTAACTTTCCTCTTTCATAAAGTAGTCTGACTTTCTTTAGTTGATCTTCTAATTGAGTTAAGTATTGTTGGCTCGCATAGTTGCAGATGCCTTTTAGGATTTCTTCACAAGCATTGTACATTAAAAGGGCTAGCGCCAAATTATATGCCTCGCTCCCTGTGGTTTTGATTTTCGTTAACCCATCTTTCTGGATTTAGAAACTTGTCTAAAACGTCGTCAACGATATCGTCTAGACCGTCTCTTATGGCTTGAACTGATTCGTTAATGCCTTGTTCTTGCTTAATTTCTTCGATTGCCACATCCAAATCTGAGAGCGTGCATCCCAGCCTTTCAACTTCTTCTTCTGTTAGGTTTCCGCTTTCCATTCGCTTGAAGGCTTGTAGTTTAAGAGCGTCCCTTATTATTTCTACAAGAGCTACGACGAGTCCTAGGACACCATGCTTAAGGTTCTTCTCATCGATTTCTAATACCATACGAAGTTTGCCTCATTTTATTTTTGAGGGGCTATTGCTTGAACTGCAACAGTCTGCGCTTCGATGTTTCTCTCTCTTATTTTTTCCATTCGTGCTTGTCCCCGTATGGTCTCGTCCCAGTCTTTCATTATGCCATACTTTAACATGGTTTCCATTCCGGCTAATGCGGCTCTGAGGTTGACCCCGAGTAGGGGGATGTCAGCTACCGTTATGATGATGTCTGCGTTGATGACGAGTCCTTTGTCTAGAACCCTGTCTAGCAAGTCGACCAGAGTGGCATGTTTGTCTCTTGTTGGCTCCATGGCGAATTCCTCATTTTTTCTGGGTACAACACTAGCTTCGTAACTGGCGTGTTTATTCAGATGGGGCCCGCCACTCTAGTTCACTTCTTCTTCTCAAGCTCTTCCGTTTATAGGATGTGATGCCAAGTTTGTTGTCCAGAATGACTTCGTATAGCCCAAGTATTGGGTCGAATCCGGCTCCAGGGTCGTCGATTGCTTCAAACGAGACCTTCCAGCCGTTCTCTGCTTTCTCTACGCCGATTGTGCACCCGGTTTTTCCAAACGCTTCTTTGAAAAATGTTTTAACGGATTTATCGATGGCCTTTATTTCCATTTTAATGCATCCTATATGCTTACGAGGTTAGCACTTGAGCGGGAATCTTTATTTTCCCTTTTGTTAGTGCACTTTGCCATCCACACCATGGACAACCAAGGTGAAGCAGTTGTTCTGTTGGCACTTTTTTGTAGCATTGTGGGCACTCTTCCTTAACTAT
>CAZUFG010000112.1:0-3382 GCA_964618655.1 uncultured Candidatus Bathyarchaeia archaeon | reverse complement strand
AGAGCGAGAGGACTGAAAGAAAGAGTGGTAGTTTACAGTTACGCATTCAGAAACGCCTTCCTTCCAGTCCTTACTATGATGGGACTGCAGTTTGCTACTCTTCTTGGAGGTGCAGTTCTAACAGAGACCACATTTGCTTGGCCTGGGTTAGGAAGATACATTGTCGACCGAATCAATTTCAGGGACTATACAGCAATTCAAGGAGCAATAGTCGTGTTCGGTCTCTTCGTTGCTCTAGTAAGCCTTGTTGTAGATATTCTGTATGCGTATCTTGACCCGAGGATACGATTGTAGGAGGACTCGTAATTGGACAAGGCCAAAAGCGTACGAAGTATCCTTGCACGCATTATACCGGGTTTCACCTCCTTAACTAAAAGAGGTTCAGCAGGTTGGATGACGGTTATCGGGGCAGTAATAGTTTTGTCAATGGTTGTGATGACGCTACTCAGTCGTTGGATTTCGCCGTATGATCCGAATAAAATATTGGTGGGCCCCATAGCCCCTCTGTCGGGTTCTTCTCCAAGCTGGCAATTCCCATTTGGTACAAACGACATGGGTCAGGACATGCTAAGCAGAGTTCTCTGTGGTGGTTCCATCATGTTTCAAGTTGCCGTTCTCTCGGTATTCTTCTGTTTCATTATAGGCGTGCCTATCGGTCTTTTTGCATCCTACATCGGTGGTGCACTTGACAAAGTATGCTCTTTGGTAATGGACAGTATCTATGCGTTTCCAGCGTTAGTTCTCGCGATTGCGATAGCTACTATGTTTGAAAGAGGAGTTGTCAACATGGCTCTTTCCATAGCGGTTGTCTACGTTCCTTCTTACTTCAGGATAGTCCGAAGTCAGGTTCTAACCATAAAGGAATTACCTTATGTGGAAGCTGCTAAATCAACAGGCGCGAGAGGAAGCACCATAGTTTTCCGTTACATTTTTCCAAACTTGATATCTTCAATAGTGGTTGTAGCCACAGTGAACTTTGCTGACGCAATTCTCACTGCTGCAGGCTTAACTTTTGTTGGTTTAGGAGTTCCAATTGATATTCCAGACTGGGGACGCGACTTGACGAATGGCAGAGACCTGCTTCCAAGCGGCGCTTGGTGGGTCATAACTTTCCCAGGCATCATGATCATTCTTCTTGCGCTCGGATTCACCCTCATGGGAGAAGGACTAAGCGAGATGCTGAACCCAAAACTCGAACAATGAGGCGACCCTGTTGTCAACATTGTTAAAAGTTGACTCATTAACAATACATTATACAACCCGAAGAGGAACTGTCAGAGCTGTTGACAACGTATCCTTCTCCATGAAGAAAGGCGAAACATTTGGGGTGGTTGGCGAATCTGGGTCAGGAAAATCTACCCTTGGGCTTTCTTTGATGCGCCTCGTCCCTCACCCAGGCAGAATTGTCAGGGGTCGCATAATAATTGACGGAACAGACATTTTGAGCCTTTCTGAGAAGAAGATGCGCTCTATAAGAGGGAGGAAAGTTGCTTTTGTTTTCCAAGACCCCATGACCTCTTTAAATCCAGTCAAGAAAATTGGAGCACACTTCGTTGAATGCCTACGCGCTCACGAGGCCAAAATCAGTGAAGAGAAGTGGCTGAAACTCGTTGAGACAACACTAAAGATGATGCGCCCCACAAAGGGAAGAAAAGTTCCTTTTATTTTTCAAGATCCAATAGCCTCTTTAAATCTACTCAAGGAAATTAGAGCCAGCTTCGTCGAATACATACGCACTCGCGAGCCAAAAATCAGCGGGGAACAAGCGCTAAAACGCGCAGAGATCATACTAAACGAATTGGGAATTTTGCCTGAGCGCATAAACGACTATCCACATCAGTTCAGTGGAGGAATGAGACAGCGCATTATGATAGGATTGGCAATTGCCCTAAACCCGAAATTGGTGATTGCTGACGAGCCCACAACAGCCTTAGACGTGATAGTTCAGGCAAAGATACTGGACATACTGAAGAACCTCTGCGAAGCACATGAGATGGCCTTAATCCTGATAACACATGACCTAAGCATCGTACTAGAAAGATGCGACAAGATCATAGTCATGTATGCTGGACACCTCGTCGAATACGCAGATACCATAGAGATCCACAAGGATCCAAAACATCCTTACACAAAAGGGCTTCTAACAACCATTCCGAACATCGAGTTAGCCGAACAGAAACTAGAGGCCATTCCAGGTTCCCCTCCCAACCTGCTGAACCCTCCAAAAGGCTGCAGCTTTTGGCCTCGTTGCTCATACGCCATGGAAATATGCCGCTTGAAAGAGCCCCCAATCATAAATGTCGGGACTGACCATCTCGTCAGATGTTTTCTCTATGGAGGAACAACCTAACCTTGAGCACAATCATGAATATTGAACATTTAAAAAAGTATTTTCCTGTTCAGAAAAGCTTTCTCGAAAAGTTGTTCACTCGAAAAATGGACTACGTCAAAGCAGTTGACGACATCGATTTCTCCATAAGGAGGGGAGAAGTTTTTACCCTGGCTGGTGAAAGCGGATGCGGGAAAACAACTACAGGAAAGCTTATCGTGGGGCTCATTGAACCTACCGCAGGCAGAATAGTGTTTGAAGACACAGACATAGGCAAGCTTAAAAGCGAAGAACTTAGGGTACTCAGAAGAAAGATACAGATGATTTTTCAAGACCCTTACGCATCGCTTAACCCACGAATGAGGATTGGAACTGCCGTAGGTCATCCACTGGAGATTCATGGCTTGGCAAGAGGCGAAGAGAAAACGAAGAGAGTCTTAGAAATACTGGATAAGGTGGGCCTAACACCTCCTGAGCAGTTCATCGATTTGTATCCGCATCAATTAAGCGGAGGCCAGAGGCAACGCGTTGCCATGGCTAGGTCAATTATTTTAGGACCAGAGTTTATTGTGGCGGACGAACCAGTTTCTATGATTGACGTCTCAATTAGGACGACCATTATCGATTTGATGCTGGATTTAAGAAAGGAACTTGGGTTAACTTACCTCTTCATCACTCATGATTTGGCGGTTGCCAAGTACATTTCTGATAGAATAGCCATCATGTATCTTGGAAAAATAGTAGAAATGGGCGATAAAGAAGAAATTTTTTCACATCCGCTGCATCCATACGCACAAGCCCTGCTGTCTGCAGTTCCAATTCCCACAACTGAACGAAAGCGAGAGACAATAGAACTGAAAGGCGAGGTTCCATCCGCTATCAAGATACCACGAGGCTGCCGCTTCAATCCAAGATGCCCCATAGCAACAAGAGAATGCCATGAGGAAGAGCCGAGTTTATCAGAAACACGCCCTGGCCACTATGTGGCATGTTATCATGCTGGAAAAACAATAAAATAACCCCAAGTTTTGATGACTTTCATCCTCGCTCTAG
>CAZUFG010000111.1:0-3435 GCA_964618655.1 uncultured Candidatus Bathyarchaeia archaeon | reverse complement strand
GTCCAGAGGTCGCGGGCTCGAATCCCGCCCCCGGCACTAAACGATCTTTAGAATCTCTTCAAGTTGCTCAATAACAATCGTGGGCTTTGCGTCTTCCAGCAGTTTTCTGTCGTATGTGTTAGATACTACCGCTATGGTGAACGACCCTGCTCTTTTCCCAGATTCAACATCTACCGGACTATCACCCACAACGACGCATTGTTTGGGGTTTACTCCTAACCTTTTTGCAGCTTCAAGGACAATATCCGGCTTTGGTTTGTGCTTTTTCACTTCATATCCGGTCACAACACTGTCGAATAGCTCGGCAATACCAAAATGAAAAAGTACGTCCATAACAGGCTTCCTATATTTGGATGTTATTATTCCAAGCTTGAAGCCTTTTGCTTTTAACTTTCTAAGAACCAGCTGAGCTGACGGATGAATCGTTGTATTTTCAAGATGATACGTCATGTAGTATTTCCTATATTCATTGACAAGTTGCCATATCTCCTGCTTTGAAAGGTTTGGAGCAAGAACACCAAAAATATTTTCGAGAGGTAACCCTATCATTTTAACTACTTTAGCACTGTCGCACTTCAGTCCTCTCGACTCTAAGGCTTTTTCAACAGCGTTCACTATTGCCTCTAAAGAGTCCACCAGAGTGCCGTCTAAGTCAAAGAGGACAGCTTTGATACCCTGCAAGCGCAACTTGACCATCACTCTCAGATTCTTTTATTGGTTTGGGCTTTAAATTGTTTTTAACTATGAGATCGCGGGCTCGAATCCCGCCCCCGGCACCAAAACCTTTCTCTTTCTTTACAAAAAGGATCTTGCCAATAATATTAATTGCATTTTTCCATCTTTAAAAATGAATAATTTGAGTTAAATACGCCTTTTTGATATTATCACTTATTTTATCGGTTTGAGAAAAGTTGTCCTAAGATTTTTGTATTTTCCATCGCTTCGACATCTTTAAGAACATCTCCTCTATCATTGCCTCTGCTACTGACATCACGAAAGGCCACTCTAAACAGCACCTAAAACACGAAACAAAACCCAACCACAAAGGATTGGATCTCACCCTCTAAGAGCAAAAGCAAAAATTTTCTTCTGAAGCTCCTGATTGCTGCATATCAGAGAATGATTCTATTAGTTTAAATCTTCTTCACACCATAAAGTCAATAAGAGGCAACTATACTTGAAAAACTGGCTAACCATCCTCACGGCATGCTCCAAAAAAATAAGAAAAGAGGTAATCCCGTTCTTCAGATTCGCAGAAGCAAACTATGGGTTCGGAATAGGTGCAGGCGGAGACACGATAAAAAGAATTGACCTCGTAGCCGAAAAAGCCTTAATAGATACACTAAAGGCCTACAACGCCTCTTGCACCCTCATAAGCGAAGAAACAGGAACCAAAATAATAGGCCCACACCCATCAGACTGTTATCTCACAACCGACCCACTAGACGGAACTACAAACGCAGTCCGCGGACTACCATTCGTAGCCACATCTCTGGCAGTTTCCAAACAACCCTACCTTCAAACAGTTGAAACCGCCCTCGTACACGACCTCATCCACAACATCGTCTACACAGCCCAAAAAGGCAAAGGCGCACACAGAAACAAGCAAAAAATTAGGCCTTCAACAACAGCCTCGTTAGAAGAGGCAGTCATAGGCGTAGACTTCAACACATACAAAGTTGGCGAACTCGCCAAACGCCTAACAGCCATCCTAGAAAAAACTAGGCACATACGCCACTTCGGAGCCAACGCACTCGAACTCTGTTACGTGGCGGACGGCTCAACAGACGCCTTCATCGACCTACGAGGAAAACTACGCACAACAGACATCGCCGCCGCCTATCTCATACTACACGAAGCGGGAGGAACCATCGTAACGCCAGAAGGAAAAGAAATGAAAACAACATTAGACCCAAGACAACGCGTATCCTTCATCGCAACCGCAAACAACACAATATACAGCATCATTAAAGGGCTGTTGGCCTAATTACGGCCTTAAAGAAAAACAGAGATGAAAGAGGTTGAAGGAAAAAACTATCTGCGGAATCATCATAGGCGAAGCTTCTTCTAATGGAAAAGCAAAAGAAATCACGAACGAATTCAAAGATTGCCCATATGTAGCTTTCATAGCCCCACACTTAAACAGAGTCTTCGCCATTTATTTCGTTCCTGAAAAACAAAGATGGTGGCTCGAATACGTAGAAGAAAAACCAAAACAAACATTGGGAGTAGACAAAACTCAACTTTTCATCGTCGACGAGGTAAAATATCCTGAAAAGTTCAACCTTAAACTTCCAAAAGAAAAAGTGAGAATTGCTCCATGCGGAGCTGACTGCCAAAAATGTCCGTTATTCAGCAAATGCCTCTGCTGTCCAGCCACAATTTATTATAAGGGTTCTCCTTGATCCCGATAAGACCGTTTCCAGCCATGCTGCTACGCAAAGACTCTGAACGAGTCTTGGTGGTAGCTGACTTACACATCGGCTGGGAAGTCACACTCGCAGAAAAGGGCGTACATGTCCCATCACAAACACCAAAAATTCTGGCTAGGCTGACCCAACTCATAGAATCCTACAAGCCGACAAGCCTCATCCTCCTCGGCGACATAAAACACACAATAGCCAAAGTCGAGCTCGAAGAATGGCGCGATGTACCTGACCTATTTGAGGCACTGTGCAAAAAAGTGCAAGACATAAGGGTCATACCGGGAAACCACGACGGAAACCTTGAACCGCTTCTCCCAGAAACCGTGAAAATCTTGCCCCCAACAGGCATGTTTTTTGGCAACGTTGGACTTTTCCACGGACACACATGGCCGGCACCAGAACTTTTAGGATGCCAAAACCTCATCACAGGCCACGTTCATCCAATGCTTGCCTTTCGGGACCCGCTTGGTTTTCGAGTAACGAGGCAGGTTTGGGTAAAAGCCGACTGTGACAGCGCAAAACTAGCAAGATCGCTGCTTAAACACTTAAACATGAAGGCTGAAGCGGATCCAGTCACAACGTGGCGAAAACACTTCAACGTGAGACTGCGAGCCTCAAAATTTTTGGTTATCCCATCCTTCAACGACTTTCTCGGAGGCCAGCCTATCAACGAGAAAGGCTTAGGAAAAAGTGTAAAGTCTCGAGCCTTCATCGGGCCAGTCTTGCGTTCCGGGAGCGTCGACATCGATAAAGCGGAGGCATATCTTCTTGACGGAACCTTCCTCGGAACCGTCGACCAGCTTAGAAGCCTCAGCCAGTAAGTAAGATTTTTATAGAATCCCTAGTTTTTCATTTTTAACAAGACGAGGTGAAATCACGTGAGTTGGGAATATTTCCCAGAGTGGTTTAGGAGAAGAATGCGCCGTTCACCGTTTTTCAGAAGCTGGTTCTTCGGAGACATCGACGAAATCCTCAAAGACATGGAAGAAATGATGGAAAAAGAGTTTAA
>CAZUFG010000110.1:0-3500 GCA_964618655.1 uncultured Candidatus Bathyarchaeia archaeon | reverse complement strand
ACGTATAGCTAGCCTGCTCCCCCTCAACATGCACACTATGAAACACAAAAAGAAAACGTAACAATTATCTAGAAATTTCCTCTACAATGATTTATAAATTCTCACTACAGATATATTGTTGTTTATCGAAACCAGGAGAGATAAGTGCAATATTGAAGATGTTTAGTGAAAGCAGGACACGGGCATCAGTATTAATTGTCATTCTAACAATAACCATTTTGGCTACAGCACTTATGACTGCGCCGACCGGGTCTGGAGAGCTTCCAGGTCCAACAAATGAGGAACGACAACTTTTCCAAACCAAAAAAGATAGATATAACGGACGCTTGGCGCCAAGACCAGTTGACGACATTTTGAATAGTTTAGGACCAGATGGAAACGGAAAATGGGTGACAATAGCGTCTTGGGAATGCAACGGTACAGATTACGACAGATGCGAAATCAACATCAAAACAAGGTTGGTAAACTTCAACTGTAGCATAGGGGAAATAAATGCAGATGGAAAGTTTGGACGAGAAAGTGCAACTGTAACTATCGTGGGCAGAGTAAAGAGGTTAAACATCACCTTTTACCTGATGATTAAAGCCGCAATTGCGAAGGAACTGGAGGGAACAGTTGCTGGGCAAGTTGATGACGACCGCTTATTCTACCATGAGTTGCTTCACGGCCAAATTTTGGTAGATGAAATGAAAAAACCGGATTGGCAAGGTCGAGTTTATTTGTGCAAATGCAGACCCATCAGTGAGTGGGTAAGTCTAACCGACCCAGCAGACCCGAAGCATATAACAATAACCAGCTTAGAAGCGACCTACATGAAAAATGTCGCCGACGCCAGAAAGCTTAGGCTAGTCTATGACAGCGCCATCGTACAAACAGAACACAATGGAAGTTTTAGAGTCGTGGTAGAGATTCCCCCCGAGATACTGGAAAAAGAGAATCTCACTTGGAGTTTCCTTGCTTTCAAAGTTGAGGACTTGAATTTTACGGAGGAGGATCACAATTTGACCATCACTGGAAAATTAGTAAATTGCACCACTCTCGGAATGGTATGGGTTATCTTCGATCCAGACAACGTGGGATGGATAATACGCATAAACATACGCGTTCCTCCCACCGAACCTCACGATGCCAACGCCGTGTGGGTGGACCCTTCATTCTCTGTCTTTGACACATTCTGGGCCCATGTTGGCTACAGATTCAACGTCACTGTTTGCGTTAACCTTACAGAAGCGAGCTATACATGGCAGGTCAAGATGTTGTTCAACAACACACAGTTAAACGCTCGGCGGGCAGGCTACACAGCTAATGCGACGAGCCAATTCTTCAAAAATCTCAACACATCGTCGGTTACACCTGTCATTAACAATACAGCAGGTTATGTGTTGCACGCTGAATCACTAAAAGGCGCTATCCAGAGAGAACCTGGATACGGAAGTCTATGCTGGGTCGAATTTGAAGTATTAGCGACCCCGCCGAATCGTGGAAACCTAACTAGCCAATTCAACATCACCACAACAGATACGTATGTCCTTAATCCAAGCTTCAATCCCATTTCACTTACACCATACGACGGCTTTTTCATATACTGGTCTCACAGTGACATAGCTATAACCAACATTACTCGTTCAAAAACAGTAGTGGGACAAGGAAGCCACTTATCCATCAACATCACAATGAAAAATCAAGGCGACTACAATGAAAATTTTAACATCACCGTCTGCGCCAACACAACAGCTATTGCCACACTCATGAATATCAACCTAACTAGTGGAAATTCTACAACCATCAGCTTCACTTGGAATACTATAGGCTTTGCCAAGGGCAACTATACCATAAACGCTGACGCCACCCCAGTCCCAAGCGAAACAGACACAACAGACAACACGCATATTGACGGCTGGGTAATAATAACCATTCCAGGCGACGTTAACGGTGACAAAACAGTCAACATCCTAGACTGTATAATCTTAGCAAACCACTTTGGCCACGCAAATGGAAACGGTCACACACCAGACACTAAAGAATGGAAAAACTGCATGAACACTGACATAAACAGCGATAACAGAGTCAACATCCTCGACTGCATCATACTAGCCGGACACTTCGGGGAAACAACCCCATAAACCCATTTTCCCTTTCTATCCTTAAGCAAATTCTAAAACGCAAAAATACCCATGAAACAGCGAAAAACTTAGACTAACCCGCTCTCCATCCATTTCTAGTTTTAAATGCCTAAAACCTCGTGGGCGTGCCTAAGCCTCAGCGAGGTGAACTCACCCAACATGGCAACCTGCTCAGTAGTCAGATAATGGCTTACAGACGAGTCGAAGAGCATGTTGGCAGAGGCCGGAAACTCAGGACTCTTTGACCACAAAACGACATGGACTGACACCAAAGGAAGCGAATATATCTTCACGGAGTAATCTCCAAGCCTCATCTGAGAACCGCCAAAAAGCTTCGCAGCCTCAACAAGCATTTCAGGCTTTGACCCAAACACCCTTTCAATAGGCTGAACTGCCCGCCGAACAAAAGCCCCGTAATAAGCGTGTCCGCCTGACAACTGCCTGAAAGAAATCAACTTAGAAGTTTCGGGAACCAGTTTGGCTTCTGCATAACCAGAGAGGATGCAGTATAGGCTGGGCGCCGCTTCTGGAAACGGTTGGTTCCTCAACTCATCCAACACAAGCCCATCCTCAAGAGAAACGCTTACTCCTAAAAACTTCAGACTTTTTGAAGCTGAAAAACCAAGCCGACCCTGCAACCTGCAAATCTTAGTTTTGCATTGTTCCCAATTCCACAACCTATGCCCACAACCTACTGAAAGCCTGTTAGAGAAAATATAAAGTGTGTGTAACACAACTACCAACTAAGAAAGAATTAGAAATAAAGGAGACGATAAATGTGGAAGCAACCAAGTTTTACGCTTTACCAAAACTTCCTTACGAATACAAGGATTTAGCGCCACACATGTCTGAAGAACAATTAAGGATACACCATCAAAAACACCATCAAGCATACGTTAATGGCGCAAACACAATATTGGAGAGGCTAGACAAAGCACGGAAGGAGGGCGTTGACGTGGACATCAAAGCCACTTTGAAGGAACTGTCGTTCAACATCGGTGGGCATTTACTCCACTCGTTGTTCTGGGGCAATTTGGCGCCAACTGGCAAAGGCGGAGGCGGAAAGCCAAGCGGCAGTTTAGCCGATGCCATAAACAAGGAATTTGGAAGTTTTGAAAGGTTCAAAAAAGAGTTTACGGGGGCTGCTGTTAGTGTGGAAGGCTCTGGGTGGGCAGCACTGACTTTATGCAAGCAAACTCGTAGACTGATAATAATGCAGATAGAGAAGCACAACACTAACGTCATCCCCACGTTCAGGATTTTAATGATTCTAGACGTTTTTGAACACGCATACTACCTTGATTACAAGAACGAGAGAGCCAAATTTGTCGACGCCTTCTGGAACATCGTCAACTGGAAAGAAGTAAACAAAAGGCT
>CAZUFG010000109.1:0-3510 GCA_964618655.1 uncultured Candidatus Bathyarchaeia archaeon | reverse complement strand
AGAATTTTTAGGCGCTCTCATCATGCGAGCACACCAAAAACTAAACAACAAACTCGATGAGAAGACAGAAATCATCGTGCCAGATTCGGCGCATGGAACAAACCCTGCAAGCGGAACCATGGCAGGGTTCAAAATAGTCGTTGTGCCCTCTGACGAGAACGGTTGCGTTGACCTCGAAGCTTTGAAAGCAGCGGTTTCGGAGCGTACCGCTGGACTGATGTTGACAAACCCGAACACGTTGGGAATTTTCGAAAAAGACATTGAACAAATCGCAGACATCGTTCATGAGGCTGGTGGGCTGCTATACTATGACGGCGCAAACCTAAACGCGATTCTTGGAAAGGTTAGACCTGGAGACATGGGGTTCGACATCGTCCACATCAACATACACAAGACGTTTGGCACCCCACACGGCGGAGGAGGACCAGGCGCAGGACCAATCGGGGTTTCTAAGGAACTCGAAAAATTCTTGCCAGTTCCGAGAATTGCGTTCGATGGCAAACAATACCTACTAGATTACGATAAACCGCACAGCATCGGAAAAATCAGGGGCTTCTATGGGAATGTTGCGGTTTTATTAAGGGCTTTCGCCTACATCATGAGTTTGGGAGCAGACGGACTCGAAGAAATCGCCGAGGTATCCGTCCTAAACGCCAACTACCTCTTAAAAAAGCTTGAAAAGATACGTGGCTACGAGCTTCCCTTCGCCCCGCAACGACCGAGGAAACACGAGTGCGTCTTCAGCGCAAAAACCCTATACAAGGACAAGGGAGTCCGTGCGCTTAACGTTGCCAAAAGAATTTTGGACCATGGCATACATGCGCCCACCACGTATTTTCCCCTCATAGTGGAAGAGGCGTTAATGATTGAACCCACCGAATCCTACGAGAAAGAGGAACTAGACAAATTCATCGAAGTATTGAAGAAAATATCTGAGGAAGCGTATGCCAGTTCTGAAAAGGTCTTGGAAGCTCCGCAAAACACCGCAATGACACGGCTCGATGAGGTGAAGGCGTCGCATCCGAGGACTATGGCGTTGAGCTGGAAGATGCACCTCAAAAAAGCCAAACATTAAACATTCTCACCTTTTGGAAGTGTGCTCAGCCTACAATCTTATTAAGACGAGTACCGTTTAGAGGTATTAAACAAACTTTCAGATGGAGGAGAGAACTTGACAGACATAGAGAAAAAGGTTCGAGAGGAAGTGGAGAAAGTGATAGACCCAGAAACTGGACTGACGTTTGGTCAAATGAACATGATAACCGAGGTAAAGGAACAAGAGCCCGGCGTAGTGAAGATTGACTTTATTCCAACGAGTCCGTTCTGCCCAATAGCTTTCAAGCTTGCTATGGATATTAAGAACGTAGCCAAGAAAGTGAGGGGAATCAATAAGGCACTCGTATACTGTCACGGTCATACCATGGAACAAGAAATTAACCGAACTGTAAACCGCGAAGAACCTAAGCAAAAATAGAATTTAATTAGTTTTACAGAATTGAGAAATATCTAATTGCTCTACTGTGTGCACGCCGTCTTTTTTCGGAAGGATACTGAAGGCACGTAGAAAATAGTATAAATTATACTTTGCGATAAAATGGCAGAGGAGAAACGCTGAAATGAAGGTGACAGTGAAGTTCTTCACGACTCTGAGAGAAATCACGAACAAGAAAGACGAAGAGATAGAATCCTCAAGTGCCCTCAGCGTGAATGAATTATTGAACCGTCTCTCAGAAAAATATGGCCACACATTCACAGAATACGTATATGACAAGAGGGGGAAGCCGCGAAACTACCTCCAGTTTCTAATAAACGGTAAGAGCATAACAACGTTGCGGGGCTTTGAAACAAAACTGAAAGAAGGCGACGAAGTGGCGATTATTCCTCCAGTGGGCGGAGGCTAAACACAGCCCCTAAACAATTTCTGCTTCAAGATATGTCGGAAAAGCCTTCACCACACAGACATTCACAGACTTTCCAAGCAAAAACTCGTCACTCTTTACCACAACTGGCTTGTACGCGAAGTTTCTCCCCATCCAAGAAGCTTTCTTTCCCTTTTCGTCAAAGAGTACTTTTCCAGTCCAGCCTATCCACGCCTGGTTTTTCTTGAACGAAATTTCTTTACAAAGTTGAGCTAATTTTCCGCTCCTTTCCCTCACTTCTTCTGGAGGAAGCCGCTCCATTTTTTCTGCAGGCGTGTGTGGTCTTGGGAAAAATTTAGAGATGTTGACGATGTCTGTCTCAGTTTTTTTGATGAGTTCTACCGTTCGCTTGAAGGCTTCTGGAGTTTCATCTGGAAAACCGCATATAACGTCGGTGGCGAGGGTTATGCTTGGAATTTTCGCCCTAAAGGCTTGAACGATTTCTCTAAAATCTTCTTCCGAGTAGAAACGATTCATGCGCTTCAGGACTTCGTCGTCTCCGCTTTGAACAGGCAGATGCAAAAACTTGAAAACCTTTTCATGTTGGTACGCTTGGATTAGGTCGTCCAGTATTTCTTGCGCATAGTTTGGAGTCATCATTCCGACGCGAACGAAAAATTCTCCTTCAATCTTGCAGATTTCGTCCAGCAACTGGGCAAGGTTGGTGGCGATGTCTTTTCCGTAGCAGGCTGTGTCTTGGGACGTTAGCCAAATTTCCTTAACACCCAAAGCTAAATCTTGTTTTGCTCTTTCCACTACCTCTCTGATCTGGTAGCTTCTTAGGCGCCCTCTGGCAAAGAGAACACAGCAATAAGAACACGCCCCCAGACAACCATAATTGATTGGAATAATTCCTATGACCCTGTTTTTGGAGATTCTTGGAAGACCGAGACTGGGCTTGGTGTCTTTTTCTAGTTTGACTACTTTTTGTCCACTTTCTACCTTACGCACAACCTCTACGATGCCTAAGCCTTGGGCTGGTCCTAACGCTCCATCAAACCGAGTCTCAGCTTTTAATCTTTCAAAATTTATTAGAGGCAGACAACCCGTCACGATAATCCCCTTGTTCTTAGGAGTCCCTCTTAAAATGTGAAACATGCGGTTTTCTGTGGGCGTCTTCACCGCACAAGTGTTGTAGATCAGAATATCTGCGTCTTGAACCCTCTCAACAATTTCATAGCCAGCTTCTGAAAGGCACCCGGTCATGACCTCTCCATCAGCAAGATTTGTGGGGCAACCGAAACTTTTGACATAAACACGCCTAAACTTTCTGCTCACTGAATTACAGCCACCACAAGACCACTAATAGATTCGCATGAAACCACATATCGATTTTTAATCATAGAAGGAAAAACATAAACATTCCGAATGAAAACTCTTTTACATGAAAACGAGAGAGCATGGCGAGGGCAAAATAGTTATATTTATAAGGATATGGCTCTTCATGTTTAAATCATATTTACTTCTTAATATATAGAGATATAACCTCGTCATGGACGCTGTTCATTTACCGAGAAACTGTTTTGGAGGAGAGACGGAATGAAACTTATCACGTTGTATCTCCCCGAGCCATACCTTCGGGCATTAGACT
>CAZUFG010000108.1:0-3566 GCA_964618655.1 uncultured Candidatus Bathyarchaeia archaeon | reverse complement strand
GGCTACAAAAACTATCCAGACGACGTTGTTGAAAAATTCGTCGAAAAAGCGGCGGAAGTTGGCATAGACATATTTCGTGTTTTTGACGCCGTTAATGACGTCCGAAATCTGGAAACAGCCATTAAAACGGTTAAAAGAGTGGGAGCTCACGCCCAAGGAACGGTGTGCTACACAATCAGCCCTGTCCACACGATAGAGCATTACTTAGAAATTGCGAATCGCCTAGCTGAATTAGATTGTGACTCGATCTGCATTAAAGACATGGCTGGAATGCTTTCTCCACAAGACGCGTACAATCTAGTAAGCGCCCTCAAAAAGAAAATAGGCTTACCCGTACATTTACATTGTCACTCCACAAGCGGCATGGCGCTGATGACATATCTAAGGGCTTGTGACGCTGGCGTGGATATAATAGACACCGCATTCTCTCCATTGGCAGGAGGCACATCTCAGCCACCAGTCGAAACAGTTGCGGCAGCCCTGAAAAACACGCCTTACGACCCAGGCTTCGACATGGAGTTACTTTTCGAAATAGCTGAATATTTTAGGAATCTGCGCGAAAAATACTATGATCCGATTCGCCTGATAGATCCGATGGCTGAGAAGATAGACACGTCCATACTTGTTCACCAAATTCCCGGCGGAATGTTTTCCAACCTCATTTCTCAGTTGAAAGAACAAAACGCGATGGACAGACTTAAAGAGGTTTTGGAGGAAGTGCCGAGGGTCAGAAAAGAACTCGGCTATCCCCCTCTAGTTACTCCAACCAGCCAGTTAGTGGGCACACAAGCAGTTTTCAATGTACTTTCGGGCAAGAGATACAGCATAGTGCCCAAAGAAGTGAAGGAGTATGTTAAAGGATTTTACGGCAAGCCCCCAGATCCCATAGACGAGGAGGTTAAAAAGAAAATAGTCGGAAAGGAGAGGATCATAACTTGTCGCCCAGCCGATCTTCTCAAACCGCAACTTAATGAAATTCGCAAGGAATTGAAGGGCGTAACAGAAAAGGAAGAAGATATTCTAGCTTACGCTTTATTTCCTCAAGCGGCATTGGAGTTTTTTAAGAAAAGGACAGAGAAGCGTGAAGAAGAAGTAGTTAGCCTTGACATGGCGGAAAGGCAAGAACTGGAAGAAGTTGCGGCAGTGTCCACCGCGGTTATTGCTTATGCAGATAATTTACGTGCAGTCACTGCGGTCATTCCTGAAAGAAAAGTGACGAAGCCCTCTTCTTGGAGGTTGGTAGGTAGGCAAGAGCAAATGGGGTGTGTAGGCTGAGGGAATACGACGTTAACGTTGATGGCAAACCGCATAAAGTGAAACTTACAAAACATGGCAAAAATGCTATGTTTTCAGTTCAAATTAATGGAAAGTCTCATGAAGCAGAGCTTCTAACCGAGACAGGCCCTACTCGCGCATACAAGACACCCTTTTCAATCAAAATTGATGGGAAAGAGTACAATGTTGAATTGGCTAAAATTGACAAAAAAGCGCCTTTTCCAATCAAGGTTAACAGCGTATCCTTCAAGGCGGAACTGAAAACAGTCGAGGCAAAAATTTCGCCGCGGATTTCTGAGCTACCTACCTCGATATCTGTCACAAAGCCAACACGAGGAGTAGTCGGAGAAGGTTTCATCACTGCCCCGATGGCTGGGAAAATCGTTTCTGTAAAGGTTAAGAATGGCGATTCAGTAAAGGCTGGCGACGTCCTCTGCATTCTAGAGGCTATGAAAATGGAAAACGAGATTGTAGCCCGAAATGCGGGACGCGTTCAAGAGGTAAGGGTTTCTGAGGGCATGCCCGTAAATGAGGGAGACGTCCTAGTCATAATGGGATAGCGTGATTCGGGCTTAAATGATGGAAAGCTCCCTTCCAATCTTTTCAAAGGCAGATATGGCAAAGTTCAAATCATCTTTCGTTAGTGCCGCGTTCATCATCGTCCTGATTCGGGCTTGATCCCGTGCCACCATGGGATACACAATGGGCAAGGCGAACACGCCTTCTTCAAAAAGCCTCGTGCTAAGTTTTTTGGCTACTCCACTTTCGCCGACTATTACTGGAGTAATCGGAGTTTGACTTCTGCCGATGTTGAATCCGAGGTCCTTCATTTCTTTTTTGAAATACTTTGTGTTGTCCCATAATGTCTTAACGTGGTGGGGTTCGCTTTCCAGCACGTCGATTGCGGCGATGCAGGCTGCTGCCACCGGAGGCGGATGTGAACCGCTAAGCAGCCAAGTCCTTGACCTGTTATAGGCAAAATCGATTAGATCCTTCGAGCCTGAAACGTGTCCGCCAACAACGCCAAACGCCTTTGAAAATGTGCCCATTTCAACGTGAACCTTACGGCGGTCAAGTTTGAAGTGGGAGACTATGCCTCTTCCTCCTTCGCCTAGTACTCCTTCGCCGTGGGCGTCGTCCACAAAAACCATTGCGCCGTGTTCTTCGCCGAGTTTGGCGATTTGGTCTAGTGGCGCTATGTCGCCGTCCATCGAGAAGACGCCGTCCGTGAGGAGCAGAATTCTTCGGTACGGGGGTGAGTGTTTTTCAGCCTCATTTAGTACACGTTCTAGATCTGCCATGTCACAGTGTTTGTAGACTGCTCTCTCTGCGTGTGAAAGTCGGACTCCGTCAATGATGCTGCCGTGGTTCAGTTCATCGCTGATTATGAGGTCTTCTTTGCCAGCCAGCTGAGGGATAAGTCCTGCGTTCGCGGCGAAACCAGTCTGATAGACCAGCGAGGCTTCTGCGTGCTTGAATTTTGCCAGTCTTTTCTCGAGTTCTATGTGTAAGTCCATGTTGCCCGCTATGGGGCGGACTGAGCCCGAACCAACTCCGTGAGTTTTTATTGCCTTCATCGCGGCTTCTTTTAGGCGTGGGTGATTGCTCAGACCGAGGTAGTTGTTCGAGCATAGCATGAGAACCTTTTTTCCGTCAACCACGCATCTGGGGGTGCTTGGACCCTGCAAAATTCTCAGTTTCCAGTCGAGTTCATTTTTTACAAGTGATTCGTATTCTTCTTTCAAGAATGCTGTTGGGTTTCTCATTTTCTGCACCTCTACCGGGTTTTTAGTCTCTTTCACGTACTCTTAACTTTTATTTTACCACTTTGGTTGGAGAACCACTTTTCCAGCCTGCTTAGACTGAACCGCACTGACGCCTTTCGCTACGTCTCTGAAGGGGATTTTGTGCGTTATTATCGCTGCAATCTTATCTCTGAAGTCGGGGTTGCGGAGCATTCCCTTCATCTGGTACCATGTTTGAAACATCCTGCGTCCGTGAATGCCATAAACCGTCGCAGATTTGAAGATCACAGCGTTGTTTATGTCAATCTCCATCGGTTTGTCCAAAATTCCAAGGAGTGAAACTCTTCCGCCGGGGGTGAGCATCTCGAAGGCTTGCCTGACGGCTGTTGGGTTGCCCGACATTTCTAAGGCGACATCGACGCCATTGCCGTCCGTAGCATCACGAATAATCTTGACGATGTCTACACCCTCTTGTGCGCTTATAACCATGTCTGCGCCCATTTTTTTGGCTAGTTCCATGCGGACTTTGTTTAAGCCGCCTGCTGT
>CAZUFG010000107.1:0-3581 GCA_964618655.1 uncultured Candidatus Bathyarchaeia archaeon | reverse complement strand
GCTTGCAACTCATAATCAGGATTGTCTCCTATTGCGCCTTTGAATGGACCAACCTTGGGCATCGCCAACTTCAGGCAAGTCGTCGGACAGCCAAAGTCTCCCCAGTACCGTTTTATCCAAACCCTCTGCTCAAACTTGTCCACTCCAAAACTCTGCTGCTCATGCCACTCCTCCTGCCAGTTCCTAACAGGCTCAGAGCTGGTTTTTGCACCGACCTCGTAGCCTGCGGCGCCCGTTCCCCACCGCCTAAACGCATCATTGCCATAACATTTTTTCGAAACTTTATCGATTAGCTTCTTCACTTTTTCTATGTCTTCAACTTCTGGAAGAGGACCCGTCCCCTTCGCTAAAACCGCCTTCAAATTCTTGGAACCCATCACCGCTCCGTATCCGCCATAGCCCGCTGCATGGGTCCACTTCGCCATCACCGCCGCGACTCTAGCCATGTTCTCTCCAGCGGGTCCAATGTAAATCATGGCTGGCTCCTTCCACTCGCCATAGTTTGGGAACCTTTTTTCGAGTTCTTCTCTCCCCTCTTTGGTAAGCATTCTCATATTTTGTTTTCCGTCTTTGCCCCAAACATGCCTCGCATCTCTAATTTCAGCTTGCGAATCTGTGACGAATATGTAGCTTGGCCTATCGGCTTTGCCACTGATGATGAGCCCATCATAGCCAGCGCACTTGAGCTCAACTGGAAATTCTCCAGCCACTGTTGAGCCGACTACGCCGTTGCTCTGCGGAGACTTCCCAGACACGCAGACTCTGCCTCCAGGGAAGAATCCAGTTAGCGGGCCTGTCAAAATTAAGAGGATGTTCTCGAGGCTGAGTGGATCAATTTTCTCCCATCGGCTGCCCAGTCTGTCCCAAAGAATTTTGGTGGCTAAGCCTCTTCCGCCAATGTATTGCCTCAGAACTTTTTCGCTAAAGGTCACATTTTTTATCCTTTCTGCTGAGAGGTCAACTTCGAGAAACTTGCCAGCATATCCGCGCATTTTAGATCAGCTCCTTTCCTGCTTCTCCGTAGAGGTTGACAACCAAGTCTCGCGTTATTTCTTCAGGCTTGCGTGCATACAACTTATAGGCGCGTTTGCGTCCCGAAACTTCCTCCTTCTCCTTCAATACAATCCTAAGAGCGTCCCACTTCCCCTCTTGGCACACTTTCACGCATTGGGGCTTTCCTCCACAAAGGTCGCATATCACCACATATTTTTCTGTCGGGTGCAAGTGGGGAACTCTGCCTGGACAAGCTTCGATGCAAAGACCACATCTATTACACTTTTCTTTGTCCACTAAAACCGCCTCAGTCTCATCGCTTACAGACAAAGCGTTTACGGGACAAGCCTTAACACACGGGTAGTCTTCACACTGAACACAGAAGTGGGGAACCTCACATCCGGGAACAAGCATAAAAACCCGAATTCTTGAGGCTTCTGGCCAAATTTTTCCCTCATGAAAAAGTGAACACACTATCTCGCATTTTCTGCAACCGCTACATTTTATATAGTCTCTCACTATCCAGATTGGTTCTTTTTTAGCCTTCAACGTCAAACCTGCCCAAAAGCTTGTGAAAACTGTTTGTCGCAGTGCTTCGATTTAAACTTGACACTTGTTAGGGGTATGATAATTTCTTTAAGTCTAGTGTCCCAAATCAGTGAGGGTTAGAAGGCTTTGGCATTGCAGTTTTCGAACGTCATTCAGCAACTGTTCGAATGGCTGAAGAGCCTCGCCCTTAGCTACGGGTATTTCGGAATTTTTCTGATGAGTTTGATTGGTGCTCTCTCGATTATTTTTCCTCTTCCATACACGGTTATCATTTTCACTCTAGGCGGACTTAAAACTGGGGAAGCATGGGTTTTTGAGCCCGTCTGGATGGCTGTTGCGGCTGGAATAGGCTCGGCTATCGGCGAGTTTTCGGGGTATTTGCTTGGTTTTGGCGGCAGAAGGTTCATTGGTGAGAAATATAAGAAGAAAATGGATTTTCTTATGAAAGTTTTTGATAGGTTTGGTCCGATCGCAATTTTTGTTTTTGCGTTGACGCCTTTGCCTGATGATTTGCTTTTCATCCCTCTCGGGGTTATGCGATACAGTCTTGTTAAGGCTTTTGTTTCTGCTTTGGCTGGGAAATTCTTGATGAACCTCATCGTGGCTTATAGTGGACGCTTTTCAATTCAGTTTATTAGAGATATTTTTGGTGTGGAAAGTGATTGGATATCGGCATTGATTGGTATGGCGCTCGCCATAGTTCTGCTAATAGTGGTTTTTATTGTTATGTTTAAGGTGAATTGGGAGAAGCTTTTTGAGAAATACGTGGCTAAAGAGAAGGATAGTGGCGGAAAACTTGAGGGTGATAGCTGACCTTCACATTCACAGCAAGTATAGTCGTGCTACGAGCGAGAAAATGAATGTTGAGGAGATTACTCGTTTTGCGCGAATAAAGGGGCTGAATCTTGTGGGCACTGGAGACTTTTCGCATCCACGATGGCTCAAAGAACTGAGCGAAGAACTGGCTGAGATTGGGGGCACCAACCTTTACGGCTCTGCTAAAGACCCTGATTCTCCGGTGCGCTTCATGATTACGAATGAGGTCTCCACCATCTTCACGTTCGAGAATGAGGTTAAGAAAATTCATCACGTCATCTTAACTCCAAGCCTAGAAACAGCGGTTCAGATAAACGAGCGCTTGACTCGGCACGGTAACCTCAGCGCTGATGGCAGACCTACGCTCGATGTGGGAGCCCCGCAACTTGTTGAAGAGGTCATGGAGGTCTCTGGCGAAAATGTGGTTATTCCTTCTCACGCTTGGACCCCCTGGTTCAGCATCTTCGGCGCTTTCAGTGGTTTCGACCGCGTGGAAGACTGCTACCAAGACATGACGAGGCATATTTCTGCTCTAGAAACTGGGCTCTCCTCTGACCCGCCTATGAACTGGCGACTAAGCTCACTCGACAAGTTTGCGTTAGTCTCAAACAGTGATAGTCACAGCAGTTGGCCGTGGCGGATAGGGAGAGAAGCCAACGTGTTTGAGTTGGATCGACTGACGTATCTGGAGGTCGTAGAAGCCATCCGTAAAAAAGACCCTGAACGCTTCAAATTCACCATCGAAACCGACCCGTCTTATGGCAAGTATCACTGGACTGGCCACAGAAACTGTAAGGTTTCTCTTTCGGCGCAAGAGGCCATAAAGGTTGGAGATCGTTGTCCAGTTTGCCGTAGGAGGCTTACTAAGGGCGTGGAACAGCGCGTGGAAGAGCTTGCGGATAGGCCTATGGGCTTTAAGCCTGAAGGAGCAATAGGCTATATGCATCTCTTGCCTCTCTCAGAAATTATTTCTACGGTTTTGGGAGCCACTTATCCTAGCACTCAGAAGGTTTGGAGCGTTTACAACTCGCTTATCGCCAAGTTTGGCAACGAATACAACGTGCTCATAGACGCGCCACAAGAAAGAATGTCCGAGATTGTTGATCCCAGCGTTGCTGAGGCTGTTGTTCGTGTGAGGGAAGAGAGGGTTAAGGTCATACCTGGATATGACGGCGTCTACGGCCAGTTGGTAATCTTCAACGAAAAAGAGGAGACGCCTGAAA
>CAZUFG010000106.1:0-3687 GCA_964618655.1 uncultured Candidatus Bathyarchaeia archaeon | reverse complement strand
CCCCAACAGGCGACTCCTTCAAAACCTCAAAACTCCCATACTTACCCACATTCAAACGCATAGAACCCCTGAACAAACTAACGTAACCATTCTTAATATCCAGCGTGTCGCCCTCGTTCACCTTGTCAATCTTCTCATCCCAAAGATTCATGTAAACACATCCAGTCTCATCCCCAACTAGAGCATCAGCAACCCTATGAACAGAATAATCCCGCCCAGACGTAGTGCTACGGGCTTCACCCTTCGAAACAACCTTCACAACAACGTTTACTGCCCTCGAACTCGGAGTTAACTCCCCGACCTTCACGTTCACGGGCGCTTGCCTTCCAACAAACTCTTCACTCGACAATTCTAATACACCAACTTTAACGCCAACTACATCAACAAGACTCCTCTTAAGGATTTTGGTTACCCCTTCAGTTTCGGAAAGGGTGCTTGTGAGGAAATTGCGAGAGCAAAACTACACGACAACTTGGAAATTAAGGCGACGTCAATAAAAAGATTGTTGAAGAACCGAAACAAGAGTACAGTCTGACCTCTCATAAAGGATTGAAAGGATAGTTTGAATATCGATGTAATCGCTGAAAGCAGTGACTTTGTAGACTAATCCGCTTACTCTTCTTCTTTTATAGTGATGGTTACCCCGGTCTCAATCGTGGCGTAAGATAAGATGTACGGGTTTGCGTCTGGATCGGCAATTATTAATTCAGAAAATTCTAATGTGGTTGAGCCTGTTGCTGTGCCGTTCAGAGTAATGACCGCCAAAGTTTGATTACCAGATATTGGCCAATAACCCATTTCTATCGCTCGACTTGCATTAAGCCACGTATAGGCATACGAAGCGTAACCCGGTCCTACATCATGAGCGCACTTCCATAAGTTATAAGTTGGAGAAGTTGGATCAAGATCGCTTTCAGGCATCGTGGTATGAAACAATTTTTCTTCCATACTTACACCAGTTATAACGGACGAGTTCCAAGTAAGCTTAAATTGAATGCCTGCAACGCCCGGATCAGTAGGCATATTTTCGATGTAGAGGGTGATGTTGAAGGGTTGGTAAGGTTTGCATATCAGCGAAGCGGGCTCAATACGAACCAATACGGACCAAGTATTTGTCACAACTGAGCCCCCCTCTACGTTGTGGGGAATCGAATTGCCGTTAGGGTCGCTTAGCACGGTCTCGTAAAGGTCCAAAACACTATAACCTGTATCTATGCACTTGAATTCTATTGACGCCAGTATAAAATTCCCGGAAATTGGACTACCATAAAGATTCCAGAAGTGTATGTAACCTGATGGCTCTGTTTCTTCTATCGAAAAATGGGTAGCCCCACTTATGTTCAAGCAGTGTAACATGGATGTGTTATACCGCAGTTTACATTCAGCACGCTTACAGTTCTCGGCATTGTCAACTCTCACTTCTATAACCAATGTCGTATTTACTCCTATGATACTTCTTGGTGGACTCCCATCAAGATTCAGATAAATAATCGTCCTCGAACCTGCTGTTGGATTATTTCCCGTTGTGCCTGATTCGTATTGAGCCATTTGATTTCCCCTTGTGCTTGGTTCTGCGGTTGGATTATTCCCCGTCCTACTTGCCTCATATCCAAAGAAGAAACCAATTAGGAAGGACATCACTAAAACAATGCTTAAGAACCTTGAAGTATTTGCCCCTATTTCCATATTCTTTCCTCCTAATTCAGAATAGTTTAATCAAATAGATAAGATTTTAGGAACAATCCACTACTTCTTATCGGTAGATGTTATTGGATTTGTATTTACAGTGTGTATTTTTGCATGAATGCAATAGTGTTCCAGTAAACAACATTTTCACAGAAAAGCTTTCTCAAGAGCCAAAAATGAAGAGGGCACAGAAACCAAACTGAAAACAGCTAAGGATGTCTCAGAAGAACCTAATGCACTATGACAAATAAGTTAATCTGATTACAGGGACCCTACACACCCAAGACGCTTGATTCTAGCCTCTCCAAACAGAACCCACTACAGGCTCAGTCAACAAAACAAAACCAGCCTAACGCCATGATTTCGCTTCTCCCACCAGACCTCCCTCTAGGCTAATCCCGTTTTTTAATTAACAAACTAAACACATATCTTTAGGTAACCCCTAACATAAAATCAATCATGGTGAAAACCAAATGAAAGAAGCAATAATCCTCGCCGGAGGAGAAGGATGGAGACTCAAACCAGCCACGTGGGTCCCAAAGCCTCTCCTAAAAATCAACGAACAAACCCTCATCGACAAACAAATAACCTGGCTAAAAAACCACGGGTTCGAAAACATCATAATCGCATCAAACCGAGAAGACATCACAACCCAACCCGTCAAATACTCCCTAGAAAAAGACACGTTGGGCACGGGAGGAGCAGCAAAAAAAGCCTTCAAACAAATACAAGGCGAAATAGCCTACATGCTAAACGTAGACGACATCGTGTTCTACGACCCAAACGAACTCTACGACTACGCAAGCAAAGGAGCGGGCGTATTACTAGCCAAACCAACCCTACCGTTCGGAAGAGTCACGATGGGCAACGGAACAGAAGTAATAAGATTCCAACATCGCTCATCACTGGACTTCTACGTAAACGCAGGACACTACGTATTCAAGAAGGACGTGGTTCAAAGGTACTTCCCAGACAAAGGAGATTTCGAATTCACAACTATGCAGAGGCTAGCCGACAAAAGAATCCTTAATGGATATCTCTACCACGGAATGTGGCTAACAATCAACACCATGAAAGACCTAATGGAAGCAAGAACATACTTCAAATAACTTACGCCCTAACCAACCTTCTCCGAAGAAGCCCATAACACTGAAAAAAATCCTTAGCAAATTTCTGAAACACAAAAACATCTCTTGTATCTAAGTTGAAATTCATAAGAATGCTAACGTTTTATTTAACTTTCAAGTGGTTGACCGAATGTTTTCTTCTGTAGACTATGACTGCCAACAGTGTTGCTATCATGAATATTGGCAAGATTATGCTTGACTGAAACTCAGGTATAGGTTCTGGGCTGTCTTGAAAAATTACTGACGTTCCGTCTGTTGAGGCTATTATCGTTCCTGAATGAAAAGTTCCATAAATTGTCACTCCTTTCGCAAGTAGTCTTTGTATCGTTTCTTGGTGCGGGTGACCATAGGGGTTGTCTTTTCCTGCGCTTATAATTGCGTACGATGGTGCGACGCTGTCAAGAAAAGGCTGTATTGTGGCGTATCGACTTCCATGGTGTCCAACTTTTAAGACGTCGCTTTGAAGGTCTAAGCCAGCGGCAAGCATGCTCTGCTCGGCGTCTGCTTCTGCATCACCTGTGAACAAGAAGCTTGTGTTGCCCACTTGAAGTTTGACTACGACGCTGTTATCGTTTACGCTGTTTTCGCCGGTAAATTCTAGTGGCTGAGCTGGATTGAATACGGTCAGGTTTGCAGTCTCGGCCAATATGAAGATTTGCCCTCGTTGCGCCACAGTTATGGTGTGACTTTGCGCCAAATTCATAAAGTTTGTGTAGGTAGCGGAAGCGTATGTTTGGTTGTTGATCAGTATCTCATCTATGGTCGTAGTTGAGTTTAGTACGGCTACGAGTCCGCCTATGTGATCTTCGTGCACATGTGTTGCTATCATCAGGTGTATGCGTGTTATGCTTAAGTTGCCGAGGTAATTTAGAAC
>CAZUFG010000105.1:0-3707 GCA_964618655.1 uncultured Candidatus Bathyarchaeia archaeon | reverse complement strand
TCGAGGGACTCATGTACCAAATCATGAGCACTCCAAGCATCGCCATAGACGAAGAGGTCATAGCCAGAGGAAGACTCGTCCCGAAAGAGGAACTGGAAAACGAGGTAAAGAAACGACTAAAATAATGATGCCGAAAAGGACTTGATGTTAATCAATGGAAATTAAGGGCTTCGTCGACCTCAGCCTCGTAGACTGGGACGGAAAAGTATGTTCCGTCATTTTTCTTCCAAGCTGTAATCTGCGCTGCCCATTCTGCTACAACACTGCTCTAGTTCTTCATCCAGAAAAACTGCCAACAATCCCGCTTGAAGAGGTAGAAGACTATCTAAAGAAGAAACATAGTTGGATTGACGGTGTCGTAGTCACAGGTGGAGAACCAACCATTCAGGATGACCTGCCGGGTCTTTGCCAAAAGATAAACGAGTTGGGCTTGCTGGTTAAGGTGGACACGAATGGAACCCATCCTGCGATGATAAAAGAACTCGTCAAGGAGAGACTCGTCAACTTCATAGCCATGGACATTAAGGCTCCATTGACCGAAGAAAAATATTCGAGGGCATCGGGCGTCAAAGCAAAGGCTTTGTTAAAAAGCATTAAGGAAACGATGAATGCCTTACTGGAGCTTGACATCGAATACGAGTTCAGAACTACCATGGTTCCAACCATCCACGAAAAAGAAGACATCGAACAAATCTGTCAAACGATAAGGGGTTGCAAGAAGTACGTCATACAAAACTATAAAGGCGATGTAGAAACGATAGACCCAAACCTCAAAAATTTGAAACCTTTCTCCGAAGAAAAAATGCGAGAATTCCTTGCAACTGCTCAGAAAATAATTCCTAACGCCATGCTAAGAGGCTGAACGAGAAAAAATCTGCTGTTTTCATTTAAAGAGGTAAGAAAACAGGTTTTCTACAAGTTTTGGATTCAGCTTTTCGTATGCTTCCATGCTGCCTACGTCATACCAGAACGCGTCAGACAAGAAGCCATACACTGGTTTGCCAGTTTTTATCAGATGGGGAATCACGTCTCTCATCAAATCCACCACACGTTTTTCCTTTTTCAGCATCTCCATGTCCTTGAGGTTTTCTCCCTTAAAGACAAGTATTCCAACGCTTACTGGTTTCTCCAACTTCGGCTTCTCCACGAACCCACGAAGTATGCCACTTTCCTCTATATCTGCCAATCCCACCCTAACCATAAAACCCGAGGATAACGCAACAGTTGCAGAAGACCGTTTATCCCTGTGAAAACGTGATAAAGCTCCTAAATCTGTGTTGGTGAGAATGTCTCCGTAATAGGTAAGCAACGTATCCTCCTCGCTAACGACGCCTTGCCTATAAGCGTTCAGCACCGAACCCGCTGTTCCCTTCAACTGCGGATCATCACGTACATACGAAATTCTTACACCAAACCTAGAACCGCTGTCAAAGTAGTTCATAATCTGCTCTGCCTTGTAGCTCACCAAAAAAGCCAAGTCCTCGATTCCGTGAAACTTGAAGAGGCGGACCACGTACTCTAAAAGAGGCTTTTGCTTCAACCCTATAGGAATCATCGTCTTCTGAAAGTAATACGTAATAGGACGAAGCCTTGTGCCAGGTCCCCCGCAAAGAACTAAACCTTTCACCTTACTCATAAAGAGTCCCTTAACTCAGAATAAACTGAAAAACAAATGGAAAAGAGAAATTTGTCATCTCTTTCTTCTGCGTTTTTCCTCTTTCTTCTCTTCTGGTGGCGGAGGCGGTGGTTTTTCTTCTGCTTTTTCTTCTGGTGGCTTCTCTTCGGCTTTCTCCTCAGCTTCGATTTCTTCGATGGGCTTCGGAGGCGGAGTTGTAGCCATTGTCCAGCCGATCCAAGCTCCAATGCATAATACCGCAATGAACGCGATGAACACTGGAATCGCAACGAGCCAATATCGAACCCAGTCCACAGCCAAGTTTAAGTATGGCTTAAGAAGGTCGACCACTTCTTTCGTGAAGAATAACGTCACAATGTATCCGATAGCGATGACTGCGCAGACTATGAAAATCACTCCACCAATAGCTTGATCTTTACTAACCATACACAATCACCACGTTGTAGCCATTTTTTGTAAGTAACCCCATTATAAACTTTGCCATAAATCAGATGGTTCCAGCTTCCCAAGTGCTCAAGTATTTCTCTTGCTCCTCCGTAAGCTTGTCAATTTTTACCCCTATGCCTTTCAACTTAAGACTTGCCACAAACTCATCAATTTCTTTTGGCACAGTGTAGACTTTCGGCTCCATTCTTCGCTTCTTCATCAAATACTCAACACAGAGTGCTTGGTTCGCGAAAGACATGTCCATGACTTCAGATGGGTGACCCTCCGCCGCGGCGAGGTTTACCAGTCTTCCTTCAGCCAACAGATAGAGTTTCCTCCCATCGTGGAGGCTGTATTCTTCCAGATTGGGTCGCATAGTCCTTTTGGAAGAAGAAATGCTCTGTAAATCCTGTATAGCCAATTCAACGTTGAAGTGTCCACTATTAGCTAAAATGGCGCCCCTCTTCATCTTGAGCATATGTTCCTTCCGAATTACGTTAATGTTCCCAGTAAGAGTCACGAAAATGTCGCCCACTTCGGACGCCTTGTCGATGGGCATTACTTGGAAGCCGTCCATAACCGCCTCCAACGCCCTTATGGGATTAACTTCAGTGACGATGACGTTTGCGCCCATTCCTCTAGCTCGGAGGGCAAGTCCTCGACCACACCACCCGTAACCGCAAACCACAAAGTTTTTTCCAGCCAACAACACGTTGGTGGCTCGAACAATTCCGTCTATGGTGCTCTGCCCAGTTCCGTAACGATTGTCAAACAAATACTTCGTGTATGCATCGTTTACGGCTATGATGGGATATTTGAGGGCGCCTGCTTTTTCCATGGCGCGTAAGCGCATGACGCCTGTAGTGGTTTCTTCAGTGCCGCCTTTGATAGCCTTTAGGGCTTCGGTTCTTTTCATGTGGATTGTGCTCACTAGGTCGGCGCCGTCATCTAGCGTAATTTGAGGCTTGTAGTCAATCGTCTTGTTGACGCACCAGTAATAATCCTCTGTTGTTTCGCCACGCCAAGCGTACACATTGACTCCCTCTTCTGCAAGCGCTGCCGCTACCTCGTCTTGAGTTGAAAGCGGGTTGGATCCGCATAGGGCGATGTCGGCTCCTCCCGCCGCGAAAGTCTCTATGAGAACTCCAGTTTCCTTAGTTACGTGTAGGCATGCGCCTATCATAACGTCTGCGAGTGGTTTTTCTTTCTCGAATCTTTGTTTAATTTGGTTGAGAACTGGCATGTGCATGGAGCCCCATTCGATTAGGAGGCTTCCCTGTGGAGCCAAACTTGGGTCTTTTACCTTGAAGCTTGCCATTCACGTCACGCTCACGTTATTCTCATTCTGTTCTGCAGACAAGTCATTTAACTATTGCTTTTGGGCTAAACAAGCCAACAGTTTTTCCTTCGTTTTCTCCGCCATCTCCAAAACCTTCTCGGTTTTCAAGGTTTTGACTTCTCGGTTTTCCATCACGATTTTGCCGTTGATGAGGACAGTTTCCACATCTTCGGCCTTTGCCGAGTATACGAGGTGACTGAGTTCGTTGAAGAGGGGGCAGAGATGAGGCTTGTTAAAATCAACTATAGCCAAATCTGCCCTCTTCCCAATTTCTATGGAGCCTATTTGCTTGTTCCACAAAAGCGC
>CAZUFG010000104.1:0-3710 GCA_964618655.1 uncultured Candidatus Bathyarchaeia archaeon | reverse complement strand
ATTGGGAGGACTTTGTCATCCTTCACACTAATTTTGGGTCGCTTACAAACCGTGCGTTGGCGCAGTTGATTGGGCACTTAATATCTGAGCAGACAGGATATACAGTTGTGGTTCAGCACGACCCGTACCGCATTTTCCTCCAAACTGCGGGAACCGCCACCGCAGACAGCATTGTCACGTTGTTTAATGAAATGAAACAAATGTCTGACTTAACTATTCGAGATTTGCTTACAAGGGCAACTGTGAAGACTGGACTTTTCAAACGTCGAATGGTTCACGTAGCCAGAAGGTTTGGAGCCCTCAAGAAATGGGCTGACTTCAGCAGGGTTAGCCTTCAGAAGTTGATGAAGAGTTTTGAGGGAACAGCCATTTATGAGGAGGGGCTAAAGGAGACGTTCACGAAGGATTTAGACCTCGAACGCACAATTCGAGTTCTTAACGAATTTCGAAAGGGTGAAATTGAGGTCAAGAAACTCGAAACTGAAGGGGTTGCCACACCTATCTCCCGTATCGGCATAGAGAAGGTGAGCATGAAAACAGACCTCATTCCTCCAGAGAGAATGAAGCTAATACTGGTGGAGTCAGCGAGGGCACGTCTCCTCAATGAAACTCGCACTTTCGTTTGCACAAACTGTTGGGACTACGTAGAAATGATTCGCGTGAAAGATTTACCAGAAAAACCAGCATGTCCCAAGTGTGGATCCGCAGCCATCGGCGTTCTAAGAAGAGAAGAGGACGAAATCAGGTCGCTTATCGAGAAGAAAGGTGAAAAACCGACGAAAAGCGAAGAAAAGATAAAAGAGCAAGCTCAAGAAACTGCTCGACTAACATCGCAGTATGGCAAACCCGCCGTAGTTGCCTTATCTGGGAGAAAATTGAAAACCTCGGATGTGAAGGAAATTCTTTCGGAGGAAAAGGAGCTTTCAGACCGTTTCTTTGAGTTGGTGATAGAAGCCGAACGGAAGGCGCTGAAAAGAACATTTTGGTAGTAGCCAATGTGAGGGACCTGAGCAAGATTCTGTCCATTTAGCCTAGTTTTTTTACATCAAGTAATGAGGACGAAAAGACGAAACAGGTTTATGGTTACCTGGGATTCTTAAACTATAAAAGAGAGAATTCGAAATTAGTTAGTTCTAACCGTTATAGGAGACGAGAGGATTGGAGTTAAGTCGTCAGAAATTGCGAGAAGAAGCACTGAAACGATTCCAGTTCATCAGAACATGCGTATTAGCACGGGAGCTCTGCTTACTCGTGCGCACTAATCGAGTGGCGTTCAACGCTAAAGATGCACAGGCGTGCTGTTCACTTATCTCTTCATTATGCAAAGAGGCGGGCTGCGAAGAGCCGAGCGGTCTATGCAGCAAGGCTGCTGAGTCAGTTCTGACAAATGAAGAGAAATATCTTGAATTCTGTCAGCAGAGTTGCATGAAATGTGGCGAATCCAGACAGCCCATATCCAAGAAAAGAACCGTTTATGTCGCCTAACTTTTAGAAAACCATAAAAAGAAAAAATGTGTATTAGAGACAAAGATTCATGGAGGAACTGAGGCTGTTCATTGCACCATACGTTGCTACGCCTCTCCCAGTGGTTCGCCAAATGCTCCTTCTAGCCGAACTAAAACCCGGCGAAACATTCTATGACTTGGGCGCTGGAGACGGCCGAACACTTATCATGGCTGCCCAAGAGTTTGGAGCAAACGCAGTAGGAGTTGAGCTTAGGGAAGACTTGGCCAAGCGGGCACTCACCTCAATCTTTGAACTTGGCCTAGAAGAGAAGGTGAAGATTCTTCAAAGCGATATGTTCGAGGTAAACTTGACCCAGGCAGATGTCATCTTCCTCTATCTCACAACGAGTGCAAATGAGAAAATCAAGCCAAAACTAGAGTCAGAGCTTAGGTTTGGAGCGCGAGTGGTTTCTCATGACTATGAAGTATTAGGATGGAAGCCCTTAAAAATTGACAATTTTTGCGAAAATCCGAGGCTGGGCTATCCGTCTCATACCATATATGTGTATAAGTTGAAGAAAGGAATGGAGCTTTAAACTCCAGAACCGTCGGCATGGAAGGGTTTATTTTAAGCTTTAAGCCCTATTAAATTTGGTGAAAGTATGAATAAAGCCATGCTTTCGCTGGGCGCCATCGTTGTGGTCATAAGCTTGGTTCTTGGAGTTCTTCGACATTGGCTTGGCTACTTCTCTGACTTTGACAAATGGACATTCTACGGCATAGTAGGCGTAGTTTTCGTGATTGGGCTAGTGATAGCAATAGTAGCAATTGGAATAGAAGCGAAACCAGCCGAAGCCAAAAAATAGAACCGCATCCAGCCAAGACTTCTCTGAAGCCTACTCCAATTGCTAGGAATTACAAATTAGTTGGCTATTGGAAACTGTTTTATTGAAGCTTTTGTTTCTGGTTATTTTTGGTTGTCAAGGCTGATAATACTATGTTACCTGTGCCTTGGAGATATGTTGGGTCTTGGAACTGTACGGTGTGTGGTGTTTGTTGCAAAGGGTTTGATGTAGTTCTTGGATTTAGGGAGTGGCTAAACCTTACACGGTTATATGGCGCGGGGGTCACTCAGCCTAGCATAAGCAAGTTTTACCTAAGAAGAAGGTCAGACGGCTCCTGCGTCTTCTTGTATAAATATTTTGACACATGGCTGTGCGGGCTTCAACACAACAAGCCAAGAGCGTGTAAGCTCTGGCCCTTCAAAATTCTGGACGCGCCAAAGTTTGGCAAGCCTTATGAAGCCTGTTACGACTATAAGGACAGAAGATTCTTTATTTACGTAGACCCGTTGTGTGCTGGGATTCAGTGGGGAAACCCGACGCCGAAGTTCACATATAAGACCATCTCGGAACTTATCGAGATTGCTTTGGGGTTGCGTGAAAAACAGTTGTATAGCACCGCATACTTGAGTAATCATTTTTCCATCCAAACGACAGCTCAAAAGTTCAAACCAAAACTAATCTGAAAACCATGCGTAGAAACAATTTTCTGCGAACAGACTTGACCTTCATAAAGCTTATTATTCTAGTTAAATCAAAATCCAGAATCGTCCCGCAAAGGAGAAAAGAAAAATGAAACAGTCTGAGGCATACAAAGTAGACCTAACAAAAATAAAGGGAGAAGGAGACTTTCCGTGCCCTAACTGCGGAGTCAAAATTTCTCCTGATGACGAAACAGAAAACGTCTATGTTATCCTAGAAACAAAAGTGAAAAACGAAGCATTGGAGGAACTAATAATTCAGTGCAACAAATGCGGGAGTAAGATTCAATTGGTTGGTTTTACTCTTCCCTCCGAGCACGGTCAAGACAAGACCCAAACAGTCGAGTTATGATAGTTTTCAAATATCGTTTACTTCTTCCTCGCAACTTTGTACATGTTAGTCCATGCGCTAGAAGGATATCGTGAAACAGTTTGCCGCCTTGTAGATTTATATGTTTAGAGCAAATTTATACTGCTATGGCAAATAAATTTATATAATTACGGCAAATAATTGTCTAACCGAGCAGCGCATGTTCAATCCAGAGGACTTTGTTGAAAAAACTTTGCGTGAAATAAAGGCAACTGTTAAGGAAGAGAGAGTCATCGCCGCATGTTCTGGCGGTGTTGACAGCGTTACCGCCACCTTTCTCATGCATAAAGCCATACAAAACAATCTAGTGCCTGTTTTCATTGACACGGGTTTCATGAGATTAAACGAACCC
>CAZUFG010000103.1:0-3752 GCA_964618655.1 uncultured Candidatus Bathyarchaeia archaeon | reverse complement strand
GTTGATGAAGTAAGACCCGTGAACCGTCAGCCACACATCGTTCTTTTTGGCGTTGACTCCAAGTTTTTCCGCGTCTTCTTTTTTCATTTGAGGTCTGGGTCCCCAACGGGATGCCTGATATTCGAAGGCGTCGAGTCCTTCTTCACGAAGGTATTGGGGCATGTCAACAACTGGACGTTTTAGAGCCTTGAAGGCTGGAGGAGTTCCTGCCGGACCAAATCTTGGGCGATCAGCCATATATGTTCACAACCGCCTTTACAAGTGTACAATAATTATTTCTGCGTTAGTTTTTTAGTTGTTCGCTTTTCCCAGCCAGACCAGAATAACGCATTGAGATGCTTACCCATTTGGAGCTTAATACGAGCATAAATTCAACTCTAGCATGTGGTAGCCCGGGAATACCTTACGAGAGAGTTGAATTTATACTGTTTTTTCGTTCCGCACTGAAATCACGCGTGTTTTGGCCGTTTGCATGTATGTCTAGATGTTACGGTTATTTCTGTCAGTATTCGGCAGTAGCCGTTTGGCAAGTTTTAAATAAATAATTGGCTACAGAATTAATAGGGTACAAACACTCAAAATCAGTGCAAACTTCCATTCAAGACCTAGGCTGGAGATATCTTCCGCATCGCGCGCAACTCAAGCGCATGCTAGAACCAACTCAGTAAGATTCACTAGAAAAGGATAAATCATGTCAATAGCAGAGTGTAAACGCGATGAAAAGAGGTGATAAAATATTTCTAGTTCTGATAACGATATGCTTGTCCTTAATCATATTCTCGCAAGTGGGACGCATGCTAGGGATCATTTATACGAACACTACGCTTTTCCAGGTTTTGAAAAGCGAAGCGTGTACTCTTGACTTCGAAATGATAGAAGGTCACTATTCTAATAATTTGGAACTAAGGCTGGGTCACACATTCAGATATATAGGAGAATGGTTCGATGTCAACGTAACGGTTAAAGATTCTGAAGGAAAAATAGTTTTCACTGATCATGTCATGATGGAAAGTGCCACCATACAAGTTGAAACAAGACATGAAAATGTACCATTGACCTTAGACAAAGGAGCTTACACCATCACTTTAGAACCGCACGGAAACAAATCCACGGATTTCGAGGCCAAGTTGACTCAACTAGTTAATCCTGAACTTGCGCATACAAATATTATTTATGATGTGTCCCTTGGGGTGGGAGGGATTCTGGGTTTCTGGGTTTTCGTTATCTATGTGGGATGGAAAATCCTTACATACGAACCAAAAAAATAGAACAATTCACCCAATCTATTTTCCAACCGACAAGCCCAACCATTTCAAGCGCCAATACATCAATTAATTTCTGAAGCTTAAACCCAATAAGCTTAACCCGAGCATCAGCCCTATTCAACATAAACCCAGACAAAAACATATTAGGCTCTAAAATAAACGGGCCTACGCCCGTTTCACGCCCACACAAAACAGCGCGCGCCACAAAAGAAGACATCCTATCTAACTTCTTTTGATAGCGCTACCTCAAGCACCAAACTTATAACATAGAACATCCCCTCGCGTGCCCTCGGGTGCAAACGCGAAATGAACAACAAGAGAAACGTTGTATTAGATTTGGATAAAGAACTTGTTGAAAAGTTGAGAAACTAGGGTTTAATCCGTCAAAAACAGTTGAAAACCACTTAAAAAACAACTATTAACCCGATTTTTAAGCCTCAATCTAATGAATACCCGTGAAAACAGTGTGATTGTTGGTAGCCCGGGAGACACTATTGCTTAGGCTATTGATTTATACTCGCCAGCTTAGAGATGCTCCGAAGGAGCCTAATGATGGTATGTTATCGCTCGGAGTTACCGGATCATTACTTCTCTCGCAGTGCTACCTGATGCTTCGCTGCCCAGAAAATTGTCGGCACAAGCAAGATGTAAAACAAGGTGTACGCTACCCAAGAAAGCCATTGTGGAATTAAGCCAACAAGCCAAAGTCCAAGAGGTAAGCCTATTAACAAAGTGAACGCTATCCACACGGCGAAGGCGCATTTCACTGCGAATCTTCGTTCAGCGGCTGTTTTCGTGTTCTTGATGGAGAAATAAGTTCCAATGGCTCCGCCTAATACTCCAATGGCTGAACCAATGATGCCGCCGATAAGTCCAATAGTACCCGGATCCATACTTTAACTTCCTCTCACTCATTAGATAACTTCATCCAACTCTATATACTTTGCCAAGAAGCACCATGGCCTCGAAGCAACAGAAGTTCAGAGAAATCTGCGAATCCCAAGGCGAAAAAAATGAATTAATGCCTAAGCGTTCGTAGCCTAGGAGAGATTGAGACTGGCATATTTGGATCCTATTTGGATCATGTATGGGATGGTCTAGAGGCGTGTGCACGTGCCTAAAGCCACTTATGACATTTATGGTATAGGTTGTCTTCCAGCTAACATTTTTTCTATGTTTTCCAGTCGTTTTTCTATTGCATCTAGCCTATCTAATATCTGCTTCAGCACTCTGTTAATGTCTTCAGTTGGGACTAAAGGCAGGGGTGTGGGCGGAGGCCATTTCCTCTCTTCTGGCCGTTCTGGATAGCCTGGAAACAGCGGAGGCGAATACGCTGCCTTTTCTTTCCCTTTCTCGGCACTCATATTAGTTAATCCCTATAAACAATTGTTATCGCATTCTAAATAATGGTATCGTTTTAAAAGGAAACAGATATAAATCACCGAACTGACTCTTATTTCAATCTCGAATCGTAAGCCTAAATTTTGGGCGAAAATCTCTCGTTAACGATTTTTTTCCTTCTTGGCTTGTTTCTCCTTCTCTTCCTCCTCGTCGACTACTCTGATTAATGGTTGTTTCTGCAACCCCTCAATCTTAGCCCCTGGATACTGCCGCTCTATGTCTTTACGCAACTTTTCAGCGTCTACATTCCCATAAGTCTCAACCTGAACCACGGGTCTGCCGTTCTCATCATAACTCACAGACATCGAGTATCCAGAACCACCCTCAACGGATTCTTGCCCAAAAAGAAAATCTTCCTCACCAAAACCGAATACGTCGAAAAACCGCTTCTTTCGCCTTTCCTTCGACATCTACCAACAACCATGAAAGAAAAGGCTAAGAACAAAAATTAAAATTTTACCCATATCATTTAGCCTTTTATGGATGGAGAGTTGAGAAAGATGCCAAAACTACTCATCTTGTATTACAGTCGAACTGGGAACACCGAGAAAATGGCAAAGGCAGTTGCGGAAGGAGCCAAAACAATAGCAAACGTGGATGTGGAACTAAAGTATTATGCCACAGCAAACGAGCTGGCAGAGGCTGACGCCATAATTCTTGGAACACCCACGTATCACCATGACACAACCACAGACATGAAAAATCTTCTCGAGGAAGTAGCAGTACGAGGAATCAACTTAAAAGACAAAATAGGCGCAACATTCGGCTCATATGGATGGAGCGGAGAAGCCCCAGAACTACTACTCGAAATCATGAGAAACAAATTCAAAATGAAAACCATCGAGCCAAGCCTACGCATAAAGTACACACCCAACGAAAAAGACCTAGAAGAATGCCGAAAATTAGGCAAAAATGTCGCCGAAAAAATCGCCAAGTCTCATTAGAGCTTCATGGGGCTGTGAAGATTTCGGGCATGACGTAGTTGTGCAGTTGTTATCCTGGAAGGAGTGGAATAGAGTTAGTGTATCATTAGTTTTTCTTCGTATTTCTTCAGATGCTCCGCCGCTTCTCCAATATCCATGAAGA
>CAZUFG010000102.1:0-3784 GCA_964618655.1 uncultured Candidatus Bathyarchaeia archaeon | reverse complement strand
TAGACGCCAAATACGTTATTCATGCACCCACTATGGAGAGGCCTGCCATGAGCATTGGTAGGGAAAATGTGCGGTTGGCAGTGAAAGGCGCGCTGGAGTGCGCCGAACAATTGGGGATACGAAGCGTGGCTTTTCCTGGAATGGGCACGGGCGTTGGAGGGCTTAACATTGAAGAAGCGGCTAGGACTATGATAGGTCAGATAAAGAGGCATGTGGACAGAGGCACCTCGTTGAGGCAGATAGTCCTCGTTGCATTCGGTGATGATTTGGCTCAAGCTTTTGAAAAGGCAATCAACGAAGTTTTATAGCATAGTCGCTTAAACATACGATCTCGGCAGTTTCTCTTAAGACACGCGCACACGCCCCTAGACCATCCTATACATGATCCAATTAGGCTCCAAATAGAAAAGAAGCCATTTCAGTGCGGATAGAACCTTTTATTGGAAACTATCACAAGGTAAATGCTTGTGGTCGGGGTGCCCGCTAGATACAAGACAATAGCCATAACGACGCGATACTGGAAACCTGGAGAAGATCACCTCGAACATATAGTTAGTTCCATTAAAAATCACGTAGAAGACGGAGATATTGTGACAATTTCTGAAAAGGCAATCTCTACAGCGACTGGCAACATTCTCGACGAAAGCATTATTCATTCTGGCTGGGCGGCGCGTTTTCTCGCAAAATACTGGATGCGACTGGTTTGGGGCTACGTTCTTGGACCGTTGTGTCATCTTAGAAAAAGAACCATTCAGCACTTGAGAGCCTATCCAACACGAGAGGGAAGCATCCACAAGCAACTAGTCTTAGAACACGCTGGTCTGTTGCAGGCATTAATGTTGGGGTCAGAGGGAGGAATAGACGCAAGCAACCTGCCATACTCTTACGTCAGCCTCCCGCTGAGAAAAGCTCAGCAGACCGCAGAAAGGATCCGTGAACGCATCAAGTCTGAGTTAGGCAAAGACGTTGTCGTCATGATAGTGGACACAGACAAAACATACTCCATCAGAGGATTCCACTTTACCCCACGCCCAAACCCAATTAAGGGAATTCATTCTCGGGGATTCGTAGCCTACATTTTTGGAAGATTTTTAAAGCTAAAACGAAGAGCCACGCCAACGGCGGTTGCAGGCTCAAAAATGCTGATTGAAGAGGCGCTTGAAATCGCGGACATAGCTAATAGAGTCCGACGCTTCGGCGCTGGAGGAACCGTTTGGGACATGGCGAAAGCCTTCAAGGTTTCGTTGGGCGGCGTAACGTGGGAAATGCTCGAAAAAGTCGAACACAGACCAATCGTTATTATAAAAAGAAATATGTGCGCACGCTTATCTTAACTCTTTAAAAGGGAGCTATAATGGAATCTGTTGTTAGGCAGATGAACCTGTTTTTCGACCCTCGTTCAGTTGCGGTGGTCGGCGCCTCTCGCAGGGTTATGAAGGCAGGTCACGTTATTTTCAAAAACTTTGTGGACAACAAGCGGAGAGGCCTGTTCAAAGGAGAGCTTTATCCAGTTAATCCACACGAACCCTACATTCTCGGATTCAAGTGCTATCCGTCTGTAGAGGAAATAGACGGAGAAGTCGAACTGGTCGTCATCGTAGTTCCCGCCGAAAATGTTCCCCAAGTCATGAAGGGGGCGGCCATCAAAGGCGTGAGGGCGGCTGTAATAATCAGCGGCGGTTTTAGCGAAATAGGAAAAAACGAACTCGAAGAGGAAGTGAAAACAATCGCCAAGGAGGCGGGAATCCGAGTGCTAGGTCCAAACTGTCTAGGCGTTTATGACTCTCAAACTGGCGTGGACATGCTCTTCCTGCCCGAAACGAAGGTTTTGACGACTGGCGACGAGGTTGTTGCCACTCCTCGCCCCATGCTGGGCCATATCGCGGTTGTTACTCAGAGCGGAGCGTTCGGCGTCTCTGCTCTAGACTATCTGAGCGGCAAACAGTTGGGCGTGAGCAAGTTTGTGAGTTTCGGAAACAAATGCGATGTTGGCGAGTCAGAAATGCTTCATTACCTCTTGCATGACGAGAAGACGCGAGTCATCCTCATGTATGTTGAAGGCATACAGGCTGGAAAAGAGTTCATGGACACTGCGAAAGAGGTTACGAAGAAGAAGCCCATAGTTGCCCTGAAGACTGGAAAAACGAATGCTGGGGCAAGAGCAGCCATGTCGCATACTGGAGCCATCGCAGGCTCTGACAAGATTTATGACAGCGTCTTCATGCAGGTCGGCATCATCCGCGTCAGAGACATGGAAGAATTTTTCGACGTTGGCAAAGCCCTAGCGTTTCAGCCTCCCGCAACGGGAAAAAACGTTGCCATAATCACCGATGCGGGAGGCCCAGGTATAATGGCGGTTGACGAATGTGAAATAAGAGGACTAAACGTTAAGAAATTTTCAGACGAAACCATCACCAAGTTTGAAAAATTAAAACGGGAGGGCAAAATCCCTCCGTTTGCGACTAACCTCAACCCCCTCGACCTTACAGGCTCGACAACAACTGAGATGTTTGAACTCGGCGCAAAAATACTCTTTGAGGACCCTGAAATTCACGGAATCCTTGTGATGGGGCTTCACCACGTTCCGGGCTTGCAAGAGGATTTTATTGACAAAGTGGCTAATCTGTCGAAGAATCATTCTAAGCCAGTGGTGGCAGTTGACATAGGCGAAACCGAAATGGCGCTATTCATTCGGTCCAGATTTGACAAACTTGGAATTCCTGCCTACGGCTCGCCAGAAGATGCTGCAAGGGCTATGGCTGCCCTCGCTAATTATGGGCAATACTTGAAGAAAAATGACTGCTTTGAAGAGTATTTGGTGAGATTTCGCAAGAGCGTCCCTGCCGGAAGCCTATAGGGCGATTCGTTCAGTGTTCTTTTAGCCAATCCGCAACTTTTTGAAACAGCAGACTTGGCGACATGTCGATGACGGGAACGATTATTTTTTCTTTGGTTTCGATGATTGGGCGGTATTGGGGCATCAGGGCGTAGCTCACGAATGCCCAGTAGACCTTTTTCTCTTCGATGAAAGATTTTGTGGCTGCCTCGGTTGTTGTGGGCAACGGATAGTAGATGAAGGCTACTCCGTTTGCCCAGTAAATGCCCGTCGGTTTTCCTCCAACGGCTATGTTTGCGAAACGGGCTAAGTCGTCGGGTGTTGGAAATCTGCTGTATTCCATGATTACAACTTCTTTGAACGGTTCGTGTCGAACAACAACTTCGCTTGGCATACTTGAAACCTCTAATACAACCTCTATCAGCATGGTAAGGCTTGTCTTATTATTTTTTCCCTCTTAGAAAAGTCTTTCAAGTGGAAATGAATAAGAATCGGAGCAATAAGCGCCAGTGAAGGAGGACCATGATTTGCCAGAAATCAGAGTTGCAATTGCAGGAGTTGGAAACTGTGCCTCAGCCCTTGTTCAGGGGGTTGAATATTACAAAGATGCGAAAGGAGAGGCGAAGGTTCCAGGCCTAATGCACGTGAACTTTGGAGGCTACCACGTTCGAGACATTAGGTTTGTGGCTGCCTTCGAGGTGAACAAACGAAAAATTGGAAAAGACTTGGGCGAAGCCATATGGATAGAGCCGAATGTTTGTGCCAAGTTTGCAGATACGCCGAAACTTGGGGTGAAGGTTCTTCCAGGGCCAATTCTTGATAGTGTTGCGCCCCACATGAAAGAGCCGTTTCACGCTTATGATGAAAAGGACATGAAACCTGTAGATGTAGCCAAAGCCTTGCGAGAGGCTGAAGCCGACGTGCTCGTGAACTTCATTCCTGTTGGGA
>CAZUFG010000101.1:0-3840 GCA_964618655.1 uncultured Candidatus Bathyarchaeia archaeon | reverse complement strand
TCAAAACCCGTAGCCACGATAACAGCGCCAACTTCAAGTTGAGTTTCTTCAGGTTTTTGCTCAAAACACGGAGCCTTGGCCGGGCATATTTTTTCACAGATTTTGCAAACTCCTTTTTGGAAGTACAGGCATTGTGGGGCGTCGACGACGTATTTCTTTGGAAGCGCCTGCGGGTATGGGATGTAGATAGCTTTTCGATAGCCCAGTCCACCGTTCCATTCGTTTGGCACCTTAACGGGGCATTTCTCTGCACACATTCCGCATCCAGTACACTTTTCTACATCAACGTACCGAGGTTTTTTCCTCACCTTGACCCTAAAGCCAGCGGGATTTTTCTTCACATCTACGACATCATGGTATGTCAAGAGTTGTATGTTTGGGTGAGCCGCGGCGTCTGCCATCTTAGGTCCGAGAATGCAGATGGCGCAGTCGTCTGTTGGATACGTCTTTACGAGTAAAGCCATTTTTCCTCCGATAGTTGGGGACTGGTCGAGCAGATACACTTTAAAGCCTTGATTAGCCAAATCAAGAGCCGCTTGAATGCCAGCAACACCAGCGCCAATAACTAGAGCTCGCTCTTGAATTTTGAACTGTTTCGTTTCGACAGGCTTAAGGTTCTTTGCCTTTTCTATACCCGCTAATATGAGTCGTTTTGCCTTCGCTGTTGCCTCATCTTTTTTCGGATGAACCCAACAACATTGTTCACGTATGTTGACAATCTCTGCCAGAAACGGATTCAACACACCCTTCTTGGTGAGAGTCTCAAACATGGGCTTATAAAACCGTTTTGAACACGCAGCAATTACGATTGCCTGCGGCTTTCCTTCTTTTATCTTTTCTTGAATGGTTTCTAACCCGTTTTCTTGACAAAGCGACGAGTGAACCTGGACTGAAGTAACTCCTTCAACATTTTTAGAAGCCTCAACTAATGTTTCAAAATTGACGAACTGGTTGAGGGTTTTGCCGCAGTCACAGAAGAAGACCGAAACGCCCACGCTTTTCACTCTCTGGTCTGGTTTAGTCAAACTCTAAGCCTAGTTTGAAGTAGTAAGATTTAAAATTGCGGAATTAAAGTGTTACTGCTCCGAGCGTGAACCTCTTGATAGTCATGGAACAGAAACCGTTGGAAGAAATAATAAAAATGCTAGATGGAGTCAACAGCGTTCTAATAGTTGGATGCAATGGATGTGCCGGAATCTATCAGGTTGGGGGAGAAAAACAGGCTGAGATCATGAAGGTCTTGCTGGAAATGGCAAAGAAACTCAGAAACGGCACAAAAATAAACGCCAAAGCGATGACTGTTCTGCGTCAATGTGACGGACAGATCGCCGCAACTACAATCCAGCCGCTAATAGACAATTACGATGCCATCCTCAGCATGGCTTGCGGTGCTGGCGTTCAAACATTGGCTGACGCCTTTAAGAATAAGCTCGTTATACCAGCAAACAACACAAAATTCATCGGCATGCAAGACAGAGAACTTGGAAAATTCTACGAATTATGCACCGCCTGTGGAGATTGCATTCTTTTCGAAACAAGTGGCGTTTGCCCAATAACTCGTTGCGCAAAGAGTCTCCTAAACGGTCCTTGCGGAGGAACAGCCAAAGGCAAGTGCGAAGTCGGCGGTTGGAAAAGAGACTGCGCCTGGATTCTAATCTACAACCGCCTCAAAGAAAAAGGGCGCCTCGACCTTTACACCAAATTCAGGGAAGAAAGAGACTTCCGAGTGTCGAATCCACCACGAGAACTCGGCGGAACCGAAGAGAAGAAAGAGGAGGAAAAAACCAAATGACAAAAGAAGTTTACAGTGACTTAATGAGGCAAATAACTGAAGGAAAGTTTGTTTTCACTGGAGAACTTGAACCCGTCAAAACGACAAACCTTCATGAGGTGTTGGAGGGGGCAAAAATTCTGAAAGGACACGTCGTGGCGGCAAACATCACGGACAACCCAACCGCATTCGCCTACATGAACGCTCTGGTTCCTTCTTACATGATCCAGCATGAAGTTGGCTTAGAAGCCATTTATCAAATGACAACCCGAGACCGAAACAGAATAGCCTTAATATCCGACTTACTGGCAGCCGCAGCCCTAGGAATAAAGAACGTACTCGCCCTAACAGGAGACCACACAACAGTTGGAGACAACCCTCAAGCTAAACCAGTTTTCGACTTAGACTCAGCGACATTGGTTCGCCTCATAAGAAAGATGGTTGACGAAGGAGTAGACCTAAACAAGAACAAGATTGAAAACCCGCCAAAGTTTCACGTCGGTATAGCAGCAAACCCGAACGCAGACCCGTTAGAGCCGGAGATTTTGAAAATTGAGAGAAAAGTCAAGCTGGGCGCAGAGTTTCTGCAAACCCAATGCGTCTATGACATTGAAAGGGCAAAACGCATCGTGAAAGAATTGGCTTACTTGAAGATTCCAGTCCTCCTCGGAATTGCTCCGTTCAAATCCATAGCCATGATGGAATGGATGGTCAAGTTCGTGCCAGGCATCTATGTTCCAGACGAGATTCAGCAGAGACTGAGAAAAGCCAAAGACAAGGGAGGAAAAGAGGCAGTATACCAAGAGAACATTGAAATCTTCGGCGACATCATAAAAGAAATAAAGAAGACGACGAAGGCTGCTGGCGTACACGTTATGGCTGTCGGATTCGAATGGATTGTGCCAAAAATAATAGCCCAATCAGGGGTTAGGTGAGTAACAAAACTTTCTTCCGTACTCCTCGAGGCTGACTATCTTTTCTAGCCTTTTGCGGGGTCGGATCAAATGGAGGACTTTACTTGATATATCGGTTTTCTCCCTCTTGTAGCCCAACGCCAAGAGTGCAACAACCCTAAATCGGGACGGTATCTTCAACATCTCTCTAATCGCCTTTTCGTTGAACTTACCTATCCAACAAGTCCCCAAGCCCTCGCCTGTCGCAGCAAGCACGAGGTTTTCCATGGCAATGCAAGTGTCTCCCATATACCAGCGGGGAGAAGCCTTCTCGTCACCACACCCGACGATAACCACTGGCGATTCAGCCAAGAAACGTCCGTATCGACATCCCTTCGCAATCGTTTTTCTTTTGTTCTCGTCCATGACAAGAATGAAGTGCCACGGCTGAGTATTTCCAGCCGATGGAGCCAGTCTAGCCGCCTCTAGAATTTTCTTTAACGTTTCGGCTGGAACGGGTGTGGAAGCATATGCCCTGACTGATTTTCTTTTTTGAACTGCTTCAAAAACATCCAATCGTGGTTTCTCCTATGTGGCTTTCTTCATGTCTAGTTTGTAAAGTTCGACGTTTGCCCCTTTGCAGGCTCTCACAGTTTTTTCTTCGAACTGTTGACATACGATAACCTTTCGCATGGTGTCTTCGGCAACTTTAGCGGTTGAGGAATAGCTTGCGGCGAGTCTGCATACTTGAGCCACGGCAGTTTCGTTGGCTTTCGTCTCGATTTCAACCACCACGACCCTGTCCTTAGCGTCTTGAAGAAGAGTGTCGATTACGCCAGCTTCTACTTCCACTTCTGCCCCGAGAAATTTCATTCCCTCTTCGAGGACTGATGGGTCATCGGCTAGAATTTTCTGTATAGGATTTTCCAACAACCCCCTAGCAACAAGATGAGCTCTCGGCCCGTTCCTAGCGATAGTTTCTAGCGAACTCTCGATGTCAAAGTAGGTGGTTCCAAGAAGGTGTGGGAAGACGTTGACTGAGCGGTCATTTTGATATAGGATAAGGATTGGAGTATTCGTCAAGTTTGGATTTTTAGTCTTTGATAGGGGCAGTACCTGATTCTTTGAACTGACAATTTTTCCCCTAAGCTGGGGCAGAGTGCTGCGAATGTCATC
>CAZUFG010000100.1:0-3842 GCA_964618655.1 uncultured Candidatus Bathyarchaeia archaeon | reverse complement strand
TTTTCAAAACGTTCATGGCGGTTTCGTAAGGCAAAACGATTGAAACAGGTTCGGGTAGCGCCTCCATTATGGGCAAGACTTTCCCCAGAGGGTATGGATAATTTTTGCCCTCCCTAACGTGTTCTTCTAAGAAATAGTCGCCTAAAGCCTTTAAATAGCCTTTAAGACCTTTTGTTCTTCCTTCGTAGACATGTCTTCCGAGAATCTGGATAAACGACCTAGTCTCGTAAAGAACCTGACCATTTCTCTTTTTAGAGAGAAAACCTCTCCTGAATAAGTCTTGTACTTTAGGTTGGATTTCGTCTTCTGGCACGTTTAAGTGCGTAGAAACCTGATTAATCGTCTGCGGCCCCTCAGACAATTTCAAGAGCAAATCTACCTCGTCTTCTCGAGTGATTAAAACCAATACATCTGAAAACATGGGTGGGGCTTGGAGCACTTCTGCCAATTTTCTATAGTGTTCTAGGCACATGAGTTTTCACCGCTCAACTATTCCTTTCCCCCTGCTAATTGTTGAAGAGTTGCAGGTTCTGGAACGAGACTTGAAATGAGCTTATCAATTTTGCTGCCAAACGACGGCAACTCTCGTCTTAGAGTCTTAGTATCCGTAAAGCATTTTCCCCCAATATTTTTCGCTGCGTCTCCTTTTTCAGTGGCAACTTCTCTACGGTTTTTACGTTCTCTTTAACGCTGGAAACTCCGGGCCAGTCTGAGCCAAAAACTACTTTATCATCGATCTTTTCTAAGTCTGGAAAATACTTGAGGAGATTTTTTGGGGGAAGCCCTGCGATGTCTATGAACACGTTTTTGTGGTGTTTGGCTAAGAAAAAGGCTGAATCATACCAGAAGCCTCGTCCCCCATGCGCTTGGATGATTGTTAAGTCGGGGAAGTCTACAGCCACATCATCAAGATACAGTGGGTCACCGTATTTTAGTTTCGCATTCTTGAAAACTGACGACCCCGTGTGAAAAACTATTGGAGTTCCTAATTCTTGGGCTTTCTTGTAAAGCCCGCTTAGCTTAGGGTCGTTGGGATAAAAATGCTGGTATGGCGGTAACAATTTCAGTCCCCTCATCCCCACATCACGTACTAGCCTATCCAAAGTTTTTGGTAAATCCTTCTCTGTGGTAGGGTTGATAGAGGCGAAGGGGATGAGTCTCTTGCTTGAACGACAAAACTCTGCCACAAACTCGTTGTCAACTACGCCCGTGGTGAGGGGCGCAATCTCGGCTAATATAACTGCGAAATCTACGCCATCCTCATCCAACATTCTCAAAATATTTTCGGGAGTCATGAAGGCGTCAAAGTTTTCATAAACCTCTGGGCTCGCGCTTTTCATGTAGTCATGAACCCATGGATGCCACATGCTGTACTTAGCTACATGAACGTGAAAGTCAGCGACCACCATTTTTACTCATTTATTAGAGTAATGGGATATGCATATTAAAACCTCTGCAACATCTCAAGCCGCAACCGACCCGGTTTGGACAGAGTGAACGTTCAGTCTAGAGAAAATTCAAATGCGAGTCTATAGAATTCATAACCAACGAATTCGAGGATGAGAACAAAATGGATATCTTGGAGGAGGGAAAGGGAGAATTATTGGCGTGGCGCGACCCTGATGAGCATCGGAGATGGGTCTTAGAGAACAAGTCTAGAAGCCTTGAAGACAAACGAATGAGTTTGAAGGAGGCTGTTGCCAAGTTTGTGCAGGACGGCGACTACATAGCCATGGGAGGATTTGGACACATTAGAGTTTCCATGGCTGCCATTTACGAGATTATAAGACAAAGGAAACGAAATCTCGTCATGGCTGGAAAAACTGCTGTTCACGATTTTGATGTTTTAGTAGCCTCAGGTTGTGTAAACAAGGTTGAGGTAGCCTACTGCTTCGGACATGAACTTCGAGGCTTGTCGCCAGCATCCAGAAGAGCAGTCGAGAACGGGCAGCTGAAAGTTGCGGCTGAGATTTCGAACGCTGGCTTCCAGTGGCGCTTTAAAGCAGCTGCCATGGGTCTTCCGTTTATTCCAACACGTGTAATGCTGGGCACAGATACCTTTAAGCGCAGCTCTGCGAAGGTCGTGAAAGATCCATTCAGCGACAAACCTGTTTGCCTTCTACCAGCGTGCTACCCAGACGTAGTCTTCATGCATGTGCATCGGTGCGATAAGTATGGAAACTCCCAGATTGACGGCATAATCATCGAGGATTTTGAGCTTGCTAGAGCCGCGCGAAGACTCATCATAACCACTGAGGAAGTCATAGATGGAGAAAGAATCAGAAAAGAACCTTGGAAAACCGTTATTCCCTTCTATTTAGTTGATGCTGTTTTCAAGGTGCCCTACGGATCCCACCCAGGCAACATGCCATACCTCTACTACTCGGATGAAGAGCACATGGCAGAGTGGCTCAAGCTTTCCAAAACAGACGATGGGGTAAAACAGTATTTCGAAAAATATGTATACAGCGTCGAAACCTTCGAAGAGTACCTAAATCTAGTCGGCGGAGAGAAAAAGCTCAGGTACCTCAAGAGACTCGAAGAACTTAAAGCGCCCTTGAAAGCACCATGGGCAGAAGGTTGAATCTCATGGAAAAGAAGGTTGAATACACAACAATCGAGCTCATGGCTTGCGCAGCTTCCAAAGTCCTTGAAGACAAAAAATCGGTCCTTGTTGGAACAGGTCTTCCAATCATAGCTGCCGCTTTAGCCCAGAGAACTCACGCGCCCAACCTGTTCATAGTTTTTGAGGCTGGAGGAATGGGGCCACAAATACCAATGGTTCCCATATCTGTTGGGGATTCACGAACCTTTTATAGGGCGGTTATGGCAAGCAGCATGGATTACGTGATGTCTACCGCTCAGATGGGTCACATAGACTACGGTTTTCTAGGAGCGGCTCAGATAGACAAGTACGGAAACATAAACACCACCGCGATAGGCTCGTACGAAAAGCCAACAGTACGCTTGCCTGGAAGTGGCGGCGCAAATGATGTAGGATCCCTTTGTTGGCGAACCATTATCCTCATGCAGCAAGATACACGAAGATTCGTAGAGAGGGTTGACTTTATAACAACCCCGGGACATCTAAGCGGACCAGGCGCCAGGGAAAAAGCAGGGCTTCCCGCCGGCACAGGTCCATATCGCGTAATAACTCAACTTGGGATCATGGGGTTTGATGAAAAAACGAAGCGAATGACGCTGCTTTCAGTGCATCCGGGCATAACTGTCGACCAAGTCAAAGCTAATACAGGTTTTGAACTGATCGTACCTGACAAGGTGACTGTGACAGAACCACCCACTAAGAAAGAATTGGATAAATTGAGAAAAGAAATTGACCCAGCTGGAATGGTCTTGCGGCGAAAATAGTCCTTCATTGAAGCAAACCTTGATATCATCCACCTGTAACAACATTTATTTCTAATTACAGATTAGGTTTTCAACAAACAGTGTTTAAGTAGTTGGACGGTAGAAAACGGTGCGAAAAAAGCCAACAATCGGAATCGTAGGCTTAGGTCCTGTAGGCTCCGTATTAGCTGCTCATTTGGCTAAAAGCGGAGAAGACGTAGTGGTAGAAGATGTCGTTGAAAAACTTCTAGTAAAAATAAGGAATGAGGGCTTGAGCGTATCTGGCATCACGCAACTAACCGTCAAGATAGATAAGACGGCGAGTTCCATGTCTGAACTCTCAAAGTTTAGTCCAAGCATAATATTCATTGCAACGAAAGCCTGTTTTCTAGAGCGCGTTCTCTCAGAGATTAAGCAGGTATACAAGCCTGAGATGAAAATTGTTAGCTTCCAGAACGGACTTGGCAACGAACGATTCATCGCAGAGCAGTTGG
>CAZUFG010000099.1:0-3858 GCA_964618655.1 uncultured Candidatus Bathyarchaeia archaeon | reverse complement strand
ATAATAAGAAACAGCGGCACAACCGACGCAAAAATAGTCTCAGTATACGCAGGCACATCGTCCACAAGTCTTGTACAACAGACCACTGTAACCTACGTGCCAGATTCTCAGATGGCAGTGGCAGGCGGGTCACTCAACATCACTGTTACCTACACATCAAATTGGACATCTGGACAAAGATATTACTTCAAAGTCGTCACAGAAGCGGGACAAACGCTGCCGTTCGACCAAGTAGCATAGCGATTTTCAAGTTCAAGGCAAACGCTTTTAGTGATAACTGTAGTTTATCTACGTGCCACCTTTAGATTTTATATGCTTGATCCTTTCACTGAAGATACTTCGGTGTGGTAAACAGTGAATGAAGCGTTAGAAGGCACTCGAGTTTTCCTCTGTTTAACCTTTTTAATTTATGCTTCCTGGAGTGATTTTAGGAAGCGAGAAGTAAGCAATATAGTTTGGGCGGTTTTCGCGCCCATAGCCTTTGTTCTGACGTCTCTACAACTCTTTCTGTTTATCCAGCAACAACTGTATATTTACGCTATTTCCTTCGGGCTTACTTTTGCCTTATCCATCGCTCTTTTCTACACTGGCGCCTTCGGCGGGGCTGACGCCAAGGCACTAATTTGCATCTCTCTTGCCTTGCCATCCTATCCTATCTATCTGCTTCAACCATTGTTTGGCTTCATATCTCCAATTTTTCCAGTTACGGTATTCTGCAATGCTGTTCTTCTGGCAGCCCTCAGCGTGGTTTACGTCCTAATACGTAATGGGCTTTGGAAACACAGAACTGGAAAACCTCTGTTTGGAGGATTTGAAAAGGAATCAACTGGACGAAAAATTTTAACGCTTCTCTGCGGCTACAGGGCGGATGTAAACGAGTTGAAAAAGAAAGAACACTGGTATCCACTTGAAGACATCAACATAACTGAGACGGGAGAGAGCCAAAGGAGACTGCTCATAATTCCAAAAGAAGAAAAGAGAGAAGAAATCGTTAACAGAGTTTTGAAAGCCGCAAGCGAGGGCAGGATTCAAAACGGCGTATGGATAACCCCGGGCTTACCCATGCTCATTTTCATAACAGCGGGATTGATTGTTGCCCTTTTCATAGGCGATATCGTGTGGATTATCCTACGCTCATTCTTGGGTTACAGCTGACGTAAAAGTAGACTGAAGAATTCTGTTAAACAGTTTTTATGCGGGGTTCTAATAAAGCCTCACTAAGTAGGCGGGTAAGAGGCAACTACCTTTATTCCTCGTGAGTCAGTAACGTTCACCATTGTAGAAGTGGGCGGCGACTGTGTGTTAGAACAGAGCAACTGGTAGACAAAAGAACTGTAGGTGCTGTTGTAGTAACGACTGAATGAGAAATCCTTTGACTGATTGTTAAGACTCACAGAAAAACTTGCCTTTTGCAAATTAGTAACTGGCATCAGTTCTTCTCTATCAACCGTCAATAAAATAGTCCAAGTTTTCTTCTTACTATCGACATAAACAGCTTCGAGAAGTTTTACTTGAAGAAATGCAGAGGCCTTAAACTTGTATCCCGTTAGTCCTACAGAAGTAATGTTCATGGTAAACGTGACGTTAGCTGCAGAAAAAGATGAATTGCTATGCCAGCGGCTAGCCAGCCCTAGATTATACATTATGTTTTCACCATAAACATAGTGTAAACCCTCAGTCAACGAATAATTCAAGATAATTCCGAACCCCGGATAGACTTTTTTCAGGTCACTTTGCCATCGAATGAAGTTATCCCTCAAAATATTCGTGTTATTGGTCAACGTGTAGTTGGCTAAGCTTATCTCCGCGAGGCGATAACAACCGATTTTCACATGGTCGATTATTCCCAAGTATTCTTCCCATCGTTCGCGTTTGTAGTAAGTTACCGCACTGTACAGCACTGCGCCTAGGGAGACCATCATGACGGCTATCATCAAAACCGCCAGTATAATGAATTGCCCCTTTCTATGTTTCATGACTCTCATTGCGTTATCCCCTCACCAACTGTAGGACTAAGATTCGAGGGTCATAGCTTGTTTGATAGCCAGGAACCCCATAAGACACTGAGGCTATCATGCTCGCTTTCGTGAAGACTTCGGGGTCTCCATAACGTATTGGCACACTGTTAACTACAATGTCCTTAGAGTCATACACTGTTACATCAAAGTAAACATCTGACGGTAAAGAAACCATCAAGGCAGCCGTAAGGTTTGCCCATTCATAAGGGGGATAAATAAAGCGCCCTAGAAGTCTCTGTTCATCTAAATCATGCAACACGTTGTGTCCTATTTTCTCCAGCTCAGTAGCCTCATATGTAAGGCTGGAAGGAGTCACCGCAAGCATATTTACAAAGGCTAGAGCAAACAAAATAATGAAAGAAGCCAGTATGGTCTCAACGACGCGCATTTGCCCCTTTACATTCTTTTTTATTTTCATGGTCTTAATAGAATATGTGGAGCCGACATATTAAGTATTATGTCTTACGATAATTTATTATTGATTAGGATTCCTTCCAAAGCGCCAACTCAGCGTTAAAGGTCATCCCTGAAACAACAACGTTCCGATAAAGCTTCACCGCCGTGTAACCCTGCGGAGAAGTACCCCCATATTCTATCACCCTATAACCCAACCAGTTTGGATAAGGACCCGCGATCAGAACAGACCTCCTGGCTGGATTTTTGCCTAGGTCCACCGCCCAAAAATTAAAGATCAGCAAGGCTGGGTTATGATACTTAAGCTCGCAGAAGGTCTTGGTCCAAACCTTGTAGGAACCGTAGTTGAGTTTATCTTCGTTCAGTCGAGGTATCGAACCATTCTGTAAAAACATAATTGTATCTGTATCCCAACTGAACATGATTACGTTGTCAACCCATCTAGCGTCTCTTGGCGGAGGAGGATTGTCAGGCATCGAAAGAGTTACGTTGTCGTTAACCATATTTATCTCTGCAATATCGTCTGGCCTGGCGCCTTGATAAGTCACGAATAGAGTTACCAAATCTGCCACAGTCACCTTGAAAAGAACCATAACGTCCGAAATCTGCCCCGAAGGAGTTAACATTCTTTCGATTCTACATATACCTCTTGCATCCGTAGAAGCATCAGGGATTTTTTCAGAAAATACCCAGCTTCTGTTCTCATCTTTTTCACCTTGCCCTTGCCCCTTTCCTTGTGTTGTATAGAATATGACTGCGTTGACCTTACCGTTTGGTATCGGTCTTCCGTCGTTAAGGGAGACTTTAACCTCAAACGAAATGTGAGGCGGCACTACCTGCGCACTTAAAATTGTAAAATTGAATGGAGGAACGATACGGATGTTGAAACCGTACCTCTCCAACCCAAGTAACTTGCGCATCCTTGGATACTCAATGTATCCTATTGGGTTGTCTTCCACCAATCTTTGAACTTTGTCTGGATCCAAAACATAAAAGGAAGAACTGTCTGCACATGCTAGGCCAAAAGTATAAACGCCGCTTGGGTCAAATGGATCTTGAGAGCCCCAGTATGCAGGGTTACCCGTTCCTAAAAGTATTGTTTTTAGGGTTTCTACTGCTAGGCTTCTGAGTTGCTGCTGGTCGATGTAAAGTAGATTGACATAACTGAGACTTGGGGCAATAAACACAACAGAGATGAAGATTATGCCCACTATTGTTAAGGCGATTATGTAGTCGTATAGTCCTCCCGCCATCTCTCACTCAGCTCCCGCATTGTAGTAGAGTGGAACTGTTCTTATGTTGTGCCCCTATACAATTATATAAGAAGTCTTATATTAAGTCTTCTATCTTGCGATACCTCCTTCAAAAAAGTTCTGAATCAGGATTCTTTCCACAACATCAGTTCCAAAATGTAATCCATATCTGC
>CAZUFG010000098.1:0-3864 GCA_964618655.1 uncultured Candidatus Bathyarchaeia archaeon | reverse complement strand
GTCCATACAACGTGGACGTCGTAGCCGTAGGCGGCGACAGACACCCACTTCTGGTCTGAGGCGTCAGACGTCAATCGTAGTTGAGTCCATGTGGCGCCGTTGTTTGTACTCCTCTTGACGAAGATGTCATAGTTTTCATATCGGTTGTCTTGCCAAGCAACGTAAACGTAGTTGCTGTATGCTGCGACATAGGCGTACTCCGAAACATTGGGGTCATTGGTTAGTCTTGTATCGGACCCCCATGTGAGACCATTGTCTGTGCTTCGCTTGTAGTAGATTTCCCAGTTTTCGTTTCTGTTGTCGTGCCATGCTACATGGACATTCCTATAGTAAGCCGCGACAGATGGGCGAAGTGATGATGCTGGATTGTTTGTCAGCCTAACTGCGCTGTACCAATATCCAGAGTCGCCATATTTTTCGTTTCTTAGCATGTAGATTTCCCAGTTTCCTTCCCTATCATCTTGCCACACAACATACACGTAGCTTCCGTAGGCGGCAACAGAAGGATACCATGAATTCGATGCGTTATTGGTTAGTCTCGTGTCTGGACCCCATGTGAGGCCGTTGTCTGTGCTACGCTTGAAGTAGATCTCCCAGTTTCCATCCCTACCGTCGTCCCATACGGCGTAGACGTAGCTACCAACTGAAGCCACTGCTTGTCCTCGCCAATTCGCTTCAGAAGGTGCAGCATTATTGGTGAGCCTCTTGTCTGAACTCCACGTCTTGTAGGCAACATAAACTTGGAAAGACCAGCCTTCCAGATCCTCCTTCGTGACCATCACTTCCACGCTGCTGGTTCGGTAGGATTGTCCAGGACTCAAAGTTGCCTTCAGGTAAAGCTTACCCGCGTTATAGTAGAGAACGAGAACCTTATTGCCCGGCACGTACGCGTCAAAGCCAACTTTTCTTCTGGCCTCGATGAGGTAGTAGTCATATTCTATACCGGTCAGTCTTATCACCTGAATCGTGCCAGTGGGATCCTCCAACGGGTCAAGCATCAACAAATCCGCGGTTCCAAAGGGCATGTCCCGAATCCTCGAACTTCCAATCCAGCCCTCCAACATCCTGCAGTACGAGGTGGGTTGAGCCGGAGTTTTGCCGAGATTGTTCCAACAACCGGTAGCCATCAAGTCCCAGTTTCCCACGCCTCCAGTGTATCCATAGAGGTCGGGCAATCCAAGCTCGTGTCCATATTCGTGAGCATGAACTCCCAGTACGCCGTAGCTGCCAGCTTCAATGTCTGGAACTATCATACCATGAGTTATCGTGAAATCGTCATCTGTATCAATGTGTAGACCAGACCACCTGCATGACCAGATGTCGTTTGTCACCCCTGAACTCTCCTGGTTGGGCCCTGCACAAACAAAGACGAATTTCGAGTACGACGCAAAGTTGACGTAAGGATCAGCTAAGGCAACTGCGTCACGGATGAACCACCAGCTCTCGCTGTACCCGTCATTATTTGGATCGTCTATTGCAGTCGCGCTGTCCGCGCCATAAAAGGCTAAGGTGTGACCTATGCTAAACCATCCATACCAACTCCCAGTAACATACAGGAGGTCGTAGGAAACTTCCATGTAGTAGCCGTTCATGTCGTTGAATATCATCCTGTAAACTTCGCCTACGTTCTTGGTGTTACTCCTGTCCGTGAAGTAGGCCATTATGACTATGGTGCTCTGCGCTCCAGTCACGAGCTGACTTTCAGGGCTACCTTCCTCCAACGGTGTCAGTTCGCCAACCGTCAACTGCCTTTCCGCTCCTGCCTCAAAAACACCATTGACTTTAATCTTCTTTCCAGCGTAGTTAGATGCGTCCGCTACCTCTGAGAACTTCAGTCTAATCATGTTGCCCACATCATCTCTCAGATAGAAATCTGTCGGCTTCGAGAAAACCTGCTGCATAACCAAGAAACCCTCCAAGCTAACATATCTACCGTTGAACGCTTCAGGATACTTCACCAAGTTTTCAACAGAGACTTCGGAAGGAACTGCATTGGCCGTTGTCATGACTATAGGAATCAGTAGAAGCAATGGTAAGAGCAAAGCTAACTTTCTCATTTTTCAAACCACCAATTCTTCGGTGTTCCCCGTATGTGTTGCAAGTGCCAAATAAGACAATATGTAATTCACACGCAAATGTTCTATAACTTTTTACTGTAACATATCGAGCCAAATGCTAGAGATACCCAAGCAAGGCAAAAAGAAGTGCCTCTATATTTCACCTAGAAATCATAGGCGTACTAAGCGCATGCAATCTTTTGATCCACGGGATCTTGTCTTGTTACGCACGTTCAGAATAGTCGTTCTACCATGCGTCATTTCTCATCCTATTTTTTGAATTGTATTAAAATAGGAAAGAATTAATATGAGTTTTTGTATTATATTAATGCGGTCTGGAATTCTTATGGACGATTCAGATTTTCATATAAAGCTCGCCAAGGAAAAGAGGTTAGGGGCGTTGCGAGAGTTCTCGGCTGGGGCGTATTCAAATACATCGGATCTCGCGCTGAAAGCGGTGGAGCAGGCTATAGAAGCGGTTGCGGCTAAGGATGATATTCATTTTCATATTCGTCCTCGTACAGCTCATTTAGAAAGGAGAAAGTGGGTGGGTGAGCATATTCCTCAGGTTTCGGATTTTTTGGGTCTTCTTTGGGATGCTTATGGGAGATTAGGGTATGGTGGGGTTGATGGTGATCGCGCCAAGAAGGCTGTTGAGGCTATGGAGGAGGCGTTGAATGAAATCGGTAAGTCAACTGGGATCAAGTTTATCTGATATTGTGAATGCCATCAAGACTGTAGATGGTGTCATTGGAGTAATTCTTTTTGGTAGCGTTGCTAGGGGGGAGGCTGACGAGGGTTCGGATATCGATCTTTTCGTTCTTTTTGTCGATGAGGATAATATGCGGAGAAATGAGTGGGAGGTTACACGTCGCGTGCCTCCAGAGGTGTTCGCTCAGATAATTTGTGCTTGTCCTTCAACGCTTGAGAAAGTTAACCCTATGTTTCTTCAGTCCGTGTTTGAAGATGGATTGATCCTTTATGCGCAATATCCTTTGGTTTTCAAGTCTCGTTTGGTGAATGCTACCGCTTTTCTTATAGTTAGATATTCGCTGGAAGGTTTACCCCAGAAGGTAAAGCAAAAGCTTAGTTACAGATTGTTTGGGAGCGAAGTGGGTGGGCGACGTTATCTTGGACTTGTGGAACAGGGTGGCGGGAGGCATCTTGGGAGGGGCTGTTTCCTTATCCCGAAGGAGAAGGCAGAAGACGTTTTGAATGCTTTAAGTGAATGTGGAGTCAATTATGAAATTATTGAGACATATAAGCCGAGTAAGGGGCTAAAATTAGCGGATGCAACACATGTAACACATGTTAGGTAGCCTACCCTGTAACGTCCTTAATTTAGGTGGAAGCGTTATTCAGAATCGTTCATACGTACGTGCTTTTAAGTTCTGTTTTCTTTTTAGCCTTTACAGCGTCACCGACAAATGAACTTGTATATTGCCAATGATAGAAAATCTTTTCGCTTCGTATGTTAAGATTATTAGGTGAAACTTGAAGCCTCAATTCGAGTTCATTTCTTCTTTAATGAGCTTTTCAATTTCCTTCTCGAATTCCTCGATGTCCTTGAGGTTGTGTTTGATGATCTCGAGGACCTTCGTGTTGTCGACTTCTCCATATCTATGGACTAAAAGGTTTCTGAATCTTGCCATGTCTTCTAGTTTTGTCGCAAGCTCTTTTCCTATGACTCCTTCTTCTTTGAGAACTCGAAACATTTCGCTGTATTCTTCAGCTCTTCTGTAACCCTTTACGGAGAGTATTTTGCAGCCTGGATGTCTTTGTAGCTCCCTAAGAATTGTTCTGGGTT
>CAZUFG010000097.1:0-3903 GCA_964618655.1 uncultured Candidatus Bathyarchaeia archaeon | reverse complement strand
TTGCTCCAGGAGGGTACTGCTGGATTTTTCCAGAAGGCGGGACCAAAGTGAACGTGGGCTTAGGAGTGACCATGTCGAAGGGGTTTCCAAATCCCAAAAATCAGCTCTACGAGAACATTTTGTCACTGCCGCTGTTTGAGGGGTCCTCAGTCGTGAACGCGGGAACATGGTACGACCCCACTAGGAGACCAATCGACTGCATGGTGGGAAATGGCATCCTCATCGTCGGAGACGCCGCATGCCAAGTCAACCCAATTCATGGAGGTGGAATAGGCCCATCGATGACGGGAGGGTTCCTCGCCGGAGAAACCGTCATCGAAGCCTTGAAAAACGGAGACGTGACTCAGGAGAGACTTTGGCCCTACAACGTCAAATACATAAGGTCGTACGGAACTAAACAGGCTGGCCTCGACGTGTTTCGTATGTTCCTTCAAGGAATAATAAGCGACGATGATCTTAATTATGGAATGAGGTATCGGTTGATCACCGAGGAGGACCTACTAAAAGCGGCGCTCGGAGAGGAAGCCCGTCTCAACATAACTGAAACGACCATCCGAATTTTCCGTGGTCTGCGAAGGCTTCGCTTCGTTAAGAGGCTACGTGACTCAGCGAACCTCATGAGAAGGGTACGCCAACACTATCGAAACTATCCGACTTCGCCCAAAGAATTAGACGAGTGGAAGGCGAAGACTCGGCTTTTGATTGAAGAAGCCAGCAGGTGGCGGAAAGCGAAATAGCATGCGTGTTGCAGCGTTAGTTACTGGCGGCAAAGACTCTGCCTTGGCACTTTATCGGGCGCTAAAACAAGGCTATGAAGTGAAATACTTAGCCACTATGCTTCCTCAACGCGAAGACAGCTGGATGTTCCACTTTCCAAACATTCGTTTAACTGACCTTTTCGCTGAGGCTGTTGGAATTCCGCTGGTGAAGGCTGAAACTATAGGGATGAAAGAAACCGAACTTAAAGACCTTAAAGATTTGCTGGCAACTCTGGACGTTGAAGGAGTCGTGTCTGGAGCCATATCCTCACAATATCAGAAGAAGCGAATCGACCAAGTTTGCCGAGAACTAGGTTTAGACTCCATTGCTCCTTTATGGCAAGAAAACCCTGTGGCACTGCTGAAAGAAATCCTCAGTCTCAATTTTGAAGTCATTGTGGTAGGCGTTTACGCCTATGGGTTTGACCAAAACTGGTTGGGAAGAAAATTTGACTCAGCAACTGTGGGCAGCCTCATCGAGTTAAACAAGCGTTATGGAGTCTCTCCCGTGGGTGAAGGAGGCGAATACGAAACTTTGGTTCTTGACGCGCCCATTTTCAAAAAGAGAATCAAGTTGCTTCAAGTTGATCGCATCTGGGAAAATCAGAGTGGATACTTACTTGTTAAAGAAGCAAAACTTGTGGGTAAGCACGTCGTAAAAACCTTCAATATACCTAACTAAATTAGTAGATATGATCAGACAGATGAAAGGTTGAGTGCTTTGAGGAAATTTGGACAGTTTTCTGCGATTCTGATAGTTTGGGCATTATGAAACTTCATAAAATCTTTAAGCGCCAAGGTGAGCCCGTGCATAAAGTCTTTTGTGAGTTTGAAGTTCTCTTTTAGTTCGAGAGCTCTTATTTCCAGTGTTGCCCTGTCGCGGTGCATTTTCGGGTCCAGTCTACCCACTATTTGATTATTGAAGAGTATGTTGAGGGTGTAGTAACCGAATTTTCTTGTTTCTTTCGGAACGTAGGTTTCTAAGGCTGAGTGAAAGTCGAAGAGTTTCTTTGTGCGAAGTTTGCTCCATGTTAGGTTGTCGAATGGCGAAATCAAACTAACAGCGCCAACTTGCGCCTCAGTGTTTAAGGTTTTTTCTAAATTCTCCAAGTCTTTGGCGAGTATTAGGTATGGGTTGTCGATGCCTTCAATCCGCACTGTTGTCATAACATCTTCGTTATCTAATTCTTTAACTAACCCTGAGAGAGCTTTAACGCCAAGATTTGCCTTAGTTGACCAAGTGTAGAAATACTGGGCGATATCTTTTAGCTCGGCAAGTCCCCAAGCGTCAAGTGTTTTGGTTAAAAAGAAGCGCTGTCGTTCTTCTTCTGTAGGCTCGCTGGTGTCAACGTGTGAGGGTAGGACGTTTTCCGTCAAGTCATAGTATTTTTGAAAGTTTTCACGACGCGAAACCATCAAGATTCCTGCATTAAAGAGCAATTCTAGGGCAAGTTTTGCGGGTTTCCAGTCCCACCAGCCACCTCTCCTTTCTTTCTTTTCTCCTTTGTGTTCGTGTTTAAAATCTTTAGAACTGAGCGGTCCGCTAAACCTGATTTGCTGCAAAACCGTGGCGAGTAGGCTTGCGTCCTTCTTGAGCCAGCGTTTGGCTTTGCTTCGCATCTCTTTTTGTCTCTCTTTCATGGCAGGTATGAAGTAGCGGTAGTTTTCTACGGGAATTATTGATGCGGCGTGTGCCCAGTATTCAAACACTCTGCGGTCTGGGTAGAGAAGCTTGTCCAAAAGCTCTTTCCTGTAATTTCCAAGTCTGCTCCAAAATGTGAGGTAGTGGCTTCTTTCAACCACGTTAATGGTGTCGATTTGAACGCACCCCAACTCTGTAAGAACCTTGAAAATCTGCTCTTTCTCAACGCCAGTTTGAGGACGCTTGAAGCCTTGCTTTTCTAGGGTAAATCTTCTCGCAGCACTCTTCGTAATCTTCAATTATCATCCTTCAAATTATGACAAGCCGCAATTTATTAAGGGTTTCAACAGTGGTAATCATGTAAACTCCTTTTCCACCTCAAACTCAAGTAAGCCTTAAGTCGCAAATTGAACTGCAATTTATGCGTTGACTTGCCTGAAACGTTCAACAAGCTTAAATCTTAACGATTTGCATCTCAAATTAAGATCAAGCTGAGGGCGAAACAGATTGAAGAAAGAGCACATGTACATCGGATGTTGTGGACAGTTTTATTGTGCCCTATGCAAATACTTTACTGGAACACTAGTCGAGGCAGCTAAGCACCTTTGGAAATTTATTGAAAGACCCGCCTCAATAGTGTTGATCATGAAAGCAAGCAATGCATGTGACTTCGAAGAGTTTGCTAGAGGCGTTAAATGGCTTGCTTCGCAAGAAAAGCCCTGCAAAGGCTGTCGTTTCGGAGGCGGTTGGTCGTGGTGGCCAGACTGTCCAGTACGCGATTGCACGATTCAGAAAGGCATTGACTTCTGTTATCAATGTGCGGATTTTCCATGTAACAAACTGAAGGAGGAACCGTTGCTTGAGATCAAGAAATCAATAATCGAGACGAACAATAAGATAAGAGACATAGGTATCGAAGAGCATTTCCAAATACTGAGAGATAAATATCAAAAGCTTGCAGCTGATCGATCCATAAAGAAGAAATATATGAGTTTAACTCATAAGACGTTGTGAAATGAAAGAAAGGGGGATTGCGAGGAGACGTCCCCTAGACACTCTCCCGCAAAAATTTTCGCTAAGAGATTATCCAAGTCATTTGCAAAACCAAAGAAAATATCTAACTCTTCCCGAACAATAGGTCCAGAACCAGTTTTGAAAAGGTTTATTAATCTTTCGTGGCTCATAGCTACAAGCCACTTGATGAAAAGGGCTGGAAAATGGCTTACAAGTATGTTGCAAAGGCTTGGAAAAAGCCAGAAGCTTCCTTCTTGAAAGAGTTGATGCTGCATAGGCTTATAGAGTGGCGCCGACAACCCGCAATCTGCAGAGTCGAAAGACCAACTCGCCTCGACCGAGCGAGACGGCTAGGATACAAGGCTAAGCAGGGCTTCGTGATTGCACGAGTTCGCGTAAGACGCGGAGGCTTAAGAAAAATCCGTCCTAAGGCGGGAAGAAGACAGAAAAGGATGGGTGTGGTCAAGTTTAAGCCTGCAAAGAGCCTTC
>CAZUFG010000096.1:0-3915 GCA_964618655.1 uncultured Candidatus Bathyarchaeia archaeon | reverse complement strand
GAAAAATGGCTCAAAGAAAATAAGCCAACACGTTACCTCTACTGAGAACAGGAGCTATAGAAACCATGTCAGAAACAACGAAAAAGGGAAACATTTTGTTAGACAGCGTGGAAATTGAGGATACATTCGCCGAAATGTATCGTCTCAATGAGATTGTTTCTTCTGTCTTGGGCGAAAACGCCTTTTTCTGTTTGAGTGAGTTTACTACGACTATCTTGGGGAGTCTTCGCAGGTATGGTCTCTGTACTCGGTTATTGCTTTTCCTTTTCTTCCGGCTTTTCAGGAGCACTAAAGATATTTTTTGAATAACCTATTTGCGCGCAAATAGAAGTTTCTTCTATATTTTTTTATAACGCAAGTTTTTTAAAACAACAACATGAATAAATTTGGGTTACCAAGAGAAAGGAGAAAGAAAAATGCAGAAAAAGCTTTTGATACCAGTTTTCATGGCTCTATGCATAATGCTGCTAAGTTCAGTAGTCCACGCCAAAACAGAAACGATTCAGCTTGAAGGAAAGATTGCATTGGCAGTCAAGCCCTACCCGCTTCCTGGCCAAGTATACGAAATCTTGATTGCAGGCGAAGGGATGATAAACTTTCCAGGTCCACCTGGCCCAATGAAGGGAATGGTCCTCGTTTTCCTAATTGTCAATTTCAGCACAACGCCGCCTACCATATTAGATTGGGAAGCAGAAGAGTTAGCTCCAAACGAATTTAAGTGGAGTTTTGGCGCGTGCCGAGTTTCCACAGAATTCATGGGTTACTCATTAACTGTTAAGTGGGATACAATTCCTCCAACTCAGACCGGCCACATAAATCTAAAGGACACAGGGATACACGTCATATTGAACGGCGCTGCCAGGATAGGCTCAGCCTCTATGGTGTTTGATAGCTATTCATCGCATGACTGGCTTGGATTGGTAGCACGAGGAACCGGAACAATAGTCTATAAACTTCCATAGCATTTAGACGTCCTTACGTAGTCTTTATCCTTTTTCCCTTTTTTCTTTGACTTAACCCTTTTTCAAACTGCGCGCGCAGTTTGCTGTCCTCAATGAGAAGGAATAGGCGTGGCTGAAGCCTCAAAGTTCATGAGGTCAAATGCGGACACTATGGCTTCCTCAACCTGATTCCAGTTAGCGAGAAGCTGAATGTTAGAGAGCCTGTCAAGTGCCACAAGTGTGCGAAGGTTTTGGTGAGGAAGCACAACCATTTACTAGAATAGTGAACCTAAGCAAGACGTTTAAACTTACACAGCGAAAGCGATCACCACAAAGAAGAAGCTGAAAGACTTATAGCCTTAGGCTATGAATTCCATTATCGCACTCAGGATAGTGTTGACATGTTCCGCAAAAAGGTGATGAGCATTGACTGAAGACTTGAATCAATACCTAGTTAAGACGGGTAAGGAACCCGACATCTACACGTTGAGTTTCAGAACACATTCTGTAGAGGTTCAGAACACGTTCGCCGAAATGTTTCCGATGTGGGCAAGCCGAATCCTCATAACTGCTGACAACGAAAAGTGGGCGTTAGCCGCGGCTACAGCCACAACGGGTTTCGCCGCATCTATTATAATGTCTCCAGCCGAAGCCGGAATGGAAGGCGTTGTTCCTCCTGAAAAAACTCCGGACGGACGAGTCGGGGCACTTATTCAAATTTATCACCGAACACGAAGAGAATTAAAAACCCAAATGGGCTTAAGAATAGGGCAATGTATTATGACGTGTCCTACCACTGCATCTTTCGATGCGCTGCCAGAAGCAAAACGAAGATTAAAAGTGGGGCGAAGCCTCCGCCTATTCGGCGATGGCTTCCAAAAAAGAGACGCAGTTGCGGGACGAAAGGTCTGGCGCATCCCAGTCATGGAAGGCGAATTCATCGTCGAAGACAGCTTCGGTGCCATGAGGGCATTTGCTGGCGGAAACTTCTTGATTTTGGCGGAAAGTCATAAGGCGGGTCTTCAAGCAGCCGAGGCAGCGGTGGAGGCTATCAGCAAAAAGACTCGAGGAGTTATTATGCCATTCCCCGGAGGCGTCTGCAGGTCAGGCTCTAAATCGGGCTCCTTAAAGTATAAGCTGATCGCGTCTACAAACCACCCTTTCTGTCCGCAACTGAAAAAAATTGTGTCTGACTCGCAGGTTCCAGAAAACGTCAACAGCATTTATGAGATCGTTATAAATGGCTTGAATTCCAGTGTTGTGGAAAAGGCTATGGGGGAAGGATTAAAGGCGGCTGCGAAGGTTCCGGGGGTTGTGAGAATTTCGGCAGGAAACTATGGTGGTAAGCTTGGTCCTTTCCGAGCCTACCTAAAAGAAGTTTTGCAACTAAAATAGCGGGTGCGCACGTGCGGCTGGTTGTGGCGATCACTGGGGCCAGTGGAGCAATCTACGGAAAGCGCCTACTAGAAGTCTTGCGCAACAAGAAAGTGGATACACACTTAGTCATCAGTAAAGCCGCAGAGAAAGTGATCGAACATGAGCTTGAGACGACCAAGCCAAGTTTAGAAAAGCTTGCAGACCACGTCTACGACGTAGACGATTTAACCGCTCCAATTTTAAGCGGGTCTTTCAAAACCGACGGCATGATCATTATTCCTTGTAGCATGAAAACTGTTGCAGGCATCGCCCACGGGTATTCAGACAATCTCATTTTGAGGGCTGCAGACGTAACCTTGAAGGAGGGACGAAAATTAATCCTTGTCCCAAGGGAAACGCCGTTAAATGTTATTCATCTTCGTAACATGCTGGAACTCGCAAAACAAGGCGTCACAATTATTCCCGCAATGCCCGCGTTCTATCATAAACCCAAAAAAATAGACGCCCTCGTAAACTACGTCATTGGGAAAGTCTTAGATTGCCTGGGCATAGAGCATAAACTTTTCATGAGATGGATGGAAGCAAAATCATAGCTTCCATAGACGATGCATAATTCTCCATTGATAGTCTAGTTAAAGTTAAATAAGGAATGTAGTTTATTACACAGCGGTGTTCCAAATGAAACTAAGCTCCCGAGACATTGCTCAAGTCTCGTTCTTCGCCGCCCTACTCGTAATCATATCAAGGCTTCCAGGAATCCCAATAATGGGCGGAACAGGCCACATCGAGTTTACAGTAATCCTTGCTCCTGTCATAGGAATTGTGCTCGGACCATGGCTTGGCGGTTTATCAGCCTTTATCGGAAGCTTTATTGCGTGGCTTATTCCAAAAACAACCTTTTACGGTTTGTTGAATCTTCCTCTCGACCCCATAGCAGCCATAGTGAGTGGCTCCCTGATTAGAAACGGCAAAATTGCCAACTGGAAGCTAGCCGCAGTTCTCATCGGTGTCTTAAATGGGCTTTGGTACTTGAGCATTCCAGGACAAGAGGTGCTTTACTATCCCTTTCTGCATTGGGGAGCGTTCATACTAATTATAATATTTAGAAGTAAGATAGCCGAGTTCGTGAAGAGTGGCAGTAAACGAAAACTAACGGTTGGAACAACTCTCTGCTGTTATAGCGGTCTTATGGCAAACCACATGGCTGGAAACCTTATCTACATCGTAACTGTGGGCTGGTTTGTTTCATTACAAGCCATTAAAGACGCGATTAAGTCGCTCGGGCTTTTCTGGGGAAGCTTTCTATACTCTGTTGGGTTAATAAATTCGCCAGACAAATGGATAACATTTGGCTTGAAGGCGCCGACAGACCCTCTTAGCCAAGTCTTCACTTTAGTCTTGCCGATTACTGTTGTTGAAAGACTTATAATGACTGTTGGTGCAACGTTTCTAGCGATTGGAATAATCTCCTACCTAAGGAGAGCGGGTCTTATTAAGATCTAAGAACAACTAGGGTTTACTTTGAGGCGGACAGTTCCGTGGGCGAGAGCTTCTATCCATACGTAGTTTTTCTGCCAGCGAAGAAAAAACAGAAAGT
>CAZUFG010000095.1:0-4058 GCA_964618655.1 uncultured Candidatus Bathyarchaeia archaeon | reverse complement strand
GATTTCCAGCACAATTCCCAGATAATCTACCATTCCCCACAACTCCGGAAGGAGTGGTAGTAATGTTTCTTGTGTTCCTTCTGACTACTGCTTTGACCTACAAAATCACATATTCAAGATGGTCTTGGGTTCCAGGTATTATTTTTGGATTAGTTGCAGGTGCAGTAATGATATGATAAAATCAATCTGTTAGAAAGGCATTGAAATCTTTGTCATACTCACACGCCTGCTTCAAGTCAACATAGTTTAAATGCACTTGCGTCTCTAATAAAAATCTGAAAAGGAGATGTACACGAATGAAAGTTAGGCTTCTTAAGTACACGCCTGACCCAGAGTTGCTCTGTGCCGCCGCTGCCATGACCTCCTACAAAAGTGAGGCAACACCGAAACTCCTCGAAAAACTCACCGTAGAGAAGGCAAGAAAGACTATACGTAGGGTTATGGGCTACGGGCATACTTCCATCCTTGAGCACGCCACGTTCACGTTCGGGGCTGAGGGAGTCTCACGTGCTCTAACTCATCAACTGGTGAGGCACAGAATCGCTTCTTACACGCAGCAGAGTCAGCGGTACGTGGCTTACAACACGTTAGAATACTGCGTTACGCCCAAAAGCGTACTGGAAAAGAAGAACGCCAAAAAAATCTATGAGGAAACATTAAGGCACATATCTGACGCATACCAAAAACTCCTAAACAGCGGCATCCCCAAAGAAGATGCGAGATACGTTCTGCCAAACGCCGCCAGAACAAACATCGTCATAACCATGAACGCCCGAGAACTACGCCACTTCTTCAACCTACGTTGCTGCGAAAGGTCGCAGTGGGAGATACGGGAGATGGCAATTGAAATGCTGAAACAGGCAAAGCGTGTGGCGCCGTCAATCTTCGAGGACGCTGGGCCGTCATGCGTAGAATTGGGCTACTGCCCAGAAGGCGAGCTGAAGGAGCCCACCTGCAAGATCGAAGAGATAAAGAAAAAGTTCCGAGCACTCTAACCGTCAATTCTTAGTCGAAAAGACCTATTCTCGCTAAAATCTGCTTTACTGAACGCACAGCGGGGCTTTCTGGTGAGAGGTCGAGTAAAGCCTTTCCAGCCAAGTTATATTTGAAAATGTTTTCGTCTTGGGGAACTATTCCCGCCAACTCGACGCCAATTTTCTCAGCTTTTTCCTTCAGGGTTTTCTCCATGTCGGGACTAAACCTGTTTCCAATAAGGTAAGTTTTCTTGAATTGAATGTGAACCTCCTTGGCGAGTTCCTTGATTCTTTTCGCCGTCTGCAACCCCATCGAACTTGGGTCCGTGACGATGATCATGATGTCTACGTCACGGTCTGTTCTCCGACTCAGATGCTCCAGTCCCGCCTCCATGTCCATGATCGTCAGGTCATAATTCTTAGACAGTGTGTCGATGATGCGTGTGAGAAGGGCGTTTACGGGACAGTAGCATCCTTCGCCTTCGCCGCGTCCCATCACGAGAAGGTCAAAACTCGGCGTTTCTTTCAGAACCCCGAAAACACGGGATTCGAGGACTCCCTCTTTCGTCATTCCGAGCGGAATCTCAGACTTTTCAATTGACTTTTTCAGTTCGTCTGTTATCATCCCAACGGTTTTGGTCACAGGTACGCCCAACACGTCTGGAAGGTTGGAGTCTGGATTCGCATCTATGGCTAAGATGCTTCTTTTTCCTGCTTCGCTGAGGATTTTTATCATTAGAGCCGTTATGGTGGTCTTGCCTACCCCGCCTTTGCCAGAAACCGCGACGACTAGATTTGTCTTCTTTGTTGACAACACTGTCCACCTAGCGTAATAGCAAACACGGGTTTTAATTAACTCTTTTCTAAACAGCCATCCCCTCATATTGACAATGAAAAACAAAAATTTTGACAGCCCTTACACGCCCAGAGGAGTTTCGCAAGAACGTTACCAAATTCGGATTGGAACTATGGGAGAAAACAGAAGTAAAGTAGTTAACGATATGCAGGCGTGATAAAAGGAAGGAGTCAGCGAGCCTTCAATCTACTCAAGTTTTCCAGGTCCTTCTATAGGCCTCCAGCTTGTCTTTGAAGCTGGCATCGTTTCTTGTCTTGATTTTCAGCATCTCCTGTGCGAAGAACTCGGCGTTACTCATGTAATCTTGGCCCCAAGCAACGCCTCTCCGACTCTGAATAATGTCCTTGTACTTTTCCCATGCCCGTATGGCACCGAAGCCACCCGTGGAATATAGTTTTTCAGCTTTAACAACTTTGTTTTTTATGAGAACTCCCATGTTCTCCCAGGCGAGGAATTGTGAAACCCATTTGCTGAACATTTCGGGGTTTGAATAGCCATATTTCTCCATGAAATCCTCGTAATCTTTCCACTCCATGTTCATCATCGTGGCGTATCTCTGCATGCCCTGTTCTGAACCGTAGTCTGAGGTGACTAATCGGCATAACTCCATCTCCCTCGCCTTCATGTTGTATCTCAGACTGATGATGTAGTAGATTGCAGCAACCAACACGCCCGTTGCGGCCAACATGTAATACGCGAACTGAATCTCAGCCAGATCGACCATTCAAGTTCACGCTAACGAATTAGTAAGAAGTGATGATAAGATTATGGGTTTGGGAAGAGTCTAAATCTTGGAAACCATTCCAGAAGCCTTACTGTAAGCCTTCATAACCTATTCTAGAAAGGTTTATGAGGAATATCAGAGGATATTCCGTGACTCAAATCAACCTCACAAGTTGTGTGTGATCGTTGTCCAGAAAAGCCTTACACGTGAAGGTAAAAGAACTCAAAACAGACACCGCCATCATAAAAGATTTGGAATTGTCTTTTGGAAGAATCTTTGAAGAAACATGGGCTGAACCCGTCGGTCCAACTCCGTTCCCGTCTATAACCGACCTTCGAGAATGGGACCTCCAACTTCTTCAGCGCTACAAGCCCATGTACATGCCATTCTGCGACGTCTGCTGCCTCTGCACCTTCGGCAAATGCGACCTAACCAAAGACAAACGCGGAGCCTGCGGACTAAACATGTCCGCCCAACAGTCTCGCATAGTTTTGCTCGCCTGCTGTATTGGAGCCGCAACCCACATCGGCCACGCGAGGCACATGGTCGAGCACTTAATCGAAAAGTTTGGTAGAAGACACCCCATCGATGTCGGCGGATTAAACATAGATGTCGAAGCCCCAATAACTCGCCTAGTTTGTGGCATCCGACCAAAAACACTTGGCGACCTTGAAGATGTTTTGGACTACTTGGAAAGCCAGCTTACCCATCTGCTTTCGGCGACTCAAACTGGGCAAGAGGGGAGCAACCTTGACTTTGAGTCTAAAGTTTTCCACGCAGGAATGATTGACCACGTTGGGTTGGAAGTCGCAGACATTGCGCAAGTCTCAGCCTTAGGTTTCCCAAAAGCTGATCCAAAGTCGCCTCTCGTCGAAATCGGGTACGGCGCCATCGACCCTAAAAAGCCCGTAATCATGTGCATCGGTCATAACGTTGTCCCAGCCGTCGGAATTGTAGACTACCTAAAAGAAAATGGACTCCATGGTAGCGTTGAAGTCTGCGGTTTATGCTGTACTGCCCACGACACAACACGGTACGACCCGAAAGCCAAAATAGTAGGGCCTATCTCATGGCAACTTCGATTCATCAGAAGCGGTATCCCAGACGTTGTAGTTTTAGATGAACAGTGCATCCGCGCAGACGCGCTGGTTGAAGCCCAGAAGATTAAGGCGCCAGTAATCGTCACCAGCGAGAAAAACTGTTTGGGACTGCAGAACCGAACACGTGACCCCCCAGACCAGATCGTAGCCGACCTAGTGAGTGGCAAAGTCCCAGGCGTGCTCATCCTTGATCCAGTCAAGGCTGGAGAGGTAGTTGCCAGAACCGCGGTAGAAGTCGCCCCTAAAAGGAGGAAGTTCAAGGCTGTTCCCAGCGCCGCTGAGATTGTTGAATCTGCCAAAAAATGCAAAGTTTGCAACGACTGTAGACGAGCCTGTCCTCAAGACCTTAGAATTCCAGAGGCGATGAGCCAAGCAGCCTCAGGAAACCTGCAGATGCTCGCCGA
>CAZUFG010000094.1:0-4077 GCA_964618655.1 uncultured Candidatus Bathyarchaeia archaeon | reverse complement strand
AAGATAAGGGTTACAAAACCTTCATTTTTGAAAGCTTAGAGATGGCTAGAAACGCCAGAGAAAAACTAAAAATCGAAGTAGACGTAGCCAAGCCTTCAGAGGCAGGCGACTTACTTCGCAGAAATCTTGACAAATTCGCGGTTGAAGTGGGCTTTGTAAAAAGAGCCGAAGAACTCCGTGAATGGACACACAAGGTTTCTATGGAACTCACAAAAACGCGGGTCAAGCGAGCGGTTGAGAAGCGTGACCTAGTCGTAGCCCAAGCAATCCAAACAATCGACGACCTAGACAAGACACTGAACCTATTCATGGGCAGAATACGCGAGTGGTATGGGCTTCACTTCCCCGAACTCGACCGACTAATAGAAAAACACGAAACATACGCACGCCTCGCCCTCAAGCTTGGAGGAAGAGAAAAATTCACAACTGAAGGCATAGAGAAAGAAGGCTTACCAAAAGCCAAAGCCCAAGAAATAGCTAAGGCTGCGGAAACCTCAATGGGAGCCGAACTGAACGAAAAAGACCTAAGTCAAATACAAGCCATGTGCAAAAACACACTAGAACTATACGACATACGACACTCGCTAGAGGGCTATTTGGACTCAACCATGGCCGAAGTTGCCCCAAACATCCGCGAATTAGCTGGTTCACTCTTGGGAGCAAGACTCATAGCCCTCGCTGGCGGATTGGGCAACCTAGCAAAAATGCCCGCAAGCACCGTCCAAGTGCTAGGCGCCGAAAAAGCCCTTTTCAGAGCGCTCAAAACTGGAACCCGCCCCCCAAAACACGGAATACTCTTCCAACACTCACTCATTCACGAGGCAAAATACTGGCAAAGAGGAAGAATCGCACGGGCGCTGGCTGGAAAACTATCCATAGCCGCAAGAACCGACGCCTTCACCGGCAAGTACATAGGAGACGAATTGAAAGCCAGCCTCGAAAGAAGAATTAAAGAAGTTCAACAAAAGTATGAGGCACCACCGCCACAGCAGCCAATAAAGCCAAGAGGCAAAAAGCCTCCAAGGAGAATGAGACGTGGCCGCAGAGGTTAAACCGCACCCACATTTTCCAGGAATCTACTGGGCTGTCTTTGAAGATGGTTCCCGGAAACTAGCCACAAAAAACTTAGCGCCAGGAAAAAATGTCTACGGCGAACGGTTGGTTAAGCATAAGGGCGTAGAATACAGGCTCTGGGACCCCTTCCGAAGCAAGTTTGCCGCTGCCATCCTAAAAGGTCTTGAAAAGGTTCCAATCAAACCAGGCGACAAGGTTTTGTATTTGGGCGCAGCCTCTGGGACGACCGCGAGTCACGTTTCCGACATCGTAGGCGAGGCTGGCCACGTTTACTGCATAGAATTCGCCTCCCGAGCCATCCGAGAACTCGTCAACAACGTTTGCGCCTTCCGCTCCAACATGTCGCCCATACTGGCGGATGCACGGTTTCCAGAAAGATATTCAACGCTCGTGGAAAAAGTGGACAACATTTACTGTGACATAGCTCAGCCCGAGCAGGCTAAGGTGTTGGCGGATAACGCTGACCTCTTTCTCAAGCCAAACGGATGGATTATGCTAGCCATTAAGGCTCAAAGCATCGACGTTACAAAAGAACCCTCTGACGTGTATAAACGGGAAATAGGCATCCTCAAAACTAGAGGTTTTCAAATTAGAGAAGTCATACACTTAGAGCCCTACGATAAGGCCCACGCCATGATTCTAGCAAATATCAAATAAAGCTGCAATTTGAAGCTTGGCTTTTCGAAAGGCAACCTTCCTTTTTGGCTTTCAACTTTTCTATTTTGTATCTGAATCGAAATGATGAACCGTAAGTTTATATGAAACTCTCACTAATCTTTAACCGTCTGAGGGAAGATGATGAATAGGGCGGAGATGCTGGACGCCACAGAGTCTATTTTTAAAAAAGCTGGCTTTCAGGTCTCCCAAAGATGTGTCGCAAGGCCAAGTTGCTTTGACTTCGCAACTCGAAGGGAAAATGACCTCGCCCTAGTGAAGGTGCACTGCAATATTGGAAACGTCTCTGCCAAAGACGCCTCAGAGTTTAAGACTATCGCTAAACGTTTTTCTGCTGCACCATTATTCATTTGTGACAAAATGCGTATAAGACCCCTCGAAGACGACACCGTCTACTCAAGGTATAGCATGTACGCCATCACCCCAAAAACGCTTGAAGACACAGTTTTTCAAAAAATATACCCACTAGTGGAAGCTGGTCCAGGAGGCTACTATGTCAGGCTTGACGGAGACACTATCAAGAGAAAAAGGCAAAAGCTGGGGCTGTCTGTTGGAAAACTGGCAGAAATGATGGGAATCTCCGCGAGAACTTTGTATGGGTATGAAAGAGGCACGGCTAAGGCTTCGGTTTCCGCAGCCTACAAGCTAGAATGGGTTTTAGGCGTTCCGTTGGTGCAACCAATCAACGTGTTTCAGTTGCCTCCTCTAGGCACGGGATTTTTGGCCACTGCTAGGCGTCTCCTCACTAAAAATCGGTTCCTCCAAACAGTCTTGAGGAAGCTTGCCCAATGCAACTTTTCAGTAGCCTGTACAAGGCGAGCGCCATTCGACTTCATAGCCCAATCCCCCAAGAGACAGTTGAACATAATTGGAGGAGTTCCGCACAGAGGCGAACGAGATATCGACCAAAGAACTGAAGAAATCGTAAGCATTAGCAAGATCGTTAACGCACAACCAGTGTTCGTCACGGATGATGAAAAAGTCCCGAATAGCAGCATTGTACTAATCCGCCACAGAGATTTGGTCAAGATAGAACACCCCGAAGACTTCATCGAACAACTATAAGCAAGCAAGCCAGCTGCCAAAGTAGAGTACGCGCTGTTTTAGTAGTAGTTAAGCCCAATCATAAGAAACTGATTCAAGTTAGTTTGGTTTGTTTTGTTTCAGCTTCTCCTTTCATTCTTTTTGCGGGTTTCCAAGATTCTCGCACAAAATCTGGGTAGGAACCAAACTTTTTAATCCATTCTTCTAAAAACTCTACGGTTTTGGGGTCAGTGATGTAGCCGCGTCCTATCTCTCCGTATTTTTCTGTCAATTCAGAAATTGCTTTGTCTCGTTCTACTTTTGCGATGATTGATGCTGCCGAGACGATTGGGTAGGTTCTGTCTGCCTTGTGCTCGGATATTATTTGAACCTTGAAAGGGAGACTTTCCAGAATGTGATTTTTGAATCTGTCAGGTAACACGTCTGAGGCGTCCACGTATGCTATGTCTGGCTTAAGAGCACCTATCACTTTAGCCATTGTTTGAGCCTCAAGCCGATTCAGTTTGTGCAATTTCTTTCCAGTTTCGACTACTCTGTCAATTTCCGCCGGAGACAACTTAATAAAATAGTATTTGAGAGCCAACTTCCTTATTTCTTTGGCAAGTTGCTCTCGCCTACGGGGCGTAAGAAGTTTAGAATCCTTCACGCCTAAGGCTACAAGCTTAGGAAGGTCTTCTTCGTTGAGCATGACGCCTGCGATGACGAGGGGTCCGACTACTGCTCCGCGACCAGCATCGTCAACGCCAACTACCTTCATAGATGAACGACCTCTAAAATCTCAAGATGGCTTTTGCAGAGACTGGACGACCTTGTCAATAATAGTCCTATGTAAGTGTTCCCTATTTTCGTATGTTACTTCAAGGATTTCTGCGTCCTCTCTGGCTTTTATAGTGTTAATGAGTGGGTCTCGTGCTTTGAAGTGAATTGTTCCCAGCAATGGTTTATTGCTTTTTATCGCTTGATTGACCGCCTCTTTGAAGGCGGGTGAAAACAGCTCCATTGGGCCTATTTCGTCCACGACGATTATGTCAGCATTTGATAAGGCAGTAATGATGGAGTTTGCGCCTACTGCGTTAAGGTCTTTTAGATTAACTCGGTATTTGCTGACTTGAGGACCCGTAGGCTGGTTCACGTGGGCTAGCCATCCCCTCTGACCGCTCTGGAGATCGACAATTTCAAAGCCCATGCGGACTCCTCTTTCTCGGGCCTCCCCGCTTATCATGCCACCTGCCTTATACCCCATGCTTTTGAGAGCGTCTAATACTCGAAGCACAACGCTGGTTT
>CAZUFG010000093.1:0-4200 GCA_964618655.1 uncultured Candidatus Bathyarchaeia archaeon | reverse complement strand
AAATAAGATATGTCAACACCAAATTTGGCTCCGTCTTGAAAGTAATCACTTATGATGTCGGGCAAGTAATGAAGAGTAATTATCAAATCGTCTAGTCCATGCCTCTTCATGAGCTCGACTGAGTGTTCAAGCATTGGGCGGTTCACTACTGGAACCATGGGCTTGGGGCGTCTCGTGGTTAATGGACGAAGCCTCGTTCCCTCGCCGCCAGCCATGACAACAGCCCGCATAACAGATTTCTCCGCGTAATTTTTTTTAAGTCCTTATACGTGCAACGTGATAGATGTAAAAGATATGGCTTCATCCAATTTAAGTATACGGATGTCTATTCCAAATAGAGAAAATTATTTAGTCATGTTTCAACTCAAGAAAGCGAAGGGACATAGCATGGGACTAAAGGAGTGGTATATGAAAAGAATGGTGAGAGGGATGAGCAGAGAAGAAAAGCAGAGTATGATGGAGAAGATGATGGACGAATTTTTTGCGAGCATGACTTCTGAAGACAAGAAAGAGTTGATGAAGCAAATGATGCCCAAAATGATGGAGAAGATGATGGAAGGCATGACCGCTGAAGACAAACAAGAGTTGATGGGTTCCATGATGCCATCTATGATGACTCAAATGTTTGCAGGCATGAAGGATGAGGAAAAAAGCAAAATTATGGAGAAAATGATGCCAACCATGATGTCGCAGATGTTCGGTGGCGAAGGCGGAATGCCAACCATGATGATGCAGATGATGAAGAGCATGATGGGTGGTGAGAAAGAAGGAGAAAAGAGACAAACCCCATGCATGCCCGCCATGGAAACACAAGAAGGCTTCAAACCTTGGGAGTTCTGCCCCTGCAGAAAACTCTGCGAGAAAGCCTTCAAAAAGAAATCCAAGGGTTGATTATCAAATCTTTCAAATATCTGCAGTAGTCTCGGTAGCCACTGCTTCCAGTTCTTTAATTCTGCCCTCGACTGCGTAAACAACTCTCTTACGCAAAGCCTCACCCTTTAATCGTATACTAGACGTATCAACGAATTGACCCGCCAGCTTTTCGTCTCCAACCACCTGACGAAGCCAACGCTCGAAGTCCCCGCGTTCCGTGTGAAACTGAATAGACTTTATGTCCACAACTTTGAGGGCTGAATAAAATTCATGTAAACTGTGCACGGTCCAAGCGGTGGGTCGCGCAAACTCATAAAAGAAAGTGAAACCCCTTCCAACTGGAAGCCGACGCAACATTCGTTTTGCCGCAAACTCGGGTTTCTCTAGTTCTCGCAAAATTCTGGCTTCTAGGTCGGAAATGATTCGTGAGTAGATGGCAAAAGCCTCGACTGGGCTACTGCACGGGTTGAAGTAGCTGTGTACGTCGCCTGGTCCGCCGCCCTTTATGCTCAGGTAATAAAGATGGTCACTCATCTGTAGATAACGCCAAAGCTTGATTAAGTCTTCATCATGAGTTCCTTTCACGGACTGTTGTAGCCCCTTCAAAGACTCGTAGCAAATCGTTTGCATCGGGTTGACAATCCAAGCGCTTGGATCTCGATCAAGATCTGCCCAAGAAATCGTGTTAAACTCGTGAACGTCAACTTCTCCAACCGGCTCGTGTCGGCGAACGACTTCGGAGGGGGTGGACCAGCTTAGGTTGTTCCACTTGATGACTTCGCCGGGTAGCCACCTCAAAAATTCATGGATTCCAGTCTCTGGCCAGTGATGTTCGCCAAAGGTTTCGTAATCAACGAACAGAGTTATTGCCTGTCCCGGGGTTGCGGCAAGCCAAATCGCATATTTGCTTGCGGTTAACGGCCACTCTGTCCACCAAGTGGAGGAGAATCGAAAGCCTATGTCGTCGGAGAGGCGGTAGTTGCGCATCAGAACCTTAAGTTTAGAGTCTTTAGCCTTATACACGTAGTTTGGGCTTCTCCACCCGAGGATTCTTTCCACGCCCTCGGTGACTGTGGTTTCGTAACCCAGCCCCTCAACAGTCTTCGCAATAACGTTATTGTATAGGCACTCGGTGTTTTCAACAACTCTGGGTTCATAATTGAATAGGTCCTTCATAAGTTGTCGGTGGAGGCGAATTTGCTCAACGAACTCGGAACGGTCTGCTCCATACAGGCTGGCAAGCGAATGATAGTAAGGCTGATCCAGAAACTCGACGCAACCAGACTGGGCAAGTTGCTTAAAAGATTCAAGCAGGTCTGGGCTCCAACGCTCGCACTGTTCGATGAAAACGCCGGAGATTCCGTAGGCTACCTTGAACTGTTTTCGGTCTCTCTTGTATCGGTCAATCTGCTCCAAAATAACGTTGTTTGAGGGAAAGTAGCATTTTCTTGCGGCTCTTTCAAAAATATACTGGTTAAGCTTATTATCGAAGTAGAGGTCGAAAAGGTCTTTTTTCGTCACAGACTGACGAGCTAGTAGGTCTGAGTGAAAATTTCGGTTTAGCCGATATGGCTGGTGAACCTCGAAGATGAAGCAGACATCCGTCATGAACGTTTTGACCTCTATTAATGCTGGGTATATTCTCTTTGTGGCAAAGCATCCATAATGCCTTCCACTTCTATTTAACTGTTCTTAATGCCAACTAAGTGAACACCGCTGACTTTCCCAAAACCTGCTTTTCATGTAATGGTCTCTTCAGCATAACGTCTTCAACGAAAGCCCGTAAAGGCTCTGCTACACTCCAAGCCTGGGCAATACAACCCCTAGACCCATGAGGCGAGTCGCCGTCAAATATTTCACTTACCGTTCCGAGTCCTGCCCGAAAAATCTCCTCATGAAAAAGGGGCTGCAAAAGGTTCTTGAGGGCAAAGTTTCGCCATTTAGCCTCATAACCCTTAACTTTTAAGAACGCTGTCGTAAAGGATCCGAGAAGCCAAGCCCAAACAGTTCCATTATGATATGCGTTGTTGCGCTGAGCCCATCCTCCAGAATATTTTCCTATATAACGCGAATCATCATCGGGCAGGGTCTTCAGTCCATAGGTGCCCCAAAGTTTTCTCCACACAGTTTCTACAACCTTCTCTTCTTTCGCTCCATCCAATATAGGAAAATCTAAAGCCACCGCAATCACTTGGTTTGGCCTTAACGAAGAATCCTGCCCGCTATCACTTATCACGTCAAATAGGCATTCGTTCTGACCGTTCCAAAATTCCTTAGTGAAGCTCTTTTTAGCCTTTTCAGCCATGACAGAATACCTTTCTGCCTCTGTTTCTTGGTTAAAGCGTGCTGCGAGAAGTTGCATGGTTTTTAGGGCGTTATACCACAACGCCTGAATTTCTACAGCTTTTCCTTCTCTCGGCGTGACAAACTGGTCGTTTATCATAGCGTCCATCCAGGTGAGTTGCGGTCCATGCCCTAACAAACCGTCTTCTCCCATGCGTATATTGTATAAGGTTCCTTGAATGTGATGTTCAATTATTGATTGCAACACAGTCCACAGTTCTTTCTGAACAGAGTCGAAGTCCCCAGTGTATTTGAGGTACTGAAGAACCGCGTTAAAGTACCAGAGCGTGGCGTCCACCGTGTTATAATCTGGCCTGTCTCCAGCGCGATCTGGGAACCGATTTGGAACGATGCCTCTATAGCAGTAACGCTTAAACATCAACAGAATCTCTTTTGCATCCTCAAATCTTCCCGTGACAAGTGTTAGGCCTGGCAAAGAAATTAATGAGTCTCTTCCCCAGTCTTCAAACCAGTGGTAGCCAGCGATTATAGACTTTGTCTTAGTTGATTCCCTTTTCACCACGAAAGAATCTGCAGCCAAAACGAGCCACTTCAGCCAATTTTCCATTTCGATGTCAGCGTAGTGTTCTTGAAACCTTTCCAACAGACTTTTTTTACGCTTCAACTCTTGGCTGTATAAGGCATCAATCTGTTCTATTCCCTGAGGAATAGACGAAAAAACACGCCTAGCTTCCTCTTCGCTTTTGCCCACTGTTGCAAGAACATAAAACCTCTTTCTTCCTTTGGGAGAAACGCCGAACTCAAACCATCCGGGCTGAAAATTGTCGTCGAGACAGCTTTCTCCTCGTGAGTCGTCGACTCGGAAATACATTTCCTTAATCCATTCGCCTTTACTGGCAAAATATTTTCCATCGCTTGAAAACAGGATCAAGGTCGAAAGTGGAACAGACGGCTGGATAGTAGCCTCATACTCAGAGGGTTTTTGAACAAATTTCCAGTTCAGGCTGTCTTTCTCTGTGACGG
>CAZUFG010000092.1:0-4216 GCA_964618655.1 uncultured Candidatus Bathyarchaeia archaeon | reverse complement strand
GTCCAGACTTAGCCATTTACATTGATGTCCCGCCAGAAGTTGCGGTTAAACGAATAAAGCGGCGAAGGTCTGTTATGGAAACTCTTCAGACCCAGCAAAGAGTTCGAGACGTTTACATGAGGCTCGTTGAAAACGGACGACTAATAGTCGTTAACGGCAACAAACCGATAGGTGCGGTTGCGAAGGATATTTTAGCCCTTGCCCTTGACTTTCTGAAGAATTAAAGAGCCCGTGAATATTTCAGGTCTAGTGGTTTCAACTGCTTCCGCGAAAGTTCTTCGTTTATGCGCTTTGTTGTAAAAGTGATGAGTTCATCTATTGAGATTCGTTGCGTGCCCCGTTCGTGCGAGACCCGCAACTCCATTTCGTTTTCATAAAATATGAAGCGGAGAAAGTTATAGTCAAACTTCAGTGGAATACGCTTCTCCTCCCTAACCACGTGGTAGCGAATGACGCAGAAGAAGTCAAGCATGGGCAAAGCCTTTTGACTGATGGCTTTCTGAAATTTTTCAAGCTCTTCGCTACCTAGGTAGTTAAAAGTAACGTCTTCAGCCACTCCAAACTCGAAACCGACCTCGCATTTTGAAGATGGGAAAGGCGTGATATCGTTTAGACTATAAGTTTTTCCATTCAGTTGATGAAGGGCATAGAAAATGGCTTGTTCCACCTTTCTTATCGAGGACCGATAGGCAAAACGTGCCACGCCATGTACAGTCTCCGGAAAGTTTAGATACTGTGCCAGCAACGTTTGCATCCTTCGTGTTAGCGTTTTGGAGCTATTTTCTTTTTATTTTTCTTGTTTTTTCAAGGTTTTCCAAAAGCGTGGACAAGACGGCGTTTAGTTTTTCTAGTTGCTCTGGGTCTGTTTCTTCTCTGATCTTCTTATTTATCTCTCCTATCTTCGTGAGGAGAGTTGACTCTAGGTTAGTGATAAGCATGGGGCTGGTTGCCTCTAAGGGTTGTTCGCCCTCCTTCACCACTACCACACGTTTTTTACAGCGTGCACAGTAGAGGTTTCCACTTTTAAGTTTGAACAGTGGCGAAGAACAGGCTGGACACGGAAGCTCTGTGAGTGTGGCGCCCTGCCTTAGCAGATCTGCCATTGCTTGTAGGTCTTTTGATTCTTCAGACAACTTTAAGCCTCAGAAAGAGTATATCATATGTGGATAATTAATGCCTCGGTCAAACTCAAAAAATGAGATTATTAGTAGAGCGAGGAAGGGAGTTTTTGACCGCAATCCGCTACTCGCTACTCCCCACGAAATAGCGTGCACATCATGCGGATGTAAACACAAAATCACCTATCTTGATCATCTGAAGTCTGGACATTTTGAGTTAGGAAAAACGGAGGTAGTTGAGGTCGCCTACGCAGCGTCGACTGTGGAGGGGCTTGGCCGCATGCTCGAGAGAATAACGCCCATAGTAATTACAGTTTGGTGTAAGAGGTGCGGAGCTGAGGCGTCCTTCAGCCCCGTAAGCCTTGAGTATTTGCTGTTTACGGCTGAGAGGAAAAAGACAGTAGAACAGATGTACGTTTAGCCGTTTTTGTTAAAACCGCAAATTGTATAAATCAGCGTTTGAGCATAATTAGAGAGTAGAGTTTGGGATTATTGTTGCCCGAGAAATCGGTTTGGAGGCTTCTAAATGGTGAGAAAGAAGAAGCTAGAGGAGTACGAGGAGCGAATAAAACAGGCGATGATCGTTCTCGGGCAAGTCTCCGAAGACTCCACGACTCCACGTAACATACGGAGGGCCGCGAAGGAGTCGATTGACGCATTACAGTTTGCGGAACACACCCCAGCAGTTAGGGCGTCGAACGCAATATCCCTCCTTGATGATATTTTGCAGGACCCGAATATGCCTCCGTACACACGGGTCAGACTGTGGAACGTGATGAGCCTACTGGAAGCAATAAAAGACTAGCTGCGAAACTATAAGTTGAGGCTGAATGTCGGTAGTCGGTTTAGACTTGGCAGGCGTCGAAAGCAGACCTACAGGTCTTTGTATCCTTAAGGGTTTGATGGCAGAGACTTTTCTAGTCTACACGAACGAAGAAATAGTGAGGAAAACAGAGGAAAGCAAGCCAAAGATTGTCGCCATCGACGCACCATTAAGTCTTCCGACAGGACGAAAGTCCATAGAGCAAAGGACTGATGTTCATTTGAGGGAATGCGACAAAGAACTCCTGAAGAGAGGCATAAAATTCTTCCCAATCACCCTCGGACCCATGAGAAAACTGACAAGCAGGGGCATAACCCTACGAAGAATCTTCGAAAGCAAGCACTTCAAGGTGATAGAAGTCTATCCAGGCGGTGCACAAGACGTTCTAAAAATCCCCAGAAAACAAAAGGGGCTAAGAAGACTGAGAGCAGGCTTGGAAACGTTAGGAATAAAAGGGCTGAACGACAGGATGAAAGATCACGAGCTGGACGCCGTAACCTGCGCCCTCGTAGGAAAACTCTTCTTAGAAGGAAAAACCATCACTTATGGAACTCGCGAGCAAGCGATAGTAATGCCTGTGTGAGCAATTGAGTGTAAGCCTAGATTTTCCTAAAACATATATGGCAGTTGTTACATGTAGTTTTGGGCTTTGGGAGAATGCCTATGAAATTCGACGTAATCATCGTGGGTGCCGGTCCAGCAGGCATATTTTCCGCTCTCGAACTGACTAAAAACACCAAACTGAGCATCCTCATGCTGGATAAAGGACCCGACATCGACAAGCGCAAATGCCCAGCAAACCGAGGCTTAGGCTGCATAAACTGCGAACCCTGCTCGCTGTTGTCGGGCTGGGGCGGCGCCGGAGCCTTCAGCGACGGAAAACTCACGCTGTCTACTGAGGTTGGGGGATGGCTTAACGAATACTGCACAAAAGATCAGCTTGCGAGCCTCGTGGACTACGTGGACAAGATTTACCTGAAGTTTGGGGCGCCTCCACACTTGTACGGGGCTGACCTCGACAAGGTGGACGAGATTGAGCGAAGGGCGTCGCTCGCTGGACTGAAGCTTGTTCCGCAGAAACTTCGTCACATGGGCACAGAAAAGTGCGCGGACACTCTTCGCAAGATGCGCCGCCAACTAAAAGACGGCGTGACTATTCGAACGAGAACTGACGTGAAGAATCTCTTAGTTAAGAACGGACAGGCGGTGGGCGTAGAAACCACCAAGGGCGAGAAGCTTTACGGGAAGTACGTTATCGTGGCTCCTGGCAGAAGCGGAGCCGAGTGGTTGAAGTTTGAGGCGCAGTCTTTGGGTTTGAAGACGCTCAACAACCCTGTTGATGTGGGCATCCGAGTTGAAGTTCTGGCTCCTGTTTTGGAGGAGCTTACGAGTGTGTTGTACGAGCCCAAGTTTGTTTATTATTCCAAGTCCTTCGATGACCATGTGAGAACTTTCTGTGTGGCGCCTGAGGGCGAGGTCATCACTGAATCTTACAATGGTGTTTTGACGGTTAACGGTCAGAGCTATGCAGAACGAAAGACGGGGAACACGAACTTCGCCATCCTTGTGAGCACGTCTTTTACTGAACCCTTCAAAGAGCCTATCGCCTACGGGAAATATCTTGCTAGGCTCACGAACTTGCTCAGTGGAGGCGTGATCATTCAGAGGCTGGGAGACCTTCAAGCTGGGAGACGCTCGACGGAGGATAGGATAGGGAGGAGCACGGTTGTTCCGACCTTGAAGAATGCCACGCCCGGCGACCTGAGCTTTGTCTTGCCTTATCGTTATTTGGCGGATATTCGGGAGATGCTTCAGGCTTTGGACCAGATTGCACCTGGGGTGAATTCGATACACACGTTGTTGTATGGGATTGAGGTTAAGTTTTACACTTCTAGGCTTCAGTTGAGCGAATGCTTAGAGACGAGGGTTCGTAACTTGTTCACGATTGGTGACGGGGCTGGCGTGACTAGGGGACTCGTTCAGGCTTCTGTTTCAGGCGTGATCGTGGCTAGAGAAATCGTGAAAAGAGAGAAAACAAAAGGCTGACAACTCGTGAAAGCCTTAATTCTTTACTGGTCGGGAACTGGAAACACTGAGAAGGTTGCGGACGCCATTCGACGGGGAATGGAGAAGGAAGGAGTCAAGCCCACTATCAAGCGGGTTCAAGAAGCCAAAGAAGAGGAGCTTTACGATTATGACTTGGTTTGTTTGGGTTCTCCTTCGCACATGTTTCTTCCAGCCGAGCCCGTTTTGAAATTCATTAAAGAAAGGATAA
>CAZUFG010000091.1:0-4340 GCA_964618655.1 uncultured Candidatus Bathyarchaeia archaeon | reverse complement strand
TATTTTCCAGTAAAAGCCCGAAACTCTCTGTGGCACGAGACTTCTTTGGCTTCATTCCAGAGGCTGGCAATTTTCGGCACCCTGTCGGGGTCGCCTGGAACGAGAAGGTATTTGGCAAGATCGCCTAGTTTGCATCCTATGTGATACTGTTTTCCCTCCGCTGAGATTGGATGCACTAATGCTCACCACACGCCGTTTTAGGCAGGCCTCGGCATGACGAGGTCAGCGATGTCCACGCTGTTGTCGTAAATCCTGCCAATAGACGAGACCGCTGCAAGAAGACGAGGAGCGACCTCGACAGGCTGGTCATGAATCACCGTTTCAATCTGGTGAGAAACGTCTGTAACGGTTTCCCGCTCGGCTCTAACAGACTCTGCAAGCGAGATGTCCCGAGAGAACAGAGCCTTCATCGCGTTTTCATGCGACTCGTAGGCGGCGTTATGCAACTTCAGTATGAGTTGCGAAAGCTCCTTCCCCACCTTCACGCTTCCCATTTGGATGGCTTTCTCGCAAATCTGAGCAGAACGGTCGCCAATCGACTCCACCAAACTCGCGGTTAAGCGGTAGTCTAAACAATCGATGGGCAGAATACTCAGCTTATCGCTCAACCCGGGGTTTTGAATCACCGTCCGAAGGATGCGCACCAAGAGGAAATAAAGTCGGTTAACCTCGTCGTCTCTGGCAATCACGTTTTTAGCCAAATGTACGTCGCCCTCGATCAGAGCAGTCGCGGCGTCTCGATGCATACCTGCCGCAATCGAGTATTCTCGCCGAAGAATCTTCTCAGGCGGAAACGCAGAGGGTTCTAAGAGACACTGCATGACAATCCGTGAATAGTCTTCCTCAATAATCTCTAAGCCGATTAAACGAGCGGAAGCCTGCTTTACGCGCTCACGGTCACTCACACTTATTCTCTCTTTGGCTTCGACTCGAATAATGTCATAGCCCAGCAAGTATTTTCCAACAATCTCACGGTCAAGAAGGGGCGTAGGCTTAATCACAATCGTCTGCGGAGCACGTTCCACATCGTATTTAGGGTCGATGGCGAGACGCCCGTTAACCATCTCAGAAACAGCCACGACAGAACCGCGATCCAGCCCATTCCGTTCCGCCCAGTCTTTGGGCAGACATACAAAGAATGTTCCGCCACCCGTCCTTTGAATTTTGCGCATTTCCATATGGAATCCTCATGTTTGGTATGTACTCATTTAAAATAAGAAGGGCTTATTAAGAATTAGCGGAAAATGTCAGAATTGAAGAGGGGCGTCATCATAGGTATAGACGTGGCAGGAACGACGAAGAATCCGACTGGCTGGGCTTTTTGGCGCGCCTCAACAACTCACGAAATTGACGCCACAACCGCAGCACTGACAGGATATCTTTACCTAGAGGGAAAGACAGAACTTATAGGAGACGAAGAAGAGGGCTATATCGTTGTCCCGATGAAAACTGACTGGAGGACGATGAGGCTTTGAGTGAGGGCGAAAGACTCCAAAAAGCTGTTTCACTCACAATAGCGGCTGGATACCAAATCGACAAAGAAGCCTTCAACTTCCTAAACACCGTGTCCCAAACAGAAGACCCAATCAAACTGATGGAAGAAGCAATCCAAAAAATAGGGGTCCTCACAGAAAAGCCACTGTTCATTAGACGAAGCTTCCTAGAAGAAGTAGCGAAGGAGACTTTCCCAAAAGTTGAAGAGGAGAAACCGCTTCCATCCACGCCTTCGACAGCCATTATGGAGTCGAGGAAAGTCTTCCGCGCGTACGCAGAGGATGTAGACGCAGATATTAAGGTGATAGAAGACCCGACCGACAAACTGTGCGCCACAGGGTCCATAGGAGAATACCTAGAGTATTTTCAAGACCGCTTCAGAAGAACCCAGAAGGTTTTGAGGCAGAGGATGGACGCCAAAGACGCCACGACCATACCAGAAGCGCTGAAGACTCCAGTCAACTCCAAAGTCAAAATCATCGGCATGATCACGGAAAAACGAGAATCAAAACAGAGAATATTCCTCAAACTTGAAGACTTAGAATCCAGCCTCACGGTGTTGGTGCCCCAAAACGCCGACCCAGAAGTCATGAAAAAGACGCAAGCATTACTGCTAGACCAGGTTATCTGTGTAAGCGCCGTAAAGGGAAGAAACGACTTGGCTATTGCTGAAGATTTTATTCTCCCAGATGTGCCACAGAAAACCCCCCGCAAGGCTCCAATACCAGTCTATGCGGCACTCATCTCAGACCTTCACATTGGAAGCAAGACCTTCCTGCGTGAAGAGTTCAACCGATTCGTGTTATGGCTGAACGGAAAGTATGGAGACGAGGCGTTCAGGAATATGGCGAGTCACGTCAAATACGTGGTTATCGCCGGCGACCTCGTTGACGGAATAGGAGTTTACCCAGGACAGGCAAAAGAACTCGCGATAACTGACATTTACAAGCAGTATCAGATGGTGGCAAAATTCATTGAGCAAATCCCAGACTACATCGAGGTAATAATTATACCTGGAAACCACGACGCGTCTCGAAAGGCTTTGCCTCAGCCAGCCTTACCCAAGAGTTATGCTGAGCCAATTTTTGAAGCACGACAGGTGCGTTCTCTTGGAAACCCATCCACCGTAAGCCTCCACCAAGTGGAAGTGCTCCTATACCATGGGCGCAGTTTGGACGACATAATCTCAACCGTGCCCAACATGAACTTTCACACCCCAGAAAAAGCCATGCGGTTGCTTCTACAAAGCAGACATTTGGCGCCAATCTACGGGGGAAAAACTCTCATAGCCCCGGAAAAACAGGACTTCATGGTTATAGAAAGAGTGCCAGACGTTTTCCACGCTGGTCACGTACACGTGCTAAGACACGACACGTACCGTGGAATCCTCGTGGTGAACTCCGGCGCTTGGCAAACAATAACCTCTTATCAAAAGAAGATGGGCCTCGCCCCCACCCCCGGAATTATTCCAGTCGTGAACCTCCAAACGTTAGAGGTCACATCGATTGACTTCACTGGACTCTACGCGTGAGCCCACGCGCCATTAGTCGAGCAACCCGTATAGGTTCAGGAATTCTACAGCAGGCGGCAGAGGCGCGAATAAGTCCGCTTGCCCAGTCTATGTCTTCGCCGACAACTTCTGCATACAGAGGCGCTTCATTTATTACTGAGACGACCTCGTGTATTGGACCAAGCTTCTCGAAGATGCTCCATCGAATTTGCCAGTCTTCAAAATGCCGAAGCAGGGCGTTTTTCACGGCTACGTTGTCTGGTCTTGTCCTCGACACTATTATAACTGGCTTACTGAACTCTTCAAAAACTAGCTTGGGGTCGACCAGATTGAACCCAGCAAAAGATACCCCAGCCAGCATCACTGCATGAAATGTCCAACGGCGAAGCATAGAGATGAGCTTCTCGGAGGCGTCTAAGCCGTCCACGGTTATTTTGTCTACTTGAAAATCGTCAATCCAGTTCCCCCGTAGCAAAACACAAACAAATAAAGCCTTTTTAACGGCGCGGCTTGACGACTCTCTGGAGAAGCCTCCATCCTCAACTCCTACTACTCGGAGCTCTTGCCAAGCATTTGGGTGCATACTCAATCAGACGCCCGAGCCTATCATCACTAGAAAACACTTCCCTAATAAGACTGCGCGCGATGCCTAGACGAATCTTTTTCGTGCGCCCGTAGCGGCCCATACTCACGACCCGAGAGTTTAACAGTCCAATAACGTCTAGTTCGTTGATTAAGCCGCTTACGCGCCTCTGAGTCAACGACGCGAGTCCGGATTCGTTGCAGAGTTCACAGTAAACTTCGTATATGTCTCCAGTAATGGCACGTGTCACTTCTGCCTTTCCGAGGAGGTAGACGCTGCATAAAACGAGCTTTGAGTGGGGCGTAAGGTTTGTTAACGCCTCCACAATTCGGTCGCGTTCCACTCGCTTCTCAGCCAGTCGTATGTGGGCATCAGTAATGACAGACGAACCCTCACGCTCGGCCAACTCGCCCGCAACACGAAGCAGATCTAAAGCCCGACGGGCGTCACCATGCTCCGCCGCAGCCAACGCCGCACACAAGCTCACGGCGCCGTCGAGCAACGCCCCGTCGTGGAAGGCTAGCTTGGATCGATCCCAAAGGATGTCTTGAAGTTCGGCTGCATCATACGGGTTGAAAACTACTTCCTCTTCGCTTAGAGAACTCAAAACTCTTGGGTCTAGAAACTCTTTGAATCTTAGGTCGTTGGAGATTCCTACGATGGACACCCTACTAGAGCGTAACCCTTCGTTTACTCTAGTTAATTCATAAAGCAGAGTGTCGCCTCGAGCCTTTATGATCGCGTCAATTTCGT
>CAZUFG010000090.1:0-4391 GCA_964618655.1 uncultured Candidatus Bathyarchaeia archaeon | reverse complement strand
GGACCAACCAATACTTTTATCACGCCTCATAATTTATACCCGTGCTTTCCGACTAGTGGCACGAATGCAACTCCGCCCAAGTTCTCTTCCGTGATTCTGTCATCTCTTTTCCTGACGCGTATCAGTGTTTGGTAGAGGTAAAGCCCTCCAACAGGAATGACTAAAACTCCTCCAGTCTTCAACTGTTGTACCAGTGGCTTGGGAACGTCTGGAGCCGCGGCAGTCACTAAAATTCGGTCATACGGAGCCTCGCCGGGGTATCCTTCTGTTCCGTCTCCACAGATTACGGTTACACGGTCGCCGTATCCAGCATCCTCGATGTTTTTTCGTGCGAAATCAGCCAGTTCAGCAACGATTTCCACAGTGTAGACGTGTCCCCACTTGTCCTTCGCCATGCTTGTCGGAGCCACGATTTCGGCTATTGTTGAGGCGTGCCAGCCCGAGCCAGCGCCAATCTCTAAGACTTTGTGTCCCACTTCCAGTTGTAGGGCTTCGTCCATGATGGACACCATGTTTCGCCCAGCCAACCACGTCTCAGGTCAGCTGTGTGGCGCAGATATAGTTTGGCCGAACCCTATCGGAAGCGGAGCATCTACGGCGGCGTATGGCTTCGCCCTTTCTGGAAGGAAAGCCTCTCTGGAAACTCGACGAAGCGCCTCAACCACGTTTGACGACTTCAGGATCCCTTCCCTTATCAGTTGCTGAACCAGCTCTTCCCAAGCCCGTTTTTCCAACCTTTAATCCTCAAAAGAATAACGGAAGACGTATGCTTAAGATTTTGCGACAATCAGCACGGAAGCTGTTTACTAGCGCTTATATTAGGCGCAACAGAATAACAACAATGGTCAGCCGGGATTCTGTTATGCTAGCAGGAAAAACGGTTCGCCTTCGCAGTGTAGAGCTCACAGACTTAGACGAAATCATGAAGCACTGGAACACCATGGAGTTACGCAATTTGGTGGGCACTTCTCCTCTGGGTCCAGCTTCTCGAAATGAGGAAGAAGAGTGGATAAGAAACACTTGGATAGAAAGAAGAGAAAGAAGAGCTTACACGTTTGCAATCGAAAAGACCTCGGATACGAGACTTATTGGCACAGTTTCTCTTTTCAATTGCGATTGGGTTAACAGATCTGCATCGCTGGGAATAGCAATTTTTGAACCAGCAGATCGAGGCAAAGGCTACGGGCACGATTCAATAAATTTGCTTCTGGACTTCGCTTTCAACACTCTTAACTTAAACAGAGTTGAGTTAGAAACGTACGACTTCAACCAACGTGCCCAAAGATGTTTCAAAAAAGTTGGGTTTAAAGAGGTTGGAAGAAGAAGGAAAACACATTTTATCGATGGAGAATATCGTGATACATTGATAATGGATATTTTAAGAGAGGAGTGGAGCAAACGACAATAACCAAACCATGCAGAGACGAACCACAGTCGTTGCAGACGGTCAGCTTACTTGACCGTGACCGATTTGGCTAGGTTTCTAGGCATGTCTGGGTCGTAGCCCCTCTCAACTGCCATGTAGTAGGCGAAAAGCTGAAGAGGAACAACATAGGGAATGGGCGACAAAACTTCTGGAAAACCTTTCGAAACCTCAACGTAGTCGTCCACTAACTTTTTGATCTCCTCATCCCCCTCTTCAATAATTGCGATAACAGACGCCCCACGAGCCTTCATCTCCATGATGTTACCAACAATCGTCTTTTGAGTTTCGTCCTTTGGACAGAGGAAAACAACGGGGAAGCCAGGCTCGATGAGGCTAATCGGTCCATGCTTGCTTTCGCCAGCTGGATAGGCTATGGCAGGTGCGTAAGCGATTTCCAACAATTTCAGCTTACCCTCCATAGCAGTGGCAGAACTAATCCCCCTTCCTAAAAAGAAGAAGCACTGTTTGTTTCGGTATTTTTTGGCTAACCGCCTTATTTTGGCTTCTTGCGTCTTCAAAATCGTTTCAACCGTTTCTGGGATGCGCTCTAAGTTTTCTTCGAGTTCTTCAATTTCAGTGTGGGAAATTTTTCCCCTTCTCTTAGCAACATTCAACGCCAACTGAGATAGAACAGAGAGTTGTGCAGTGAAAGTTTTTGTGGCTGCTACCCCAATCTCTGGACCCGACTGTTGACAGACGTAGGCTCTGGAAACCCGTGTTAAAGTTGACCCAACAACGTTTGTTAGTCCAAGGACTGTGGCAGCACGTTGCCTCGCACAATCAACAGCCGCTAATGTGTCGGCAGTCTCTCCAGACTGACTCACCGCCAAAATGGTGCTGTCGATGTTTACTGCTTTTCCATGCTGCTCAACAAACTCTGAGGCGATGACTGGGTGTGTTGCCAAGAAGGCTACTTTGCCGAACATGTAGGAGGCCGCGAGACAGGCGTGATAAGAAGTGCCAGCCGCCACTAGGAAGACTTCTGTGGCACGTTCAAGGAATGTAGCCATCAAATCGAGATAATGCTCCTGCAACCGCAAAGTGTTTCTTAGACTGAGAGGCTGTTCATGAATTTCTTTCAGCATAAAATGCGGATAGCCCTGTTTCTCAGCCATTTCAGGCGACCAATCGATTGTTTCAGGCTTCCTTAAAATTGGCGTTCCGTCACTTATTTTTTTGAGACCGCATCCTTCTTCGGTAAGGACAACCAGTTCTCCGTCATTAACTATGACAACCTTGTTTGTTAGTGGAAGAAAGGCTGGAATGTCTGAGGCACAGTAAACGCCGTCTTTACCGAGGCCGACAACGAGGGGGCTCTCCTTTCTTGCGCAAACAATCTTGTCTGGTTCCTCTTTATAGAGTACGGCTACAGCGTATGAGCCCTCAAGTCGTTGCACCGCTTCGCGCACCGCGTTTTCGAAATCTGCTTTCGGCTTCTTTTTCAGGTTCTCTTCAATCAAGTGCGCGATGACCTCCGTGTCTGTTTTAGATTTGAAAACGTGCCCTAAGTCTTCAAGTTCCTTCTTAAGTACTGCAAAGTTTTCGATGATTCCGTTGTGGACTACAGCGATTGTTTCGTTGCAGTCAAGATGAGGGTGCGCATTCGCCTGTGAAGGAGCTCCATGTGTTGCCCACCTGGTGTGGCCAACTCCTACCCGTCCGGGAAGGTTGTTTAAGTCGTGTATGGCGTGAACCTCGTCGATTTTCCCTTTATCCTTCTTTACGAACAGCTTTTTCTTATGGATTGTTGCCTCTCCCACCGAGTCGTATCCGCGGTATTCAAGCCTCTTGAGGGCGGCGTGGATGATGGGTGCTGCTTCGGCGTCTTTGAGAACGCAGCCGAATATTCCACACATTAGCCTATACCTCATCAAAGTTTAACATGACACTATGGCGTCCAATCTCTTGCTGGCAAGCGTATTTTAGAAAACGGAGGAGTCTATAAGGTTTTTTAGCAACACGGTTTTAAGACTGAAAACGTGATTATAGGGGTTTTCAAGGGTTTAAGGAAGTCGTGGCGTAACCACTAAAAAAATGTTTATAAAGGAAACCTTCCATGTTTAACGACCATGAAGAGGAAGCTTCTGCTCAGCGGGGAAGGAGGACAATACGAGGTCAAGGACATCGCCATCTTCGACGATTCTGAGAGGCTGAAAGCCGTTTTAAGCAAGCTCTGCTGGAAAATTCTCGAAATACTCGGCAAAGAAGAAATGTATCCCATGGAGGTTGCAAAGAGACTGGGGGTACATGAGCAGAAAGTTTACTACCACATCCGAAAACTGGCTAAGGCTGGCGTGATAAAAGTTGTTAGGGAAGAGGAGAAGAAGGGCGCCATCGCCAAATACTATAAGGCTTCTTTCCCAGCCTTCGGCGTAGAGCTCCCCTTCGGCTACCGAAAAGTCAAAATGACCCCAATTCCCCGCATCGACGAAAGGATGAGACAATTCCTTAGCCCTCTTCTAAAAGAGGACGGAGGCTTTAATGGAAAAATTGTTGTTGGTAGCCCCGACCCCCACGGTCCATTTCGAGCCATGGCAAGAGACGGCCACTATGCCGCGTACCTGACCTTCTTTCTAGGCCAGTTCGCAGAACTGCCAGAGGATTTTGCCATAAAACTAGATGTAGACGTAAAGGCAGAAAAGGCTGAAAACAACAACTTAATTCTGGTTGGCGGGCCAGGAACAAACATGCTTACGCAGGAAATTAATGAGTTTTTGCCTGTGAGATTCAACATGATGCCTTCTGAACATGGATTCCTTTTGGGCGGGTTGATTTCTGAAAAAACGAGGAAAGTCTACACTGCCGACACCGTGGGCGTGATAGCCAAAATCGCTAACCCTTGGAACAAGGAAAAACGAATAATTGTTCTCGCTGGCAACAAGGCAGTTGGAACAAAAGCCTGTGTTTTAGCCCTTGCCAAATTCTGGAAACAAGTCTTAAAAAACTTCACCGAAGACGAAAGATT
>CAZUFG010000089.1:0-4435 GCA_964618655.1 uncultured Candidatus Bathyarchaeia archaeon | reverse complement strand
CTAGACAACGACCCTTATGCCAAAGGCAAGATAATTAACACTTTGTTGAAACTTAAAAATCTTGGCAGAAACAAGAAATTGACGTTAACCGTTACTATAGGCTTATCAGACACTTGTTAAATTGGTTGTGCAGGTTTTGAATGAACGCAAAATGACCCCTCCTTCTATTTGGAGCCTATTTGGATCATGTATGGGATGGTCTAGAGGCGTGTGAGAGGGTGTGTGCGTTCTAAAATCATGTGACAGGCATAGATTGGCAAAACACTTTTCGACAAAAACAAGAGAAATAAGCGTTGTTAGAGAAGCTTTAAAACATGGAATAGCTTTAGCATGACTCAATCTAATCCGTAACAAAAAAGCGTGTGGTTTCGTTGAGTGTAACAATCAAGGCGATTGATGAGTCGAATCTTGAAGACGAAGCCCTGTTATGCGTGCCCTCGCGAGAGTCGCCACAATATTCCAAGTTTGAGAAGGGTGTTAAGGACAAGGCGGAGTGGCTTAGACAAAAGATGAAGGAATACGGATACTTAGGACACATCGCCTACGATAGCGATGGCAAACCTCTAGGCTTTATTGAATTCATTCCCTCAAAAGGTGCGCCCTTGCCTGTAGAAGAGGCAGAGGCAACAGCCCTGATCACATGCATATACTTGCCAAAGGCGCCACATGGTCAAGGCATAGGAACAAACCTTCTTAAAGCCACGTTAAGACAGCTTTGGAAAATAGGAGTGTGCCAAGTCAAAACGCTTGTTTCAAGAAGCCCCCACTGGATTAACGATGGTATCTACCGCAAGCATGGCTTCCAGACGGAAAAGACTTTTTACAAAGTCGGCAACCCCGAACCATTAGACTTGTTAACCCTCCGCCTAGATGGCCCTCAACCCAGAATTGAAACGGTTACACAACACCTGAGACCAAAGCTGAGGAACGCTCTGCCTGTTGAAGTCCTCTACTTCCACTCTGCCCAATGCCCCTTTAACTCAGCAGTACATATCAACCATGTTAACGCAGTAGCGAAGTTCAGCAAAGAATTAGTCACGTTAAAAACCATCGACTCTTGGAAAGAACCAGAAACGGCAAAACGCTACGGAAGCATGTATTCGGACACGTTCATAAACGGAAAAAGCCCCTTCTTCGCTCCCCCAAAACAAGAAGATATAGAAAACGAAATTCAAAAAGAAATTAACAGAGTCTCGCAACTTAAGCAACGAAGTTAATCCCCTTCTTTGGCAGTTTTATGCGTTCAACTTCTTCAATCGCCATCGGTTCTGACTCCGCCGTCACGTTGTGACCGGGTTGGTAAAGGGTATATGTTGCACCGCCAATGTTATAGCGCACCGTAGCGTGCATAGTACAGCAAAAGCCATAGGAGGCTATGCCCTTGAAAACCGTGGCGTCTATCTGCCCCTACTGCGGATGCGGCTGTCGACTGCTATTCATGGTTGAAAACAACAAAATTTTGAAGATGGCTCCTGATAAATCAGACGAGCCCAGCGAAGGGATGGCTTGCATCAAAGGACTAACCATTCATGAAACAGTTGGCAACAATGACGGTAGAATTCTTAAACCGCTTATAAGAATGGACAAGGACGAGCAGTTCAAGGAAGCATCTTGGGACGAAGCCTATCATTTCATTCATGAACGCACCAGAGACTTAGCTCCAAGCGAGGTTTTCATCAATGCCTCGGGAAAAATAACAAACGAAGACTGTTATATAACTCAGAAGTTCGCTAGAATTGCCTACAAAACAAACAACATAGACGCCTGTTGCGCTAGACTTTGTCACGTTACAACTGTTCAGGGTTTAGAAAATTGTTTCGGCAGCCGAGCGGCTTTTTCCAAGATGAATGACGTTTACAGTGTTGACTGTCTCTTTATTATAGGTTCGAACCCGGCGTCAAACTATCCTGTTCTGCATTATCGAATATTGAAGGCAAAGCGTAGGGGGATGAAGGTTGTTTCCAGCCAAGCTGTTTACAACGTGACAGCCAAGTTTTCTGACGTCTCGTTGCTCATCTATCCTGGAACCGAACTAATCTTGTTAAACGGAATCATGAACGCACTTATCCATCAAGGCGCCTATGACAAGTCTGTTGAAACAGTAGAAGGATTTGACAGGCTCAAACATGTCTTGGAACTGTATTCTATCGATTTTGTACGTCAAGCCTGCGGCGTAGAACTCGAGCAACTCAACCAACTAATCGAGCACATTGCCAACTCTAAGTCGTTGGGCATAATCCACGGCATGGGTTTGACTCAACACGCCACAGGTTCAGAAAACGTCCATGCGTTGTTAAACTTAATGATTCTCAAAAACGCTCAACTGCTTTCGTTGAGAGGCGAAATTAACGTTCAAGGAGTGGGTGACATGGGATGCCTGCCAGACCGTTTGCCTACTGGTCCCCTCGCCACCGCACCTCTGCTTGAAGACAAATGGAAAACGAATGTGCCCATCGGGAAGGGCAAGACTATAGTCGAAGCCTTCTTGATTTCTCCTCCTAAAGCGGCATTTATATCTGGCATGAACGCGGCGCAGTCTTTGCCAAACCTCAACGTGGTTCACAAAAATCTGCGAAACATGTTTGTGGTGGTTCTTGACCACTACTTCAACTTAACAACAAAATTTGCTGACGTGGTGCTCCCAACGCCTCTCCTTATTGAGAGAGAAGGAACCATCACGAACGGTGAACGAAGGGTTAGATTGGTCAGAAAAGTTGCAGACGTATGTGGAAACTGCAAGCCTGAGTGGCAGGTGTTCAAGGAGTTTTCAACCCTTTTTGGATGCGCAGAGTATTTCAACTACAAGGAGCCGAGGGACATCACACGGGAAATCGTGAACGTTGTTCCTGCTTATCGGCAAATCGATGTTGCCAGTGTTTACGGGGGAGCTGACGCTTGGGCTGAGAAACGCATGTTTTTCCGAAGGTTTATGCCCGAGCACTTTGAAGGGGTTGAAGATATCCGCAGCGACAAGTATCCACTGATACTCACATCCTTTCGTTCGCAGCACCATTTTTTGACGGGTGAAATGACTAACAGGTCTAAGACGCTGATGAGTTTTAGAGAAGGGCCATTCTGTTACCTTAGTCCCTTAGACGCTGAGCGGCTAAGCATATCAAATGGCGAAGTTGTAGAGGTCTCGAGCAGTGTTGGCAACATCACTTGTGAGGCTCAAATTGACAACAGTATTCCGAAGGGCATAGTTGGCATGCACTTCCACTTTGAAAAGCTTCTAGTTAACAAGCTGTTTCCAACCCAGTTTGACGAGAAGACGTTCACGCCAAACTATAAAATGACTGCCGTAGGAATACGAAAAGTTCCTTTGTGAAAAATTTTTGTGGTGCCAACAACAGAAGCCATCAATAGGATTATTGCTAGAAGCTCCAAGAAATACGCACCCGTATTCAAAATTCTAATGGAAACGGGTGTAATTTTCTTTTAATTCCCTTCGCTTGAGATTTTTCCATGTATCATTGCTTTCTCCTTAAGCATAGCGCATGAACTGAATTAACTCCTATTCAATAAAGCAGCTTCCACCTTCTTGTGTTATTCCAAGAATTACAGTGTTGGTAGCGGCGGTGAAGGAGTTTCGAGCGTTTCAGGTATTTTCTTTTTTCTTCTGGAAAGGTATATTATGATTGCGACGAGGGCGATTATTATAGCTATTATCACTGCTATCAAGGGACCCAAGATATCTAGAGGCGTCTGCTGTCCTGCTTGTTCTTCTCCTACGACAAATTCCTCTCTGAAGAGTAGTGTGCTGCCGTTATACCAGTTTAGTTTCCATTTGCCATTTTTTGTGGCGCTAGTGATGTTTAGGACTTCAAAGAATGCAGAGGTTACGAATGCAGATTCATTTAGGGATGCAGAGTAATGGTACATTGGAGTTGCATGTAGGAATGCAGCGTTATAGACTATTATTGTGGTGAATTTTTTCACTTCTGCTCCACTTGGATCAATGAGCGATATTTTGAAGTTTTCCCACGTTTGTTCGAATTCGTCCATGTTTGCCCAGCTGATTTTGAAGTAGAAGTAGACCGTTTGGTCTGTCAGCTCGAATTTGTTTGCTACAATAGGTGCTTTTTCTTGTGTCCAACCTTTGCAGATTTGGTGATTGTCGAAGTTAAAGCCGTATACTTGGGGAATTAAACTAGTTGTGATGATTACTATTAACATAAGAAGGGCGAATGCAAGGGAAGCAGGAAGCAGTCCAAATTTGTACAGGTCAACTCGGAGCCTCACGTATTTTTCCCTATTATGTAATTCTCGATCATCTTTATAATAATTTTCCACGCGCACGCATAGTTTTCCTAAAATCTTTTTTCAACTGCAATGGGTTGAGTCGTGCTCTCTAAACCGAGCTTTCTGGACCCAGTAAACAAGAATTTCATTGAACAACCTTCTAAACGAATGCAAAATCCCCTTTCTATTTGGA
>CAZUFG010000088.1:0-4448 GCA_964618655.1 uncultured Candidatus Bathyarchaeia archaeon | reverse complement strand
TATACGGTGCGGGTGACTGACGCCAACAACACTGGGATTACGACGCCTTTGTTTCTTTCAATATACGGCAATGGCAGCAACGTCATCATCTACACGCCACCTGCAGGGCATGGTCAGTCAGGCGCGGGAGGTGGGGTTTGGTGGGGCTGGGTCGACCTGGATTCTGATGGGCAGTTCACTTTTCAGTTCAGGACTACCTCCGGCAGTCAAACAGTCACTCTCTATGTTCAGGTCGGTGACCTAGTGGGACAAAAAGCAGTAGTGATAACCTAAGAATGGTGGAGGACGATGATTAAACACAAGACAGAAACCGAAGAGAAGCCCGCGTTTGCTATTACTTTGGATAAGACCAAAGAGGAAGATATGCCAGAAATAATCGAACAACAAGTTGAAGAATCCAAAGAAAAGACACAACGAACTTTTCGGGAATTTTACTATGTCAATCCACCGTTTGGATATGTTGGAATAGAGGTCGACAGAGAAACAGGAAAACTTCAGTACCTAACCATTGAACCAACTATGACAGATGAGGACAAACGGATACTCATCAAGCTCAAAACAATATTGAGTGAAGAAACCATTGTTCCTTTATCAGTCCTCAAAGACGAAACCCTAATAGAGAACTATTTGACCAACCAAATCAAAAAAGCCATAAAGACTTATGGGCTTAAGATTTCAAAAGATTCTCTCGGCAAATTCATTTACTACGTTAAAAGGGACTTCCTCGGATACGGCATCCTCGACGTCCTCATCCGAGACCCTAATATCGAAGACATCAGCTGCAACGGTACAGGAATCCCAATTTATGTTTGGCACAGATATTACGAATCTATTCCAACAAATGTCGCGTATCCTTCAAGAGAAGAGTTAGACTCCTTCATTACACGGTTAGCTTACAAGGCAGGTCACCAAATATCAGTTTCAAGACCGATCATCGAAGGAACCCTTCCCGAAGGGTTTAGGGTACATCTTACGCTAGAGGAAATCTCCAAACGAGGAGACACCTTCACCATCAGAAAGATTAAGGCAATCCCCTTCACCATCATCGATTTAATAAATTTTAATACGATATCGCCGCACATGGCAGCCTACTTCTGGATACTCGTCGAAAACCTAAGATCGATAATAGTTGCTGGCGCGACTGCATCCGGCAAAACTGCTTTACTAAATTCCATCGCCATGTTCATAAGACCCGAAATGAAGGTCGTCACCATCGAAGAAGTCCGTGAACTTCGACTCCACGAAAATTGGATACCGATGGTAACGCGCCCCTCATTTCAACTTGGAGTTGAGGAAGTAACGCTCTTCGACCTGTTGAAATCCTCTCTGAGGCAGCGACCAGACTACATAGTCGTAGGCGAGATAAGAGGCGAAGAGGCTTACACGCTTTTCCAAAGCATCTCAATAGGACACGGCGGTCTTTGCACAATCCACGCAGAAAACGTAGAAACAGTAGAGAAAAGGTTGCTGACCAAGCCAATGAATATCCCCCCAATGTTGATCCCCATGATGAATGTCGTCGTCTTGATTGGCAGGACAAAAATTCGGGACATCGTAGTTCGCCGAGTTCTGGACGTCTCTGAAATCACGGGAGTAGACAACAAAACTGGAAGGGCAACGTTCACGAAGATTTATGAATGGAATAACGAAAGCGATTCTTTCATTTTCTCCGCCAAATCCGCAAGCGAGAGCTACATCTTCAAAAAAATCACTGAACTCAGATACATTTCCATGGAAGATCTACTAAGCGAGCTGAACAAGCGGGAACACATCCTGAAATGGATGGCTCATAAGAACATCAAGAATTACGACGATGTAGCCGACATTGTAAGAAAGTACTACCTCAATCCCAATGAAGTTTGTAACAGGGCTAGGTTGGAGATGTAATGGGGAACTCAGAAAGAACATCGTACCTTACAGCCGTGAGCTATAGATTATTTGGGAGAATAGCCTCTCGTTTCACGGCTTTCAAGCGGGTTTACAGACAAAGTGGGATTTCTAGACTGTATGAATCATATATGGCCCTCACGCTATTTGCTTCCTTTGCTACATTTATTTCAGCCTTTGCGATAGGTGCTTTGCTGCATCATTTTCTGTTTAAATTAACGCCGTTCCAATACCTAGCAGCAGTACTTACCTTCTCAGGAATCATTTCACTCAGCGTCACTACGACATTCATTGTATATCCTCTTTACCGCAGAGATCAAAAAAAGAAGGAAATAGACTCAAACCTCGTCTGTACTGCGGGATATATGGGAGTTTTATCCGCTGGGGGCATCTCAGTCGAAAGAATTTTCGAACGGGTGGCACAGGTGGAGCAACATCCTTCAATTATAGACCTTGCTAAGAGACTTATTACAAACATTAAGATGTTTGGGCTAGACGTAGTTTCATCATTGGGTGATGTTTCACTTCACAGCCCCTCAGAAATCTTCTCAAAGCTGATTCTCGGAGTCACAAACACACTCAAGACGAGTGGGGACCTAAAAGGTCTTCTAGTATTTGAGACTGAGAGACTTCTCCATGCGAAAAGGGAACAATTGAAGAAGACCCTAAGCTCCCTAGTGGGATTGGGAGAAATTTATATCACAGCAATTGTTATCGGGCCAATAGTCTTCATAATCATGATAACAATTTTGTCGATTATGGGTAATGTTGCATTCGGCATATCGCCAATCGCACAATTGAACCTCATAGTCTTCTTCGGGATTCCAACACTAAGCGCGATTTTCATCATTATTTTGAATGCTTTCCTACCGGAGGAAGAATAAGATGTACTTCGAACGAAAATACAGGATTGCTGTTTGGGCGGTTTCATGCTCTGTTGGGGTCTTAGTTATGTTAACCCCGTTTCTTTTTGGGCTTTACCTGCCTCAAGCGCCGTACATTATTCCACTTAGTCAGAAAGTGAATAATGCGATTGCTTTAGGTTTTGTTATAGCTCTTGCCTTTCCAGCCGTGGTTGAGTTTAACAATTACAGATGGGAGAGACAGGTAGACAGAAACATCCCGAGGCTCCTTCGAGACATTACCGAAGCCGTTCGATCTGGACTGACGCTTCCAAGAACCCTTGAAGAAGCGACCCAAAGAAACTACGGACCCATATCAAGGGAACTTGAACATGCCATTTCCATGTTTATCTTGGGCGCAAGCTTTGAAGATTCACTCATGTTTCTTGCTAAACGTCTCAGACGCCCAAGCGCTCTAAGATTGTCCACTATACTAGTTGAGGCTTATCAGACAGGAGGCAAATTAATAGAGGTCCTTAACACAAGCGTAGCCCTCTTTTCCAGCCTCGAAGAGTACAGAGAAGAACAACACACCAACATGAGACCATACATGCTAACGATATACATGGCCACGTTGATATTTCTGGTCATCGCCTATGTCGTATTACACCAATTCCTTGCCCCCTTGTATCAGGCCACAACAAGCGCTGCCGCCAAAGAGTCTACATTGCTATCAGGGGTTCTTGACATCAACTATTACACTTCACTCCTTTTTTGGGCCTCAATTATCGAATCACTCTTCAGCGGCCTTATAGTGGGAAAAATTGTAGACAGAACCCTCTCCGCCGGCATGCGTCACTCAGTAATCCTCTCAATCATCACACTTGTTTTCTTCAATGTCCCTGGCATCTGAGGAGACTCGAAAATGGAGGAACAGCCACTAACACTGGAAGCAAGTGCCCAAAACAAGGATGAAGAACAAGAGCTCTTACGTGCGCTCATCAAAAAAGGAGTCTTAAAGCTTAAACCTACCTTAGACAGATCGGGAATCCATTATGCCGAAGCTGAGGAAACATGGAACGCTGATTCAATTAAGGCAGGAAACATACTTGAGAGCTTAGAGAAAAATGGAGTTCTCGAATCCGAATTCTTAGATCGGGTCTTAACATGCCCAGGCTGCGGTTCACCGGATGTTCATTCAAAATACACTTGCCCAAGATGCAAATCCCACAACGTGAGGTTCACAGAACTTATCGAACACATGAAATGTGGATATATAGGCTCGAAGGACAATTTTAAACAGGATTCTTTTTTAGTGTGCCCTCGCTGCCAAGCCAAGTTCATAGATGAGACTAAAGATTATCGTGCGATTGGAAACTTCTACCAGTGTGAAAAATGCGAATATGCTTTCGACAAACCCGATGTAGTTCATCTTTGCCAAAATTGTGGACGAACTTCGACGCATCAAGAAGCGAAGTACATCAAGTTATTTGCCTACAAAATAACTGATGAAGCAGTGAAGGACTTCCAAAGGGAACTCCCAATTTTCAAGAACATTAAGAAAATCCTCACGGATAAAGGGTTCAAAGTCCAATTGCACACTAAGATAACTGGGGCTTCTGGCCTCCAATCCCCGTTTGATGTTTTGGCGGAAAAAAAGGAAGTTCGCCTAGTCATAGACGTATCCGTCACGGGAAGCAAGAACGACATAACAGCACT
>CAZUFG010000087.1:0-4470 GCA_964618655.1 uncultured Candidatus Bathyarchaeia archaeon | reverse complement strand
AAGAAGCCGAGGAATACGTCATAAACTCCGACCTCTGCGACGAGCCAGACATGTTGGAAAGACTCATCGTTGGAAACTACACTCTCGGTCGAGACATTTTTCGGATAGTTTCTTCGACGAGGATAAGTAGTGCACATGGTGAAGAAATTCGAAAGATAATCCATCGGCTTACAGGGTTAAGTATTGTTGAAGAAACTCCCAACCAGATAGTTCTTCAATGCTCCATAGATCAAACAAAGTTCAGAATAGACACGCTCATGCGAAGACTGTCAGTAATTGCCTCCACCATGCACTCAGAAGCGGTGCAAGCACTTGTAGAACTCGATGAAGAACTCGCAGAAGACGCCATTCGCAGGGAAAACGAAGCCGACATGATGTACTGGCTTGCCATAAGGTTGTTACTTTCCGCACAGCGAGATCACACTGTGGCAGAAAAAATAGGGTTAGAAGACCCTAGACAAATCATATACTATGGGTTGATTATGAGGCATCTGGAATCAATTGCCGATTACGCTGAAAACATCGCAAGAAGAGCAATCGAGTTCAAAAAATTCCGTAAAAATGGAGTAAGTAAACGTGTAATACGCCAAATAGAAAATCTAAGTGGCTTAGTCCAAAACATATTCCTAAAAGCCATGGACTGCTTTTTCAACAGCGACATAGGAATCGCAAACAACGTTCTGGAAATAAGCAAAGTCGTTGAAAAAGAGCACGAAAGATTGATGAAAGAGCCTCCTGAGATTCCAATATTGAGGATCGTCGTCTGGGGGCTGGCAAGGATAGCAGACAACGGCGCGGGCATCGCTGTCATAGCCATAAACAGGGCACTTGAAAAACCAAGCAAAGTATGTTCATTTCACAGTTTTCAATCCTAGTTAATAATTTCTCTAACAAAAACTTGAGCCCTTAAACAAGCTTTGCCTCTTCCTTTATTATATGTTAGGTTTGCGTTAAGGACTAAAAAAACTATATTAAGCCGTTCGTTTCTGCATTAGAGGATAAGAGTGATGAAATTGAGCGAACTTGACCTTGGTTTTATGAGTGAAGTTGCAAATACACCGAGAGGAAAAGGCATTCTCTTGTGTATCCAATGCGGAAGATGCACCAGTAGCTGTCCAGTAGCGAGAATTACAAAAGAACACAACCCAAGGCGCTTGATGGAGATGATAATCTTAGGCTTCAGGTCAGAGGTCATACCCCACCAGTTGCCATGGTACTGCCTATCATGTTTCACCTGCCTAGACAGATGTCCACAAGGAGGAGACGTGGGCGAAGTAATGTTTGCGATCAGAAACCTCGCCGTGAAAGAGGGAAACGTGCCTGCAGGAGTGTTGGCTCAAGCGAAGAGCCTCATGGAAACTGGGAGGGTGATCAACCCCATAAGAAGTGCCCTAGATAAAAGAGAAAGCCTCGGCTTAGGCGAAATTGCCCTAGGCGGGTTAGACGAAGTTCAAAGCATTTTGAAAAAGACCAAACTGGACAAGGTGATTAGCCCCAAAGAGACGGTGAAGAGAAAATGAAGTACGCATTCTTTGTGGGCTGTCTTATACCTGCCAGAGAACTCAGTTACGAGGTTTCAGTTAGGAAAGTTTTGCCAGCCCTGGGCATAGAATTAGTTGACATGAAAGACGCCAACTGCTGTGCACCATTCAGCATCCAGTCCGTAGACCACGCAAGTTGGATGGCTCTCGCAGCGAGGAACCTCTGCATAGCAGAAGAGATGGGACTGGACGTTTTAACCCTGTGCAACGACTGTTACGAGTCGCTTCTAATGGTAAACACACTCCTAAAGAATAATAAAGCCCTCAAAAACAAGGTTAACGAAATCCTCGCAGACGTAGGCAAAGAGTTCAAAGGAAAATCCGATGTTAAGCATCTCATAGACGTTCTTTACGACGACGTGGGCATGAAAACTATCAAAAACGCCATCACTGAGCCGTTCACAGAACTGAAAGTTGGAACACAGCCTGGATGCCACCTAACAAAACCCAAGAGGATACATTTCGAGGTGCTAAGGGGCTTCCGCGCTCTAGACGAACTAATAGCGGCGACGGGCGCTGAAACAATCCCATACGAGCGGAAAGAAATGTGTTGTGGGGGTCCCCTACGAGATATAAACGATGAACTTGCACGACAAGTGGCAAGAGAAAAGCTCATCAGCCTGAAAAACGCGGAAGTGCAGGGCATAGTTACAGTTTGTCCGTTCTGTTATCTCCAGCTTGACACGGGTCAACTGGAAGTCAAAAGGCATTTCAACGAAGAATATAATCTGCCTGTTCTACATTTCATTGAGCTTCTCAAGATGGCTATGGGCATGAAGTTAGAAGATTGGGAAGTTAAGTCACACAGAATTCCGTTAGGCGACATTGTGAAAGGCAGAATTCAAGAGGAATGAAAAAATGGAAGAAAACAAAGTGTTGATTATAGGCGGCGGAGTAGCAGGCATACAGGCATCTCTCGACTTGGCAAGCAGAGGCTTCAAAGTATATCTTGTGGAGAAGTCCCCAAGCATCGGCGGAAGAATGGCTCAGCTTGACAAAACCTTCCCAACGTTAGACTGTTCAATGTGTATTCTCGCCCCAAAAATGATCGACTGTTCCCATCATCCAAACGTTCAGCTACTCACATACTCTGAGGTTAAAGAGGTCAAGGGTTCAGCGGGAAACTTCACGGTGAAAATTCTAAGAAAACCAAGGTTTGTAGACGAATCAAAGTGCACGGGCTGCGCAATCTGCGCTCAACACTGCCCAGTGGAAGTTCCAAACGAATTCGATGCCAATCTTGGAATGAGAAAAGCCATCTACATGCCCTTCCCACAATCCGTGCCTAGGGCAATGACGGTCGATAAAGAAAAATGCCTAGAATGCGGGCTTTGCGCAAAAATGTGCGAGGCTAAAGCCGTTGACCTTAAGCAGCAACCGCAAGAGGTTGAATTGAACGTTGGCGCAATCGTCGTAGCAACAGGCTTCGACATCTTCGACCCAACTGAAATTCCATCCTACGGCTATGGACGTTACAAGAACGTAGTAACCGCACTGGAGTTGGAGCGTCTACTCTGCGCATCAGGCCCAACTGGAGGCCACCTCATAAGACCGTCAGACGGGAAAATACCGAGAAAAATTGCTTTCATCCAATGCGTCGGGTCAAGAGACAGACGATTTGGAAACACTTACTGCTCCAGCATTTGCTGTAAGTACTCAGTTAAGGATGCGGTCTTGATCAAGGAGCATGAGCCAAACTCGCAGGTCTCCATATTCTACATTGACCTCCGAGCCTTCGGAAGGGGCTTCCAAGAGTTCGTAAACAGAGCCAAGAGCGAGTATGGCATACGATTCATCCGAAGCAGTCCAGGCGAAATAATGGAAGACCCAGCAACAAAGAATCTAGTCATATGGTACGAAGACACGATAGCTGGAACCGTAGAAAATCTGGTATTTGACTTAGTCGTGCTCTGCCCAGCTTTGATACCCCGAACAGACGCCAAAGAACTGGCCAAAGTGTTAGGGATCAAAACTGACGAATACGGGTTTTTCAGGGCTTCAGACATAGTAATCAACCCAGTGGATACCACGGTTCTTGGAATTTTTGCTTGCGGCTACTGTTTAGGACCAAAGACTGGCGACATCCCAGACTCCATAATGCAGGGTAGCGCAACAGCGGCAAGGGCAGCTGAAATCCTAAGAGGGCGCTAGGCTATGGAAGAAGAAACGAGAATCGGCGTGTTCATATGCCATTGCGGCATCAACATAGGCGGCGTAGTGAATGTTCGAGAAGTTGTCAAATACGCAAAAACTCTTCCTAATGTCGTATACGCTGAAGACAACATCTACACGTGCTCAGAGGCTGGACTAACGTCCATTAAAGAGGCAATAAAGGAACACAACCTAAACAAAGTAGTCGTAGCCTCATGCACGCCAAGAACACACGAACCACTTTTCAGATCAGCCTGTAGAGAAGCTGGATTAAACCACTACTTGTTTGAGATGGCAAACATTCGAGAACAGTGTTCCTGGGTTCATTCACACGAACTAACGAGGGCAACCCAAAAAGCAAAAGACATCGTAAGGATGGCTGCTGCAAGGGCTACATTGTTACAGCCTCAGGAGGAGCCTGAACTAGACATTAAGGATGTGGCTCTCGTGATCGGGGCTGGCGTTGCCGGGATGACAGCGGCGCTGACTCTGGCAGACCAAGGCTTCGAAGTCTATTTAGTTGAGAAGGAAGCCCAAGTTGGCGGAAACCTTCTACGACTTGATAAGTTGTACCCAACTATGCAAGACACATCCGAAATCTTAGAACCCATGGTCAAGGCAGTGAAGGCTAACAAGAACATCGAACTGATGACTTCAACCACAATATCTGATGTTAAGGGATACGTAGGAAACTTCAAGGTCACCATCGCGAAAAAGGATGAAAAAAGCGAGCTAGAAGTTGGAACAATCATCGTCGCATGTGGCGCCATGAACTACA
>CAZUFG010000086.1:0-4486 GCA_964618655.1 uncultured Candidatus Bathyarchaeia archaeon | reverse complement strand
TTCCAGTGGTTTGGAACTCCAACTCTTATTATAGTGAAGAAACCGCTAAGCTTCTCGCTGGTTTCGTAGATGTCTACCTACTTGACTTTAAGTACGGCTCTAACAAATGCGCTGAGAGAATCTCTGACGCGCCGGATTACTGGGAGGCTTGCACCCGCAACCACCTTTATGGCAAGAAATACGGAGAGCTTCTCATCCGCGTTTTGGTTCTGCCCCAGCATCTAGAATGTTGCACGAAGACCATTTTAAACTGGATTGCCCAGAATCTCGGAACTTGGGTAAGGACGAACGTTATGTTTCAGTATCGTCCAGAGTGGAGGGCAAACGAGATTCCTGAACTTCGGAGACCGTTAACGAGAGATGAAAGAGAACGAGCTATTGAGCTTGCCAAAGAGGCTGGATTAACCAACTTTATAACGTAAATCTTGATGTTCTAAAATGTAGGTTTATTTGATTAACATGCGCGTGCAGTTACGGGAGGTTTTCGCAAACCATTCATTTCTTATAATTGACCACAACAATTATGGATTAGCCTCCCAGTCACGTATTGTTTTGAAATTCCAGAAGGCTCTTTAAGCCTTAAGCCTATAAAAGATTCTACAGTCAGATTTTTGGAACCAAAACCTATTTGTCAAGCCCCTACACCATAATGTTACCAGAGACTTGAGAAAAGGCTGATTAGGTATGCGGTATTGCCCAGAATGTGGCGGAGAGTTACAATACATGATAGGTACAAAACGCTATGTGTGCAAAAGCTGCGGGCTTTCGCTTACACATCAGGAGCTCATTGAATTGCGTGAAAAACTGAGACCAAGCTTTGAAACCGAAGAGGAGCAACACGAAAAAGAACGAAGAGAATACTTGAAGTGGTGGCTCAGCAAGAAAAAATAGAAATGCCAAACGCATAGCGTTTAAACTGTTACGTAGGTGACGAGCTTTTTATAGATAAGCAATACCGAACCCGTTTTATGCGTAAGGTAGTTATTATGACATAAATCTTCTATTCATCAGTTGGCAAGGTTGGAAATTAGAAATGGCTCAAACAATAGAATTGATTTGCCTCGGAACAGAACTCCTCATAGGTAAGACTGTAAACACAAACGCCCAATGGATTGCCAAGCGAATCACATCTCTTGGGCTTAGCGTGCGCCGAGTTACCGTCGTCGGCGATGACATTAACGAAATATCCAACGCTGTGCGAGAGGCTCTGGAACGCAATCTCAGTTTTCTAATCACCACTGGAGGTTTAGGTCCAACATTCGACGACAAAACGTTAGAAGGAATCGCCCAAGCGCTGAAGCGTCAACTAGAAACCAACGAACAAGCCTTAGAAATGGTTAAAGAAAAATACCGCGGGTACGTGGAGGAAGGTCGAATGGAGAAGGCTGAGTTAACGCCTCCACGGGTTAAGATGGCAAGGCTTCCAGGAGGAGCAAAGCCTCTGCCAAATCCCATTGGAACTGCGCCTGGCGTAATCACGACTTGGGAGAGCACAACCATAATCTCTCTTCCCGGAGTTCCGTCTGAAATGAAAGCCATATTCGAAGAATCAGTCGTGCCCCTTCTGAAACAAGTGGCGGGCGACGTTACTTTTTTTGAAACCAGCATGGTTGCCACGGGGGTGATGGAGTCTGAGATGGCGCCTCTCATTGACAGGGTGATGCACGACAACCCATACGTTTACATAAAATCCCATCCGAGAGGGGGAGAAAAGATTCCGCGTCTAGAGTTTCATTTGTCTACCACAGCAGAAAACTCTGACTTGGCTAAAAACCGCGTGAGCAAGGCATTGATTCAGCTCTCGGAAATGATTCAGTTGAAGGGTGGAAAAATTAGGCCTCTACAGACTAAATCTTAAGTTTTATCGAAAAACCTTTCTGCCTTTCGCTCATAGTTTTGTAATGGTTGCGATGAGGCGAGGCTAGACACTGAAGCCAAGATGATTGGAAATCCGGGTCCCGAGCAGCCTACAAAAACAAATAAGCAAGCATACGATTTTCATTAAAGTCAACATAGATTACGCCTTAGTGGGGTTTAGGAAGTGTTTATTGTTTTCATTATTGGCACCGCGGGTTCAGGAAAATCCCTCTTAACAGCCTCATTTAACGACTGGCTGAAAATCCAAAAGCAAAACGTGATAACCATGAACTTGGACCCTGGAGCCTTCACCTTACCATATACGCCTGAAATCGATGTGCGTGACCACATTAAGATTGAGGAACTCATGGAGAAGTATGGGCTGGGACCCAACGGCGCCCTCGTGATGGCAGCCGACCTAATCGCGGAAGAGGCAGAAAGGCTTGGACGCGAAATTGAAGAAATCGGGCCCGACATGGTTCTGATAGATACGCCCGGCCAAATGGAGCTGTTTGCTTTCAGGGCCAGTGGACCTTACATCACAAGCGAGTTGACGAAAGAACCCAAAGCCATCATATACCTATTCGATTCGGTTTTTTCAGCGAACCCCCTCAACTACGTTTCAAACCTGTTTCTTTCCGCCGCAGTTTACAACCGTTTCTTCGTTCCGCAGACTCACGTTTTGTCAAAATCCGACCTCATCCCACCCGAAGACTTGAACCAAATCGTAGACTGGTCTGCCAACCCAGCCGCCTTAGAAGCCGCAATTGAAGAAAAATTGAGTGGAACAAGACGTCTACTCAGCCGTGACATGATACATGCCATCTACCGGCTTGGACTAAAGTTCCTTTTGACACCTGTCTCATCAAAGACCAACGAGGGGTTCATTAATTTGAACGCTATGCTGGAGCGTATCTTTGCTGGAGGAGAAAAAATCACGTTTTAATCGTAGCCGCACCTTGGATGAGAGTCCAGGCAGCTGCTAGGGCTCCGTATTCCGCCCTCTCCCAAGAGTCTGCGCTTGCAATAACAACCACATCGTTCTCTTCTAACTTTAGCAGTTTACTGATTTGACGATGAGTGAGTGGAAAGTCTTGAGCCACATTTTCGCTTATCGTGGGCAAGACTAACTTTTTGTTTCTGAAAATAAGAGTGGTTGCCCCCTTTGCTCCGCTCATGATTGCTGCATCCCGTTGTTCCACCCCGGCCTTTACCTTTTCTCCGCGGTTTTTAATTTGCACCGCTGTGTTGTATGGAGCCAGCGTCAAGTCAATCTCTTCTAGTCTAATTTTTTGCGGAAAAACTGACTTGAAGTCGTTCCAGACTTCGTCTCCCTTTTTCGTGAGTGAACACCCAGGTTTAGTTATGGCGACCAGTCCTGCGTCTTTTAGGCGTTCAATTAAGGTGCGGGTAGCGCCTTCTCCCGTTTTTAGTTCTTGGGAAATCTTTCCTCGACCTATTGGGCCTGTTTTCGCAATCAGCTCCAACGCCTTTATTAGGTGAAAGATGGAGAATGATGGGCTGGGTCCAGGAGCCTTTTCTTCAAGTAGACTCTCTAAAAGCTTCTTCAGAGTCATTGTTTTTCAGATAAAATATCAAGGAATGGACATATTAGGCTTAGGTTGACGAAACGCCTTCTCTTCTTTTCCCTCGACGAGGGGCCTGCCCCTACACATACCAAAAAGTCTTAATTTAAGCTTGGATTCTGGAGATACGAGGGCCCGTAGCTCAGTAAGGACAGAGTCCAGATGGCGTCTAAAGCATCGGGCTTTTAACCCGAGGGTCCCGGGTTCAATTCCCGGCGGGCCCGCCACACAATCAGAAAATGAGGGTATCATGAATGTGTAGAATGCTTGGAATAGTCAGTAGAGAGCCCACTCCATCCATGTATCTAAGAGATTTTCGAATACTCGCAGAAAAAGGAAAGATTCCAAATGGAATGAAGCCAGGACATAAGGATGGATGGGGGATAGCCTATTTTGACGACGGGGCGCCGAAGTACTTGGACCGACGGCCCAAAAATGCCTTGGAAGATGAAAGGTATGATTCGGCTTTAAAACGAATTGATGAATTAGGTATTTCTGGAGTTTTGTTAGCGCATCTAAGGAAGCGTTCCGTTGGAAGGATTGCTTTAGAAAACACATTGCCCTTTATCATTGGAAAATGGTGTTTCGTCCATAACGGCACTATATATGACTTTAATGTAAGTGTTGAGGGTGAGGCAAAGGATGCGACTGACAGCAAACGTTTTTTGCGATTGTTAGTTAGAGAAATTGAAAACAGCGACGGTGGAGTTAAAGATGCGGTAGGCCGAGTGGTCTCTGACATTAGGCGTGCTTACCGGTATTCCTCTCTAACGTTTCTTTTGTCCGACGGAACCCGCATCTATGCCTACAGGGATTTTTCTGAAGCGAAAAATGCAGATTTCTATGGATTAATGTATGCAAAAGATAACCAAATGGTGATTTTTACACAAGAACCGTTGTGGAAAAAGAGTTGGGAAATTGTCTCTAATAGGTGCTTAGTAATTTGTGATAAAGAGTTGCGAATAAAATTCATTGAACTTTAGCGAAATCAAGTAGTATAGTCTTTTTTTCGGATTGGCGCCCTGGCCGGGATTTGAACCCGG
>CAZUFG010000085.1:0-4615 GCA_964618655.1 uncultured Candidatus Bathyarchaeia archaeon | reverse complement strand
TAATGCCAGGGATTAGCTGTATCAGCTGTCTCGGCTCATCATGTATTCCTTGACCCCTGTTAAGATGGCATGGATCATGATAAGTGACAGTCATCTTCACTTCCTTCAAGTCTTTAGTGTTCATTTTTTCTAGGCCTATCTCATGAACGAGGTATTCGCAGAAGTCGTAAACCCGATACCTCGGCTTCTCCTTTCGCGTCTCCATCATGACTGATGGAAAGTCGGTCTTCATAGTTAACGTGCATCCAGCACAACCTGCCACGACTTTCTTGACTCCGAGTTTTTCGAATAATTCCACGTTCTTCTTCACCTGCTCGTAGGCTACGTCGAGAACTCCAGTCCTGAAGGCAGGCGAAGCACACGAACTCTGAGCCTTAGGAATGTGAACCTTCACTCGGTTTCGTTTCAGCACCTCAATCGTGTTTAGTCCAATGGACTGCAGCCTATAATCGATTAGGCAGCCTGTGAAAAACGCCACCTCGTCAATTGGGTTGGGCACTTCTACCACGTCGGGCACTTGCTCCAGCAACGGGCGTGTCTGTTTCTCCACGGAACGTCCCGTTTTCTTTATGCCTTCAACGAATGGAATCTGTCCCTCAAGCGGGCCCAGTCCAGACTGAACCGCTATGGCTCTCATTTTTTCAATAGCCTTTTTCGGGATGTCGATTTCTTTTGGGCAAACTTCCACGCAGGTCCGGCATGTGGTGCAGTCGTATAAGCCCTCGATGAATGCCATTTTCACACGGTCTTCTACGTCTCGTTTGTCAAACTCAAGCCGCGCCAACTGACGATGACTGAGCGGACCCGCAAACTCTTGCCAAGCATCCTCCACGACTGGGCAGGCGGAAACGCAAGCCCAACACTCGATGCACTCTCGAACCGCCTTCACTGGTTCGATGTCGCTTTTTTGAATGATCTCTGGTCGTGTGGCAGGCTTTATCCTCTCTACGTAGGGTCGTATTCGCTGGATTCGTCGCCAGCCTCTATCTAGATTTACGACCAAGTCTTTTACGACTGGAAACTGCAGGAGAGGCGTGATTGTTAACGGCTTGCCTTTCTCTACGGCTGTTCTGCAAGCTACTCTTGGCTTGCCGTTGATTATTACGGTGCAGGAGCCGCATTGTCCTGCTCGGCAAGCCCAACGGTAGGCGAAGGAGCCGTCGCACTTTTCATATATATAATGGAGTACGTCTAGCACCACCATTCCGTCGACGTAGGGAACCTCGTAGGTTTCGTAGCGCCCAGCCTTATCCACGTCTGGGTTGTACCTGAAAACCTTGGCTTGAATGACTTCTTTCATTTATACGCCCTCCGGCTTCAGAGTGGTCACGGTCACTGGAATCTTCTTGAACGCCATCTCGCCTCTTTCTTGTTGTATCTGGATGTTTACGAACCAGTTTTTGTTGTCGGTTTTTGGGTAGTCTCTTCGGGAGTGTGCTCCTCGACTTTCCTCTCGCATGACTGCAGCCTTCGCAACCATCTCAGCCACGAGAAGCAGGTTTTCTATTTCCAGCGCCTCGATCCATTCTTTGTTGTATCTGGTTCGTTTGTCTGTCACGCAGAGTCGTGGGAGTTCTTTCTTCTTTATCTGCTCAATTTCGAGAACAGCCTCTTGAAGTTCTTTTCCAGTTCTAAAAATGCCCACCTTGTCCCACATGAGGCTGATAAGCCTGTTTTTGACTTCAACAGGTCTTGTTCCTTCTTTCCTTTTCAGGAAAAGGTTCACTCTTTTTATTTCCTGCTCTATCCACCTTCGATTTATGGGAGGCTCACCATTCTTTATTGCGAGTTTTGCCGCGTTTTCTCCGGCTCTTCTACCAAAGACTTGCGTGTCTGCGAGGGCGTTTCCTCCAAGGCGGTTTCCTCCGTGGACTCCGCCTGCAATTTCTCCTGCGGCGTACAATCCGTTAATGTTTGTTTCTGCGTTTTCGTTGATTTGAAGTCCGCCCATGAAATGGTGTGCTGTTGGAGCTACTTCCATGGGTTCCTTTCGCATGTCCACTCCCACGTCAAGAAACTGCTTAAACATGGTGGGAAGACGTTCCTCGATTATGTTGGCGGGCAGGTGAGACACGTCTAGGTAGACGCCTCCGTGTTTGGTCCCTCTTCCTTCTAGAATCTCAGTGGCGATAGACCGTGCCACTACGTCTCTTCCTGCCAACTCGAGAAGTTTAGGCTCGTATCTTTGCATAAACCGCTCGCCCTTTGTGTTACGAAGGATTCCTCCCTCGCCTCTAACGCCTTCAGTGACGAGTTGTCCGCGATGGGATTCAGGATAAACCATGCCTGTGGGGTGGAACTGCACCATCTCCATGTCGATGAGACTGGCACCTACACGGTAGCCCATGGCATATCCGTCACCCGTGTCTTGCGCCGCATTAGTCGTTATCCTGTAGAGTCGTCCAGCCCCGCCGCTGGCAAGCACAACCGCTTTAGCCCTAAAAACGAGAAAGTCGCCTGTTTTGTAGTCGATTCCAACTGCTCCCGCAACTCTGTTGTCTGCCATCAAGAGGTTTGTGACGAAGATTTCGTCGAGCACGGTTATGTCTCGGCGCCTGACTTCTTCGACAAGCGTTGCCATGAGTTCGTGTCCTGTCCTGTCTGCGGCGTAGCAGGTTCTGCGGTAGGTTTGTTTCCCGAACGGTCGTTGCATAATCTTTCCCTCGGGTGTTCGGTCGAATATGGCGCCGTATTCTTCGAGGTCCAGTATGCGTTCTGTAGCCTCTTTGACTAAGATTTCGACGACTTTCTGGTTGTTGATGTAGGCTCCGCCTACGACTGTGTCCTTAAAGTGGACTTCCCAATTGTCGGCTGGGTCGACGTTCGCCAGGGCTGCGTTGTAGCCGCCTTCAGCCATGCATGTGTGTGCTTTGCCGAGTAGTTCTTTGCTTAACAACGTGACGTTTAAATTGTATTTTGCTGCTTCTATGGCGGCTCTGCTTCCAGCCCCGCCAGCGCCGATGACTAAGACATCAGTGTCAACAGTTTCATAAGACAAGGTTACTCATCACTCCCATCCATTTTTGCTTAATGATGAAGACTCGATTAAGCTATAGGCATTTGATAAATCTTCTGCTAAATCAGCAGAAAAGAGCAGATCCATTTTGTAGCTCATTGTGCAAGGAGACAGCAATTCATCCATCCTTCGCATTTTTCCTTGGATATTTGCCTTCAAGATACTAATGCATTTTATTAGATATGTTTAAATATCCCTCACGGAATAAATTTCCCTAGGGAAATAAATGTCCGTGGACGCTAGATCAAAAATTCTTAAAATTGTCAGTTCATGTCTCTGTGGAGTCAAAGAAGTGGTGCAAGAATTAGATATAAGAACTTCTAGCACGGTGGCACTTTTAGAGAAGATGAGTGAAGAAGGCTTAATCAGTCTAGAAAACAGATATTCCAGACGAGGCAGGCCAAAGAAAACAATAAAACCTACAGCTCTTGGTTGTGAGTTTCTGGAAGCATTTGAGAAATTGAAGTCTAAATCTCTGAAAGCCCGAAAAAACGATTTGAAGCACGCTGTAGATGACGCTCTGTATACGAGAAGACTTATCGAAGAAGGTCACTCTCCATTCGCACTTTTTATGGAGTTGAACAACATTGCCCACTATCTTAAGGTCTCTTCAGAGGCTTCTTAATCTCCTTGAACATGAGGGCATCGACTACATGATTATTGGAGGCTATGCGCTTCCGTATTATGGGAGAATTAAAGCCACTGTAGACATCGACATATCTGTTCCAATAAGAAACAACAAGGAAAGAGAAGCATTCATACATCTGCTAAAAGCAAATGCCTTTGAACCAAGCGTTGGTAGCAATTCTGCCCAAAATCCAATGATGGTTGTGGTGGATAGGATAGAAAAAATCGAAATAGAAATATGGTTCAAACCTGACGGCATAGTTTTCGACGAAGAAACTCTGGAAAGAAGACGCAAAGTCTCTCTATCGGCAAGCTTTAAAGCTTGGATAATCTCGCCTGAAGATTTCATCGTAAACAAGCTCGCCAGACCTGATAGAGGAGCCACAGATGAAGAAGATGTTAAAAGTGTTCTTGTTCTTCAAAAGAATAAGTTGGACTTGAAATATCTCCAGAAGAGGGCTGAAGCAGCTGGAGTACTCAATTTATTAAGAAGCATCCAGTCTGCCTAGACTACGCTATTTTAGTATTTTTTCGTATATTTTCTGTTTGTTCTCTTCTACCTTCTTCGCCACGTTCTCGAAGAGGTTGTTTCCATGGGAGTCGATGGCTACGGCTAATGGACCGAAATCTTGGGCTTCCATAACCCACATGGCTTCTGGCATTCCTAGGTCATACCACTCCACAGTCTTCACATTCTTCACGGCTTTTGCCGCGAGAACAGCGGCTCCGCCAGTGAAGGCTCCGTAGACGGCTCCATACTGTTTCATGGCGTCGGTGGTTTTTTTGCCCATCCCGCCTTTTCCTATCACCACACGCACTTTGAAGTTCTTGATGAACTCGTCTTCAAAAAGGTCCATACGCGTGCTCGTGGTCGGACCAGCCGCAACTATAATCCATTTGTCGTCTTCTTTCTTGACGATGGGTCCGCAGTGGAAAACCGCTAGTCCTTCGAGGTTGAGGGGCAGTTTCTTT
>CAZUFG010000084.1:0-4696 GCA_964618655.1 uncultured Candidatus Bathyarchaeia archaeon | reverse complement strand
GTATCAGCCTCAACAACAGGCGCCCTAAGAACATGCCCAGCCATCCAGTCAGCGATTTCCGACAAATTTCCCTTAAACGGCTGACTTGGTCTCAAATCCTTAAAAATAGCAATAACGCTACACTGCAACTTTGGATCAACAGCAATCCGCATCCAAACCTCATGAGGCCATGGTCTACGTAATTCTTCTGGAAACAGAACAGCAAATGCCCCTTTGGCTTCCGTAACATATTTAGAATAATCATACAATTTCGCCATCGCTTCAAGCAGCTTCGTTTCAGCACCCAACTTAGTCTCAACAACATACTGCGCCCCATTTTTCAACAGAATGTCGGGCTTCAAAACACCAGCAGGCGTAGAAACACTAAACTCTGGAACAACCGTTACGCCTCTCCTCCTCAACTCCTCCTGCAACAAATCCCTTACAGTCATTTCAGTCGGCTTAACCACGCCCAACCCCTAAACCGCACCGTCCTCAAACCAAAAACATGGTTCACTACAAATGTAAAATACTTTACCATATTTAAAGCCTAACTCACCTCGACTGAAGACGAACTCGTAGCCTAGCCTCAGTGATAGAGCAATACTATACTTTCGTAAGACACAATACTTAATACGACCCAAGACTACATCTACACAATAGGAGAAGCAAATGCCAAAAATAAAGCAAAGGCTAAAAAACTCAATACAAAAACTCAGACAATCCCTAACCGAAATAAAACTCTTCCAACTAATCCGAAAAAAACACTTAATAGAAGCTATCCCGCCAGCCCCACTAAAGCCTCTACCAAAAGGCTACCGCATAATTGAGCGCTATCCCATAAACGAACCATTCGCCCACATCGTCATCGCTCAAAACCCACTAACAGGCGAATACAAATACGTCCTCGACGAACTCCAACTCGACATCCTAGAACAAGGCATATACAACCAAATCCAAGAAATCCTACTCGCCGAAATCCGCTCACCAAAAGAAGAAATCGAAGACCCAAGAAAATTCTTCGACACAGAAGCACGCAAAATAGTCGACAAATACCGCATCAGCTTGGGTTGGCTACCCGATGTGTCATGGTCAAAAATCCTGTACTTCGCTGAACGAGACCTGGTTGGATTCGGAAGAATCGACCCAATTATGCGAGACCCAAATATTGAAGATATAAGCTGCGACGGAGTCAAAAAACCTGTCTACATTTGGCATAGAAAGTATGAAAACCTCGAAACCAACCTTGATTTTCTCGAAGACGAAGAAGTCGACGACTCTGTAGTCAAACTAGTCCACATGGCAGGAAAACACGTCAGCTCCGCCTTTCCAATCGTAGACGCTTCCCTACCAGGCAAACACAGGCTGGCAGTCTGTTATAGACGAGAAGTAACACCATTCGGAACAGCATTCACCATACGAAAATTCAGAGAAGACCCATACTCCATCATCGACCTAATCAACCTAGGAACCCTATCGGAAGAATTAGCTGCCTATTTCTGGTTGTGCCTAGAAAACAGAGCTTCAGTAATGGTGTTAGGCGGAACCGCAGCCGGAAAAACGACTGCACTAAACGCCCTAGCCTGCCTAATCAAACCTGGAAGCAAACTCATCACAATCGAAGAAACTGCCGAACTAAACCTACCACAAGAAAACTGGGTCTCATTAATCGCAAGAAGAAGCTACGGCCTCGGAGAAGCTCAAACAGGCGAAATATCCCTCTTCGACTTGGTTAAAACCGCCATGAGACACCGTCCAGACATCTTAATCGTGGGTGAAATCCGAGGAAGTGAAGCCTACGTCCTCTTTCAGGCGTTGGCCACAGGCCACGGAGGCATGTGCACCATGCACGCAGAAAACATTGACTCAGCGGTCAAGCGTCTAACTCAAAAGCCTCTGGACATAGCGCCTGCATACATACCCCTCTTAAACATAGTTGCAACAGTTCAGAGGGTTCACCTACCCGAAGCAGGCGAATTAAAAGCGTATAGACGAATGGTTTCTGTAGATGAGGTTGCTGGCTACGAAGACTATCGAAACACTTTCAAGTGGCGCCCCATCAAAGACCAATATAGTTCCACAATAGAAAAAGGAGTATTTCTTCCAGCCCTATCCGAACGCCTAGGCCTAAGCCAAAAAGAACTAATCGAGGAAATACAACGTCGCAAAAACGTGCTAGAATGGATGCGAGAGCGGAACATAAGAAGCTACAAAGACGTCGCAACCATCATAACCGAATACTATACTCGACCAGAAGAACTTTACGCGAGAGAGGTAGAAGCAGTTGCCCATATTAAGTAGCCTCGAAGGCTGGGCATACCGCATCTTTGGGCAGGTGTCCCCCAAATTTTTAGCTAACGTCTTCGAATTCAAAGACTACGTAGAAAAGGCTGGGATCAAAATGTATCCCAGAACATACGTTTCTTTAATGTTTTTCACAGCGTTGCTAACCGTTCCAGTCACAGTTGCGGCACTAGTCCTCCTATATTTTTACAGATTTCTTCCCCTCATATTCTTGGTGCCCATACCCGTCTTTGTTATGATTGGGTTTCTTGTTATGCCGATGTCAATGGCTGGCGAAAGAGCCAGCGCCCTGGAAAGGGAGATTCCATTCTCGGCGACGTACATTACAGTTATGGCTTCGGGAGGAATACCGCCTTACATGAGTTTCAAGCGACTCTCAGACGTTGATTTACTGCCCGCGACACGAAAGGAGTCGAGAGACCTCGTTAAAGATGTCGAAATATTTGGAATGGACCCGCTAACTGCTATGAACACTGCTGCCCAGAAAAATCCGCTGGATGTCTTTAGAGACTTTGTTTCAGGATACGCCTCGACGGTTATTATTGGCGGCGATGTCACGCATTTCCTTGAAACGAAGTCGCAGGACATTTTTAGAACGAGGTCCGCGAGGGTGAAGATCGCGGCCGAACGTCTCGGAATGCTCTTGGAGACTTTCATAATTATTATGGTCCTCATGTCTCTCTGCTTCTACATCCTATTCAGCATTGATGCAATTTACAGCACTGGCATTGCTTCGTACTCCAGTATGATGTTGTATACGTATGTCTTCACTCCGCTACTTTCAGTTGTTTTCATTTACCTTGCCCACAGCATGCAACCCAAAACTCCTGTTACTGACTGGCGACCATACAAAGTATTCGCCGTTTCTACGTTAGTAGCCGTCTTGGTTTTCTTCTTACTCACCGACTTCGTTGGAATGGTCCAAATCTCGTTCCTCCATAACGTTGTTGATTTGCCAACCGCAGTCGCCATTTCATTGTTTATTTCTGCTGCTCCTCCAGCGCTTATTCAGGGTAGTATTTCGAGGAAAAAATTGGGTACCGAGCGAGGAGTAACCCTATTCCTTCGTGATCTAACAGAAACTAGGAAAACAGGCTTATCCCCAGAAAAGTGTATCGAAAGCCTTTCAAAGCGTGATTATGGCGCTTTCAGTCCAGAGTTGGAAAAGATAGCGTCTCAGCTTTCTTGGGGAATCCCGGTGAGACGGGTTTTCACAGATTTTGTTAAGCGAACCAAGAGTTGGATGACTCAGATTGTCATGTTCTTGCTTGTTGAAACAATCGATGTGGGTGGCGGAACCATTCCTATGATTGAGTCGCTTGCGAGGTTCAACACGCTAACCCAAGAGGTAGAGAAGGAGAAAAAAATGAGTGTTCGCCCCTATATATTCGTGCCGTATTTCGCTGCAATTCTGCTGGTGGCGACAACTCTCATGACTCTTGTTTTTACCTCACAGACGATGGTGATAGGAGCTGTTAAGATCGATCTACAGTCTCTGACCATTATTTTCACGGTTTCAGTGATTGTTCACTGTTACCTCATCGGGTTGGTGGCTGGCAAAATCAGTGAGGAAGCTGTATCGGCTGGGTTCAAGCACTCAGCATTGCTCGTTCTACTGGCGTTCATAGCGTCTAAGTTTGTTCCAATGATGGCGGGCAAGGCGGGACCGCAATAACAGTCATGGTGAGCGTATGAAAAGGATACACTTCCCATTTCTGTCTGGCAAACTCGGCGTTTCATATACGATTTCGGCTGTTATTATGACCGCATGCACTATCATCCTTGTCATTGTGGCTTCTGTCTATGCGTATCAAGTTTTGGAGCAGCAAAGAGGTGCAACCGAATTTAATACTGCAAAAAAGTCTGTTCTGGCTTTCAACGACGCCTTCGAGAACACTGCCTGGAAGCCCAAAGCAGTTCAGTCAGCTCGTTTCACCCTTAATTATGGTCAACTTGAACTGATGCCGTGCACCGACCCTCTTATCGTGAATGTTAGTGTTGGCGCTTTTAGTAACACGACTCAGTACTCAACAGGTCTCGTGAGATACTCTACAAAAACTAAGTACGCCAATTTTGGAGAAGGGTATAAGTCATACATTTTGGGAGATGAAAGTCTCTTGGTCACTGGAAGCATGGAAAGCTATGGCAGAGCCCTCATTGCGCAGAGTTGGGACTGTGTCAACATTACTCTAGGTTATAGGGTTCGAGCTATGAGAACCTCTGTCATCAATGTCACTGGCATACTCGTAAATTATGTAGACATTTGGATAATCAAAGTCGTAATACGGGCTCACTCATTTTATATAGGCGATTTCGATCTCAAAGCCAAATGTCTCAATGTAACAACAACAACATACATGCCTCCAGATGACGTCGGTGACGAAAACTGCACGGTCAGCGTGCGATTTGGAAG
>CAZUFG010000083.1:0-4730 GCA_964618655.1 uncultured Candidatus Bathyarchaeia archaeon | reverse complement strand
TATATTTCACAACACGCCATAATTCGGACGCGTACAGCATACGTGTGGCAAATGTGCAGCACTATTCAAAACCGCAATCAGCAACCGGATCTCTGAAGTGTGCTGTAGAGCAGCAAATCCTAACTCAACTTTGCCCATGCGCATCCGTATCATGGATATACCCCCTCCCCCCAAGGGCTCTGGGAAAAAAATGGGGCGGGGGTGTGTGTCAGTGCGACATTGTCTCAGAAGGCGATCTCAGCGGCTTTTGCAGCTGTCCCAAGTCTTTAGGTCTATTCCTAGCCTTTCTGCCTCTTTCGGCTGAGCAGCCATTTGTGAGCAGACCGCAAAACAAAGAGGGGTCTTAGGGGATTCATCACCTAGCATGAAGGAAGGAATTGTGTGTATATGAAATGGCGTGGCCGCCGGGGGCTCACCATCAGACATACGTGTCAAGTGCGAGTTTTAGGGATTCGGGAAATCGATCTGGGAATAACGTATTGGAGGACCTCAACGAGCAAGAAATCTGAATTGGTATGAAATTAAGATAAACTGACGTAACTCCAAACCGACTAAGGAAACTCACCCCACTCCTCACCGCTGGCACGTCAAACCGTAAAGTGCCAATTCTTATCCACTTTATCGAATGCCTCGACTTTGCTAGCCTGTTCGTCCAGCTTCACGTCTTTGAGTCTTCCAGTTCGAGGAGTGACTAGATAGCACAGCGTGATTATATGCTCGTTCCTAACGAAATCACCACTAACGAAATGCCCCTTTCTAAAGATGGTACTGTATGCCCCGATAACCTTCTCCATTTTCACGTCCATCCCAGTCTCCTTCTTCGCTATCCTCAACGCTTCTCTATCTGGCTTCCCACCCCTCAATATCCTGCCGCCAGGAAACCAAAATTTCCCCTTAACTGGCCATTTCGTCCTCTTAAAGAGCCAGAGTTTTTTGCCCTGGTGAACTACCAGGTCGACGCAACAAATCGGCACAGACTCCAAGCACGTTCGGTAGACAGGATCATCGAGTCGGGAAGTTGAAGCCTTTTTCACCAACATTTCACACCTTCATTGAATTTGTTAAAGTATCTCTTATGCCGTTGCAACAGTCAACATCAACCTCAAATATCATTTACTTCCTCAAGAGATTTAGAACCAATGGATGGGATTCGACGTAGAATAGATCATCGAAATTACCTAAAACGACATCGAATTGAGCTAGAAGCTACGTGGTGCGGGGGGTTAGTTGACAATTCACGTTTTGAACCAACGAAATCCTGATGCAGGTGAAGCGCGGGACGTTTTTGCCAGATTTGGTTCTGGAATTGCAGGTTCATTTTTTCACAGAATGTTAGTCGGCCTCAGGGGTGCACGGCTTGGATTTATTGTCGGAATGGTGAGTTCTGGGGCTTATTGAATCGAGTATTCTCTTTCTGTTACTTGCTACGATAAGCGACAGATAAGGACAAGAATATGCAACTCACTCGGGAGGTTGACGCAGAGCTTTTGTTGCGTGTGGATAATCGAATTAGTGTAACCTATAAAGCTGGAAACTTAAGTACTAATATCAAGAAGAACATGTGGTGGAAAACAGCGTTTTGTCCAGAGAACTGAGTGAATTCGTCAAGAATGTCAAGTTGGTGAAGTTTACTGAACGACTTTTGCAGACTACAGACAAGAGGGTAACTCCTGAACGCGCTCCTTCAACGATGATGGGCTATAGATACTCGTTGGCGGAAGAGTATTTTACGAAGAATGCCAGAGAAGAGCTCGAAATGCTAGCTGAAAAAGGCTTGATGGAGCGCGGGTTTTACGGAAGGGAGCTAGGGTGCCCCAAATGTGGATCAATAAACCTAATTCTTCGCTTTCACTGCTCGCACTGTAACGGATTGAACATCGTTAAGAGCACTATACTAGAGCATGTTTCATGCGGCTACGTCGGTCCAGAAGAAGAGTTCAAGGGGGGTAAATGCCTAAAGTGCGGTAAAGAGGTGAAGCAGATAGGAGTTGACTATGTGAAGCAAGGTATGATGTATAGATGCTTGGAGTGTAAGCACATCTTCCAAACGCCGGTAGAGAAGTTGTACTGTGCCAACGATCTGACAAGCTTAAACAAAACCGATGCAATAGAAGTCATCCTGTACTCTTATATAATTACCCCACGGTTAGAAGAAGAAATCAATAAAGCTCTGTATCAGCGAAAGTACATCGCCAATAAACTGTCGGAATTAGGTTTCAGAGCGGAGTCGCCAGCTCTTATCAAGGGCAGGTCTGGGTTGCAACAGACATTTTACATGGTCGCGTCTTCGGGTGCGGGCTTTGTGAAGACAAGCATAATAATCGAAATGCTGGGCGCTGAAGTTGAAGTTTCCACCAACGAAATTTTTGCACTATACGCAAGAGCCATTGACGTAGGAGCGTATGGAATAGTGTTAGCGGCTATACCACGCCTCTCCGATGACGCTAAGAAGGCAGCTGAGAGCTATGGGATAGATTACGTCGAATCTCCCGATCTTCCCGCAGCAGCTGAGAAGATAATAACGAAATTTGGAGAACTAGTAGAGGCTCCGGAAGAACGCATGCTACAAGTATTTGGAGGTTTACGGTCGAAAAGACAGGGAGGTGAATAAGGTGGCCAATTGGCTACAATTATTTCTTGACATAATAGCAATGGCTCTCGGAGTCTGGCTTACATACAGCGCATGGAAAGGATATCAACGGTCAAAAATCGCTCTTCTAAGAAATCTATCAATATTCTTCTTCTCATTTGGCTTCGTCTATCTAGTGTCCTTTATCTTTTTTGCAAAATGGGTGTTAGAGGGTGAACCTGGATCTCTAGCGATCGCGGACACGGCCCATCACGTTATCGAGGACGTGGGACTGATCATCGCCTTATATTTCCTAATGCAGGCAATTAAGCTTCAACCAAGATGGCGAAAGCCTCTGGAGAAAAAACCCTTGCCTAAAGAATACGAATCAACATAACTCACCACTTCATTTTCTTTTTTGACAAATGGAGGATTATTGCCCTCAGCCTCACTATTCCAAGGAACTGCCGATAGCAAAACATTAATGGTGCATAAAAGGCTTTTAGAGCGTTTTTCCTCTCGTTGGAGATCAGTCCCGCAGTGAAGGTCTGAAAGAACTCTAGTAGTACATAGAAATAGACTGTAAGCAGAAGTGTCTGCAAAATTGAGTAGTGAAACACCCAAAGAGTGACCAACCAGGTCGGCCGGAGAAGAAACATTATAACCTCCATAAACAATGCCTCTGGTAGTAGAATGATGCCGATACTCCCGAACCTCCGCTTCAAAAACAGGTTTCTATGCTTGGAAAACGTTTCGAACAACCCCTTATCCCAACGTGTTCTCTGACGGATGAGATCCCTCACCTTGGTGGGAACATCAGTGTAGCACACCGCGTCGCGGACGTACAGCACGCGTTTTCTGAGCTTGTAAACCTTCCATGTGACATCCAAATCTTCGGTTATTATGTCAGTATCATACTGTCCAATCTTTTCAAGGATGTCACGTTTAAACGCTCCGAAGCACCCTGAGATAACAAAAACAGCCTTGTAAACATAGTTCTGAAAAGGCCTACCCAACTCCATGCTCGCCAAATATTCGGTGCTTTGAAGCTTGGCCAGAAAGTTTTGCTTCTGAGCTTTGACTTGCACGTTTCCACCACAGGCGCCAACATCTGGGCTTTGGAGAGATTTGACCAATGGTCGCAGAGCGTCTTGAGCGACCGTTGTGTCGTCATCTATCACTAGAATAATGTCGCCTTTAGCAAATGTTAACCCAAAGTTTGTCGCTCCTGTTTTCCGTCCAGTGCTCGTCGCTCTACGAACCAACGTAACCTCACCCGCATACTTGGAGACTTTCTCGCATGTCTTGTCGCTGGACGCATCATCTACAACTATGATCTCTATATTGGGATAATCCAGAGACATCAGAGACGTTATCGTGTCTTCTATGACTTCTTCGCTATTGTGGCAGGGAACGATGATCGACACGAAGGGCGTGTACTCTTTTCTTCTTTCAGATAACTGCTCCTTCATGCTCACCCGAAAGTTTTCGTAGTTGATCACTAGTTTACAGAGAAAACCCCAACACAGGTCGACAATTAACCCAATAGCCAGTATGTGAACCACGTCTTGAAGTGTAAGATCCGCGATCGGAAACCAGAAGAACCCGAGTATCCCATTAAGCAAAGACAAACTAAACTGCCCTATAATATCCAATATTGGTTCTAGAATATTTGAGAGCTTGTCCCTAAATTCTTTGGCTTGACATTATCTTGTTAGAGCCTTGTACTCTTCTATTGGAGGTTGATTCCGATAGAAGAGTACGAGACCCTAGAGTCATTGTTGGAGAATACGGATTTAGGGTTTATCAATAAGCTCGTCGCCGGCGCTTTCTATCAAGACGGACCTGGTAGGCCGCCTAGAAAGCCTTTAGGCGTGTTTAAAGCGCACTTGGCCAAGCGGTTCCTAGGCGTAACATCCGCAAAACATCCTTAGATAGGCATTTCTTAATGGTGCGGGGGGTGGGATTCGAACCCACGAAAGGCCTACGCCACGGGATAACTCATCCGCGCGCATGAGCGCAGTTCTAGCGTTCTTGAGTGTAGCGCGCGTGGCTAGACGCGACCCGCCCATTTGACCTGGCTCTGGTACCCCCGCCTCGACAGTTTACATTCAATGAAGAGTCATTTATCCTTTAATCTATCAGAAGTAACGGACGAACT
>CAZUFG010000082.1:0-4754 GCA_964618655.1 uncultured Candidatus Bathyarchaeia archaeon | reverse complement strand
GACTATGATTAGCCAGAACCACCATTGTCCAAAGATGTCGCCTAATCCGCCTGCTGGCGGGGCTATCCCACCAGACCACATGTTGGTTTCCTCTATCTTCATTGCCATCGTCCACCACGCTTCCCAGAAATAATCTATCGTGGAATATGAGAGTTCGCAGAGGATCCCAGTCGCTTTGTCCCAGTAAAAACTCCCGTTCGTGGAGGACAAGAGACCAGAGTAATTTAATTGTAGTAGGTTTACCTCTCTAGATGCTCCAGCATAGGTTCGTGTGACTGTCTGATTTATTTTGAGATAGTCTGGAGGAACTCCATATACAGTGACATTAATAGGATCTCCAAGACCGAGGTTTTTGGGAATAATATAGACAGATAGGTTTCCTGTTTCTACATTTTCAGTCAGTGTATATGTATTCTCTGTGTCATTATTGTAATGGGTAGTGACCCTAACTTCAACATTGCTGTCAGTGACGCTTACAATATCAACCTTTTCCCATTCCGTATTTTTTATATCTGTTACTTCTGTTGGCTCTGGAGGTGGGTAATATGAGGTTGAAAAGTCACCGTACTTCGCCCATTGACCAGCCGATACCCCAACCGCAGCATTGCCAGCAGGAATCAACATAATCGAAATCAGTAAAGTAGCCATTGCTACGAAGAAAAACACTTTAGCTCCGCATTTTTTATTCTCAAACATGCCTATCACTTTGCCTTAATTATTGATTAAGAGTTTTTAAATAACTTTCCTTCAGCCTGCTTGAAGAAAATTTTACATGGTTGAAAGTTTTTCTTTTATTTCTTTTATCTTCTTCCTCAGGTTTGTTGCCTTTTTCTTTTTCCCAAGCGCTGTATAACAGTCAAGAGCGTATTCTAGTGCACTTACCCCAAAACGGTCATAGCCCTTACTGAAGGCTATGTCGGCTGCCTTCAGGAAGCGTTCTACAGCAGTTTTATAGTCCTTTAACAGGAAATCACACTCAGCCGCCTTAAACAAGGCGTATGAGGCATCGAAAAAGTTGCCCGCCTTTTCATATAGCTCGGAGGCTTCAAGAAACTTTTCCATAGCCTCTTTAGGCTTTCCAGCGTCGTATAGGCTGGTTCCCTCCCTATGAATCTTTATCGGGTCTTTCTCTTCTTTAGTTTCGCTACTGTTCATGTTTTATCCACTCGTAATGTTGGTTATTTCATTGTTACGTCATTGTTTTTATGTTTTCTGTTTCAGAGGTTTTAAAGGCTTTGACTTAGATATTTCAGAATTGAAAAGGAGAAGAAAACGCCATGAAGCTTTCTATTGCGGTGCCTGCGTCCATGGTTTCGGATGTTCCGCATCTTAGAGAGAAAACTCTCAAAATTGGGCTGGTGGGGCGAGCAGCCGCAATCTTTCGTGTTGATGAAATCATTGTTTTTCCAGACATGTCCACTGTAGATCAAAGTCGTGACGCCAACCTAATCGCCGTCGTCCTTTCCTACATGGAGACGCCTCAATACTTGCGAAAGCGTCTGTTTAAGATTGAACCCGAACTCAGATATGCTGGTATTCTTCCTCCATTGCGCACGCCGCATCATCCACTTTCTGACAGAATCAAAGACTTATCAGTTGGAGAGTATCGAGAAGGAGTAGTCACGGCATTGACAAAAAATGGTTCGCTCATAGACATCGGTGTAGAACGCCCAGTGCTCGTTCCAGATATGCGGCTTCAGCTTAATACTCGAGTCACAGTCAAAATCATGGGGCTCGAAGAAACGCCTTTAGCCGTGTTAGCCAGTCGTGACGAAATCAAAACCTACTGGGGTTATCGTGTAACGGTTTCAGATGTTCCGTTAGGGCAATTGGTTAAAAATCGACCCTTTGACCTATTAGTTGCGACGTCTCGACTCGGCATTCCTTTCGACAAGGTTAGGGATGAGTTAACGAGGCGTTGGAAAAAATCTCACACTGTTTTAGTGGCGTTCGGGGCGCCAACTCAGGGGCTGTATGAGATTTTGGCACATGAACGAATTAGGCTGGATGAAGTTGCGCACTTCACGGTCAACACAATTCCAAACCAGGGAACTGAAACTGTTAGAACTGAAGAAGCGCTGTATGCCACTCTAGCAATTTTCAACGTGTTCACTGACGAATAACCGCAAAGTAAATTTCCCACGGTCAGCACATATGAGGGCATGCGACTGGATGTTTCGCTTCCATTAATCCTGTTCCTAGTCACCGTGGCAGTGATCTTTCTCTACGGAAGGTATGAAAAGAAGATTAAATCATTGTTTGAGGGCAGGGAACTCCGAACTCGAGATGTCGTCCTTTTAGTGATAGCCATGAGCGGCATGGTAACTGTTCTCGCAGTCACTCACTTTTGGTTGGGCACGGCTATAATGTTTTTTTACTTGTACGTCTACTCTGTTGTCTTGATTTTGTTTACGTATTTAGTGGTGCCCAAATGGTATGTGGGCGTTCTTGTCGCAGCTCTGTTTAATGAGTTATATTTTTTGTACAGAGATACGCCCATCTGGGATCCTTATCTGGTAAACTTGTTCGCCATTATTTTCGTTATCTACATTTCAGTCTATCTTGGCGGATTGTTTACTTGGAAAACCACGACTGTCTTCGTTGTCTTACTGACCGCTATGGATATAGTTCAAGTATTAGTCACCGGGTTCATGGTAGAATCTAGCGAAAAACTGCTCGCGTTACGGTTCCCTGTCGCAGTCATTCTGCCAACGTTTCCGTCTGAAGGGAGAATACTTCTCGGATTAGGTGACATCTTCCTATTTGGACTCCTCGGAATTCAACTGACGCAAAAATACGGAAGAAAATCTGGACTAACCTCTACTGCACTAGCAACCGGAGTCTTCTTATTGCTTGAGACGATTTTGCTGAACTATTACCCTAAAGCCTTTCCAGCCACGGTTCTAATAATCGGCGGCTGGTTAATCGCTGTAGGAGCTCGATACCTAGACGTCAGACGTTTAAGAAGGGTTTAGAAGCTTTCATTGACAGTCTAGAAACTAAAATCTACAAAGAAACATGGGGGGCTTAAGAGTTTTCTTCACGAGCCGCTAGTGTAGCAGAGGATTCTTAGGCTGGTGGCGGAGGAGGAGGTGGAGGCACCGTTGGTGGTGGCACAGGCACTTTCTTTGCCCGCATCCTTACGACCACTACTCCTCCAACGGCGCCAACGATGACGACTACTATGATTAGCCAGAACCACCATTGTCCAAAGACGTCGCCCAACCCGCCTGCTCCTGGCGGGGCTATCGCGCCAGACCACATATTGGTTTCTGTGAGCATTGTTTGCATTGTCATTGAGACTGAGTAGCCCGCAGCTGACGCTGACAGTGACAATGACAATTCACATAGGACCCCAGTCGCTTTGTCCCAGTAAAAGTTTATGTCTAAGGACCCACTAGTAGGCGCAGGCATAGGGAAATAATATCGTATTCGATTTGTTGGTCTATTTGTGCGCGCATAAGTGATTGTTTCATTTATGGAAATGGGGCCGGTGGGCATATATGGTATGCCTGAAAGGCCTGAAATGGAGATAGTATCCCCTGGACCAAGGTTTGCCGGAATAATGAAGAAAGCGAGATTTCCTGAGCCTGTTTCGATATCGCCGCTTAGCGTTGTAGTTGCCATTGGTGTTCCATTCTTGTATTGGCCAGTCGATTGGACGGTGACAGTGTTGCCAGAAACACTCTGCACTGTAAAGCTCATCCATGCCGTGTCTCTGAACTCTTTTATTTGTGGGATCTCCGTTAACCCAGGTATATTTGAATTCCATGAGGCAGAGACATAGCCATACTTACCTTGGTCGCCAGCCTTCACTCCAACCGTGGCGTGACCCGCAGGAATCAGCATCATCGAAACCAGTAACGTAGTCATTGCTACGAAGAAAATCGCCGCCTTAGCTCCACAATTTTTATTCTTATACATACCTATCACTTTGCCTTAATTATTGATTGATAGTTTTTTAAATAAGTTTCCCTCAACACGGCTCTTCTAAAGGGCATTTAGAGAAATCTGCACTGCTTTCTTTAAAATTCGCAACATTTATAACTCAACACTCTTATTGAACAAAGGCGAAACAGAACAAAGACAGCCAAGAAGGATATCAAAAGAATGGGCCATAGGAAAAAGCACGCTCCTAAAAGGGGCTCATTAGCCTATTTGCCTAGAGGACGTGCTGCCCGTGAGACTGGCCGAATTCGCTTCTGGCCCAAAGTGAAGGAAGGCCCAACCCTACTAGGATTTATGGGGTATAAGGCTGGAATGACACACGTTTTCTTCGTAGAAGACAAGCCCGGTTCCCCAAACCTCGGCAAAGAAGTAATTCACCCAGCCACAGTTGTGGAGACTCCCCCCATCCTCGTTTGCGCCGTTCGGGCCTACACAAAAAACGAATATGGCTTACAAACACTCACTGAAACATGGATGAAAGATCCACCCAAAGACCTTAACCGTGTCTTTACTTTGCCAGAAAAATTCAATCCAGACCAAGGCCTAAAAAAAATGGAAGAAAACTTGGACAAGATAACTGAGTTTCGTCTTCTAACTATTACCCAGCCTAAACCGACCGGAGTTCCAAAGAAAAAACCAGACATCATGGAAATCAAAGTTGACGGGAGTTCTGTCAAGGAACAATTTGAATATACGAAGAAACTGTTGGGAAAGACTGTTTCGGTCACAGAAGTTTTCAAGGAAGGAAAAACCGTAGACGTAGTCTCCGTAACCAAGGGGAAAGGCGTTCAGGGAACCGTGAAACG